>JBJHBD010000047.1:0-21113 GCA_050485305.1 Gemmatimonadota bacterium
CCGGCAAGACCCGCGTGCTGGTCCACCGCATCGCCTGGCTGATCGGCGTGGAGGGCGAGGCCGATCCACGCCGTCGCCGGGCGTGCGGAGGAGAGGGCGTAAGCCAGAAGTCCCATCCCCAGAACCATCCCCGCTTCCGAGTGTCCGGAGCCGGCGAGGGTCACCAGGACGAGGGGGTTCCAGGCGTAAAGGGCCAGATCCCGTCCCGGGATGCCGAAGCGGAGGAGCGCTCGATGAAGGAGGAGGAGTCCCGCCCCCTCCAGGACGAGGAACCCGCCCTTCAGGGCGTATGCGGATGCGGGGAATCCGAGGTGCCCGTGGACCCATCCTCCCAGCGCGAAGATGGCCTGGGAAAGGGGAGGGTAGACGCTGAAGTACCCGGCCGAGTTCATGGCCCCCAGGAGGAGGGGGTCGGCGAGGGGGGCGAGCGCCGGGTCCGAGGGGAGGTGCCGATACGGGTTCACCCCGGAGACCAGGACGAGCCCGTCCCAGAGATAGCGATAGAGGTCGTCGGAGAGGTCGGGGAGGGTGGGGAGGAAGAGGAGGCGAAAGGCGAAGGCACCACCCAGGAGGATGGGCCCCCGATCCAGCCACGTGCCGTGGTCCCGCCGGAGTCGGAGGAGGGCGAAAAACGCGACGCTCCAGGGGAGGAGCGCGAGGAGGAGGTTCTCCCGGTTCGGCCCCAGGAGGGCGAGGGTGACGAGGCTCCCGACCAGGAGCGCTACGGGGAGGGTTGGGGAGGGAGGGTGCCGGTTCACCTTCCGATGGTAGGGCCCGGCGACGCGCCGGAAAAGCGGAGGGGGCGGGAGGGGTGTCCCCCCCCGCCCCCATCCTACCGCGAAGCGCTCTCCGGCGTCAGCGGCTCTCGTCCAGGAGGGTCAGATCGAAGCGGATGGGTTGACCGGCGAACTCCTGGCGGATGAGGTAGTGGGGCGCCTCCTTCCTGAGGTAGAGGATGAGGGGGAGGGGACCACCTGAGAGCTCCACCTGCCAGGTGTCGAACTCCCCTCCGGCGAGGGCGATCCGCTCTTCCCCGATGACGCGGGCCTGCACCTGGGTGGTGGTGCCCTGCGTCACGTCGAAGACCGGGAGGGTGAGACGGGCATCGGGGCCCAGTTCACCCAGGGCGAGGGCGTACTCATCCATCCCCGAGAGGAGGGCTCCCGCCGGGAGTTCCTCGTCGAGTTCCCGATCCCCGCCCGCCTGCGGAGGGAGTTGGAGGTCCCCGATGATCCGACCGTCCTCCACCCGGAGGTCGGCGCGGATGGCCATCATCCCTCCCGTTTCCTGGGAGAGGGAGCGGGGGGTGAGCGCATCGTCAAATCGAATTTCGGTGCGGGCGGTGGTCCCGGCCACATTCTGGGTCTGGACGGCCACCCACTCGTCCCCCTCCCGCTGGAGCTGGTACTCGGCGCTCCCCAGGACATTGTCCTGCATGTATACGTCGTAGCGTCGGGTATGGGGGGTGAGGGCTGCGGCGTCCCAGGCGGCGACGGCGGCGCCCACACCCATGACCACGTCGCGGGTGAGGGGGGTTCCGTCCACGGCCATGAAGTCCACCGGCGCGATGGCCTCGAGGGACTCGGTGATGCGGGGGCCGTCACCCACCACGAGGAGGGTGGCGCCCTCGGGGCGGAGGTACCGGTTCGCCACCCGTTGCACATCTTCGGCGGTGACGGCGCGGATTCGTTGCGGGTACTCGGTCACCTCCTCCATGGGGCGGCCCCGGAAGAGCGTGTTCGCCACCTGGGTGGCCACCTGGTCGGCGGTTTCGAGGCGGAGGGGGAAGCTTCCGGCGAGGAAGTTGATGGCCCCTTCCAGCTCGTCATCGGGGACCGGTTCGTTCCGGAGGCGATGGAGCTGGTTCACGATCTCCACCAGCGCTGAGTCGGTGACCTCTGTGCGCACCTCGGTTCCGGCGGAGACCACCCCCACATCGGCTGGGCGGTCGAAGGAGGAGTAGGCTCCATAGGTCCACCCCTTCTCTTCCCGGAGAATCCGGAAGAGGCGGGAATCGGCCCCGCCCCCCAGGACTCGATCCATGACCACGAGGGGGAAGTAGTCCGGGTCACCGGGGCGGACCCCCGGGTTCCCGATGGAGATGACCGACTGGGCGGAGCCCGGTCGATTCACCAGCACGATCCGGGGGGAGGGGGCGTCGGCCACCTCCGGGAAATCCACCACCACCGCCGAACCTGTGGGGAGCGCAGAAAAGTGGCGCTGGGCCAGGCGCTCGGCCTCGTCCCGGGTGATCCGACCGGCCAGAACCAGAAGGGCGCCGTCGGCGGTGAGGGCCCGATCCCGGAAGGCAACCAAATCGTCTCGGGTGAGGGCTCGAACCGACTCGGGGGTGGAGCTCCGACCGTACGGATGCATGTCTCCGTACAGGAGCTTCCGGAAGTGCCGGTTGGCGATGGCCTGGGGCTGCCCCTGCTCGGCCTGGAGGGAGGAGAGGACCCTGCGCCGCATGAGCTCCACCTCATCTTCCGGGAAGGTGGCGTTCAGCGCCGCATCGGCCATGAGCTCCATGGCCAGATCCAGATGTTCTGTGAGGGCGAAGGCGAAGATGGTGAACTGGTCGCGCCCCCCCGAGGCGGAGACGGTCCCTCCCACTCCCTCGATGGTGGCGGCGAACTCCTCGGCGGAGCGGGTGGTGGTCCCCTGGGTAAGGAGCTGGCCGGTGAGAGAGGCGAGCCCCTCCTGACCCGGCGCCTCGGAGGCGCTCCCGGTGGGGAAGTAGAGTCGGGCGCTCGTGAGGGGCTGGGTACCGTACTCCACTACCACCACCCGAAGTCCGTTCTCCAGGCGGAAATCGGCGAATCCGGGGAAGGTGATGGGTCGCTCCGCCAGCGGCGGGGGCGGGGAGGTGGGTCGCTCCTGGGCCTGGACGGCGCCGGCGGCCCATCCTCCCAGGGAGAGGGCGAGGGTGAGGGCCACAGGGGCCCGACGGGGTGCGCGGCTCATCGGTCCTCCTCGGGTGCGGGCCCGGGACGGGTGAAGATCACGGTGCGGTTGTCGTTGGTGAGGTAGCGCTCGGCCACCCGCCGGACGTCCTCGGCGGTGACGGCGGCGATCCGATCCACGGTGGCGGCGATGGCGCCGGGGTCGCCGAAGAAGTGGTTGGCCGACTGGAGGGCTTCGGCGCGCCCCATGACGGACTGGCGCCCGGCGATGGTCTGGGCACGGACCTGGTTCCGGGCGCGGGTGAGTTCGTCTTCGGTGATTCCATCGGTCACGATGCGGGCAACCTCTTCGTCGAGGAGTTCGAGGAGTCGCTCCAACTCCACCCCCTGGTTGGCCAGCGCCAGGAAGGAGAAGAGACCTGGGCCGAGGCGGGGCTGGGACATGGCCACCGCCTGAAGCGCCGCCTGCTCGTTCCGGACCAGGCGGAGGTTCAGCCGAGAGGTCTCGCCGGTTCCCAGGATTCGTCCGAGAACGTCGAGGGCAGCCGCGTCGGGGTGGCTCCGGGAAACCGATCCCCAGGATACCCAGATGGCCGGGAGGGTGGCGTTGGGATCGTGGACCTCCATGGATACCGGGAGGTGCCGGAAGGGGTCTTCGCACCGGACCTCCGGGGGGTCGGCCCCTCGGGGGATGTCGCCGAAGTAGCTCTCGACGATGGATTTCGCCTCATCGGCATCGAAGTCCCCCACCACCACGAGAGTCGCGTTGTTCGGGGCGTAGTAGAGGTTGAAGAACTCCTGGACGTCGACGAGCTCCGCCGCATCCAGATCGTCCATGGAGCCGATGGGGGAGTGGGCGTAGGCGAAGCACGAGGCCGAGTCGTACGCGGCGTAGTAGGCCCACTGGAGCTGGGAGCTTCCGTAGGGGGCGTTGTCGATGCGGAGGCGTCGCTCCTCCTTCACCACCTCCACCTCCCGAGCCATGTTCTCGGCATTCACCTGAAGGGAGCGCATCCGATCCGACTCGAGCCAGAGCGCCAGATTCATCCGTTCCGGTGGGACGGTCTGGAAGTAGTTGGTCCGGTCCTCGGTGACGGAGGCGTTCAGGCTCCCTCCGGCCCTCTCCACATACTGGAAGTGCTCTCCGGCGGCGACATTTTCCGAGCCCTGGAACATGAGGTGCTCAAAAAGATGGGCGAAGCCGGAGCGACCGGGCCGCTCATGCCGGCTCCCAGCGTTGTACCAGAGGTTCACCGCCACGGCGGTGGCGCCCGGGTCGGGAGCCAGGATCACCTGAAGCCCGTTGTCCAACGTGTACTGCTCGAAGGGGAAGGTTCCTGGGGCTTCCTGGCCGTTCACCATGGCCGGAGCAAGGAAGAGGAGCGCAAGGGCCAGGGCCCCCGTGGCGGCTCCCCGGCGGGGCCGGTGTGATGGGAGGGGAAGAGCTCCCGGGAGGGAAGACATGGGCTGCTCCTGTACCGAAGGGGTGGATCGGGGGAGGTCTGGCGAATGGGATGGAGGTGGCCCTCCCCGGGTTGCCACTCTACTGGGAAGCTACGATTAATCCCAGGTCAATCTTCGGTAAAGTCAACGTTGGGCGCAAAACCGCAGGAGGAGTGCGCCATGAATGGTGATGGTGGGAGAGCGCCGGTACTCCGAAGCACGGAACACCCTTCGTGATGCCCCTCCTCTGGCTTGCCTCCTTCCTCGTGGGTGGCGCCGTGATGGTGGTGGAGCTGGTGGGAGCCCGCCTCCTGGCTCCCACCTTCGGGACCTCGGTGGTCCCCTGGACCGCCGTCATCACCGCCGTGCTCGCGGGGGTGGCGTTGGGGAACGGTTGGGGGGGGAGTCGTTCCCGGAAGGGGCCGAGAGAGCTGGGCCCCCTCCTCCTGATATCGGCGATTTCCGTCCTACTCCCCCTCCTCCGGGGGGATCTCCCCGACCTCCTTCTGAGCCGACTGGGGATGGCGGGGGGAGCGCTGGCGGTGGCGGTTCTCCTCTTCTTCCCCGCCGCCTTCCTTCTGGGGGCGGCGGGCCCCCTCCTGGTCCGGGCGGCGACCCGGGAGCTTGGCGAAGTGGGGCGCCGGAGCGGGTCCCTCAATGGAGCCAACGCCCTCGGGGCCATCGCCGGGACGCTGGCCACCGGCTTCCTCCTCATCCCCCTCGCTCCCCTCTCCCACCTCCTTCTGGGGGTGGCGGGGACGCTGGCGGCTGCCGGAGCGGTGGTGGGGTGGGGCCTGCCCCGTGCTCCCCTTCCGGGAGGAGAGGGGTGAAGCGGCTCACCTTTCCGGCGAAGGCGCACCCCCTCATCTTCTCCGCGCTGGCCTTTGGCTCGGGGTTCGGGGTCCTGGTGCTGGAGGTCACAGGCGCCCGGATTCTGGCGGGGAGCTACGGACTCTCCTCCATCCCGTGGACCTCCGTCATCGCCGCGGTCCTGGGGGGGCTCTTCGTGGGGAACACGGTGGGCGGGTTCGCGGCGGATCGGGAGTACCTCCGCCTCTCCCCCCTCTATCTGGCGGGAGCGGCCTGGTGCCTCGTCCCCATCCTGGGGATGGGGATTCCGGCTCTTCTGTACCGGCATGTGGGGTTCTTCGGGGGGGCGCTCCTCTCCTCCACCCTGTACTTCGCCGTCCCGGCCATCCTCATGGGCGCCACGACACCCATCCTGGTGCAGCGGCAGACCCGCCGGGTCGAGGAGGTGGGGTTCCGTTTCGGTCAGGTGGGGGCGTGGAGTACGGTGGGGGCCATCGTCGGTGGACTGGTGGGAGGGTTTGTGCTCCTCCCCACCTTCCCCCTCCCGATGACGCTGGCTCTCACCGCCGCCACCTTCCTCCTCTTCGCCGCGCTGGCGGCGCTGGAGGAAGGGGCGCCTCGCCAGGTCATGGGAACCCTCCTCCTCATCCCCGTTCCCCTCGCCGTCTCCTTCATCCCGCCGGTACCTCCCTTCACCCTCTATCAGGGGGAAAGCCTCTACGCCTCCATCCGCGTCGCCGAGGAGGAGTGGTGGGACGGAGTCATGGTGCGGGAGTTCTGGCAGAACGGATCGCTCTCTTCCGCCGAGATCGTCCTCACCGGCGAACCGGCCCAGCGATATCAGGTGGTGACCATGCAGCTCCTGGCCGATCGGATCGAGGAGATCGGGTCGGTCCTGATCCTGGGAGGGGCCGGGAATTCCGTCCCCTCGGCGCTCCACCGGTGGCGTCCGGAGCTCGCCCTCACCGTGGTGGAGGTGGATCCGCGGACGGTAGATCTCTCCCGGGAGTTCTTCTCCTTCGGAACCCTCCCCGAGGGAGCGGTGGAGATGGTCGTCCAGGATGCCCGCCCCTTCCTTCGCCGGGAGGATCGGACCTTCGACGTGATCCTGGCCAACGCCTACGACAACCTCTACTCCATCCCCTGGCACCTGGTGACCCGGGAGGCCTATCAGGAGATGGAGGCGCGCCTGAACCCGGGTGGGCGGCTCATCGTCACCCTCTCCACTCCGGTGGAGGGGGGTGGGAGCATCTTCCTTCGCCGGGTGGTTGCCACCCTGGAGTCGGTGTTCCCCGCGGTGCGGGTGCACCTCACCTCGCGGGGGGCCGATCTCACCCGCACCCAGGAGGTGATGATCTTTGCCGCCCGGGACGAGGCCGATCTTTCCGACTCGGAGGTTCCCTGGGTCGATGTTCCGGCGACGGGCCCCCCCCTCCGGGACGACCATGCCCCCGTGGAGTTTCTCATGGCGCTCCGCTTCTTCCGGGACCCGGGGATGCGGTGAGGAAGGCCGGGTCGCCGAGGTTGACGCTCCTTTCCGCGGGGGCGTAGCTTGGCGGATCCAACCCCATGTAGTCGCACGAGGGGGTACCCCTCGCACCACCCCGCCGACGGAATGTCGCGGGGCGCGACTCTTTCCAGAGAAACTGCCATGCGTCGTCTTCTGTTCGGCCTGACCCTGATCCTCCTGGCGCCGGGCGCCCTCCTCTCCCAGGAGCGCCGTGCCTATGAGCCGGAGGACTACTACCGGGTGGAGCGCATCTCCAGCCCGGCCCTCTCTCCCGACGGGCGGCACCTCCTCTACCAGGTGGAGACCGTTCAGCAGCGGAACAACGACCGGATCAATCACATCTGGTGGACGGATCTGGAGTCGGGTCGCCACCAGCGCCTCTCCACCCAGGGGGTGAACTCCACGAACCCCAACTGGACTCCTGACGGTCGCCGGATCTACTTCAGCACCACCAGGGGCGGGGAGAGCGGGACGCACTTCCTGAACTTCACCGAGCCGGGTGGCGAGGCGTATCGGATTCCCGGCCTCTCGGGGAACTTCACCTTCCACCCTTCGGGGGATTGGGTCCTGGTGACCCGTCCCGTCCGGGGGAGCGACGCTCCCACGACACCGGCGACACCGACCGCGGCGCGGCAGCCCTGGCCCAGCGGGACCCCGGGGCTTACCGGCCCCACCGCCGGCAGCACCCGTGGACAGACCGAGGCGGAGCGGAACAACGACGTCTACGTCATCACACACGACGTGTACAAGCGGGATGGCACTCTCCCCTTCGTGGGCCCGGGACAGGGGGGTGGGGGAGGTTTCGGAGGGCCGAGCGCACCCGAGGGGAGCTACATGCAGTTCTTCCGCATCCCCGCCGATGGTCTTCCGGCCGGAGAGGAGCCCATCCAGATCACCACCGACGAGGTCAACAAGAACTTCCAGGGTTTCTCGCGGGATGGTCGGTGGATCCTCTACACCGTGAACCTCACCCAGGCAGGCGATGAACAGCTCCCGCCTCGGGAAGAGGAGGAGGGGGAGGAGGGGGCCCAGCCCAGCGAGGTGGGGGTCTTCCGTATCCCCGCCGCCGGTGGCGTTCCGGAAGAGCTCTACCGGGTGCGGTCCAACATCCGGAACGTGACGCTGTCTCCCGACGGGCGGCGTCTCGCCCTCGTTCGCACCGACGCCCCTCGCACCGACCCGTACATCCAGGTCATTTCCGTCCCCCAGGGTGAGGTGGTGGCCGAGTTGGCGAAGGACGACTGGGTCTACTCCATCGGGGCGCCCTTCTGGTCGCGGGATGGTCGGGATCTCCTCTTCACCACCGCGTATCGGGGGCAGGATCAGCTCATGCGGGTGCGGGCCACAGGAGGCCCGGTGGAGTTCGTCACCGAGGGGCGCCACACCTTCGCGGGCTTCGACCCGAATGTGGAGTTGGGGCGGATGGCTTTCGTCCGGAGCACCGCCGAGGAGCCGTGGGAGGTCTTTGTCGGCGACCTGAACGGGAGGAACATCCGCCAGGTCACCGAGGTGAATGCCGAGTGGCTCTCGGGGGTCCGGCTCTCCCGCACCGAGTACTTCACCTATGACGGAGTCCCCCACAACCGGGAGTGGCTCGATCAGCTCCCCGAACGGGGGGTGGAGTACATGCTGGCCAACAACGCCCCCGATGGGGAGCGTTTCGAGGTTGATGCCTACCTCATGTACCCCCTCGATTACGAAGAGGGACGCCAGTACCCCCTGGTCCTGTACATCCATGGCGGTCCCCACTCCCGCTACGCCGACACCTGGTTCCCCGAGTTCCAGATGCTGGCCGCGAAGGGGATGTTCGTGCTCTACACCAACCCCCGGGGTTCCTCGGGGTACGGGATGGAGTTCCAGTTCTCCACCCTCCGCGCGTGGGGTATCGACGACACGAAGGATGTGCTCCAGGCCGTGGACATCGTGGTGGATCGTGGAGTGGTCGATCCCGATCGGTTGGGGATCACGGGGGGGTCGTACGGAGGGTTTATGACGAACTGGATCACCTCCCATGACCACCGCTTCCGAACGGCCGTCACCGATCGTTCCATTACGAACTGGCTCTCCTTCTACGGCGTCTCCGATGCGTCGGGGCTCGTGGAGAACGAGTTTGGCGGAATGCCCTGGCCCTTTATGAGCACCGAGGAGGGGAGCTACAATCTGGTGATGATGCTTTCCCCAATCGTCTGGGCCGATCGGGTTCAAACCCCCACCCTCATCATCCACTCCATCAACGACTATCGAACGCCGTTGGAGGGTGGTGAGCAGTGGTTCCGTGCCCTCAGGAAGCATGAGGTGCCGGTGAAGATGGTTCTCTTTCCGGACACCTCCCATGGGCTTTCTCGCACCGGAGAACCCTGGCTCCTGGTACGGAGGCTCCACGAGTATCGGGACTGGTTCACCTCCTATCTCGTGGATGGGGAGCCGGTACTGGCGGAGAATGATGGGTCCTGATCCCATTGCCCCGCCCCCTCACCGGAGGGGAAGGGGTTGACCATCGGGCTCGAAGGCGGGGCCCGGGAGGAGACGAGCGTCCCCTTCCGGGCCCTTGGTCTGTCGGTCCTGGCGTTGGCCGCTCCCGCCTTCGGAGCTGTGCTTGCGTCGGATTGGATCGGAGACGACTCCGGGATGATCCTCTGGCTCAGCGCCCTCGTCCCCCCCTTCCTCCTGACCTACTACCGCGGCTGGAGAGGGGCTTCGGTGGGGCTCGCCGGCGGGATGGCGGCGCTGGCGCTGGCCCAGGTCGTCATCGTTCTCATGGACGCCGGGAGCCCCGACTACTCCCTCCTCCTCTGGATGGTCAGCACCTACATCCTGGTCTGCGTGGGGATCGGAGTGCTGGCCGAACTTCTCAGGCGGGAGCGGAGCGCCGCCGAAGCCATGGCGCTCACCGACCCCCTCACGGGGCTGCCGAACCGCCGTCATGCGGGGATCTTTCTGGACGCCGGGTTTTCGGCCGCCATGAGGGGGCAGCCCCTTACCATCGTCTTCTTCGACCTGGACCACTTCAAGCGGGTCAACGATCGATTTGGACACCGGGCGGGGGACGAGGCACTCCGGGTGTTTGCCGGCCTCCTCACCGACGCCACCCGTCGTATGAACCTCTCGGCGAGGTGGGGAGGGGAGGAGTTCCTGAGCATCCTATCGAGCTGCGACGCCAGGGGAGGGAGGGTTTTCGCCGAACGGGTTCAGCGGGAACTCCGGGAGTACCGGTTCCCATGGGGGACGGTGACGGTCTCCGCCGGGGTGGCCCAGTACCTCCCGGGGATGGGGTCTCCGGAACTCCTTCTGGCGGCGGCCGATCAGGCACTCTACGCAGCCAAGGAGGCGGGGCGGGATCGGGTCCGCACCGCGGAGCCTGTCACCACGGTGGCCACCGAGGTAGCCGAGGTGGGCCGGCTCCTGAGGGGGGAGGAGGGGCACCGGGTGGAGGCGTTGGATCCGCGGCGAACGGTCGGTGAGCCGGCGGAGGGCGGGGGCTCCCATGGGAGCGGGCTCCCCGGTGGGACCGAGTCCATCCTCCTGGTGGATGATGATCCGGGGGTGCGGGGTGCGGTGAGCCGGACCCTGAGCCGACTCGGATACCGGGTCACCGAGGCGGAGAGCGGGGCGCACGCCCTGGATCTCGTGGAAGGCGGCGGGCAATTCGACCTCATCCTTACCGATCTTCTCATGCCGGGGATGAGCGGGTTCACCCTCGGTGCCCGCATTCAGGCTCGAACCGATCCGGTTCGGATCCTCTACATGTCCGGGTACGTCCAGGGGGAGCTGTCCTGGCGCGGGGCCCCGGGAGCCGTTACCGGTTTTGTGGAGAAGCCCCTTTCGACTCCCGAACTGGCTCGACAGCTTCGAGAGATGATGGAGACACCGCTCCCTCCCTCCTGAGGGCACGCGGTACACCCCGATCGGCCCACCCCTATCCCCGGAGTTCGTCGTGCGCGGACGCAACGGAATCAGAACGGCATACCTGAGCCTCTTCCTCCTTGCCGCTTGTGGGGGGGATGGGCCCTCGCCCCTCCCTCCCGAGGTACCTCCCACCATGGAGGAGCTGGCTCGTGTGGCGGAGCGGGTTCTCACGGAGGCGCGGGTGGAGGCGCTGGCGGACACCCTTCTGGACCAGCTCGGCGCCAGGATCTCCGCTCTTCCTTCCGGCGACTCTGCGCAGGCGTGGGCGCTCCGCCAGTTCCAGCGATTCGGACTGGAGGACGCGCACCTGGAGCCCTTTGAGCTTCTGGCCTGGGACCGCCGGTACGCTTCCCTCTCCCTCGTGGAGCCGGAGTCGCTGGTGGATACCCCGCTCACCATCCTCTCGCTGGGACATGTGGCGAGTTATGACGTGGAGGCGACCCTCCTGGATGCGGGCTTTGGGACCGCCGAGGAGATCGAGGCGCTCGGGGACCTGGTACGGGGGAAGATCGTGGTGGTGGATGTGGGCTCTCCGCCGGGGTACGGGCGAGGGGTGCACCGGACCGAGAAGGTCACCCTCGCCACCCGTGCCGGGGCGCTGGGGTTCATTCAGGTGAACGATCGGGAGGGGCCTCTGGTCCCCGTCGGAGTGGCCACCATCGGCGACTACGAGACGGAGATCCCGGCGGTGGCGGCGGACCATGAAACGGGGCGGCGACTCCTGGACGCCGTCGCGGCCCATCCGGAAGGGGTCACGGCGCGTCTCCGGGTGGACAACTGGATGGAACGAACGGAGGCGGCCAACGTCATCGGCGACATTCGTGGCGCCGGGAATGAGGTGATTCTCGTGGGGGCTCACCTGGACTCGTGGGATCTGGCCACCGGTGCGCTGGACAACGGGTCCGGTTCCCTCGCGGTCCTGGAGGTGGCCCGGGCGCTCGCCGCCCATGTGGCCGAAACCGGGGAGCGCCCGTATCGGACGATCCGGTTTGCCCTCTGGATGGGAGAGGAGCTGGGGCTCTACGGCTCCCGGGCGCACGTCGAGGACCGGGTTTCCGACGGTCGGTTCGATCGGTATGTGGCCACCCTGAACCTGGATGTGGTGAGTGAGCCCACCGGGCTCGGGGCCATGGGGCGCCCCGAGGCCGCGCCACACCTTGCCCGGGTTCGGGAGGCACTCGGACTGGCCGGCGTTGAGCTGGCCCCCGACTTCGGAACCGGGGGCGGGCTCTACTCCGACCACCAACCCTTCCTCCTCCAGGGGCTTCCCGTCTTCACTATCGCCTCGCGGCACCGACCGGAAGCGGCCGGAACGGGGCACACCACCGCCGATACCCGGGACATCCTCGACGAACCGGGAATAGCCCGCTCCGCCGCCGTGGCCGCGGCACTCCTCTGGGCGCTGGCGAATGAACCCGTCCTCGATATGGCACGGTGGGAGGAAGAGGAGATCGGCTCTCACCTGGAACGGCTGGGTCTTCGGGATCCCCTGGAGAGAGGGGGAGAGTGGCGCTGGCGCTGAGGGCGAACCTCCTCTTTCCGCGTCGCTTCCCTGCCGGAAACCCGGGCTGACCATTCAGGGGGGGGCTTTCGCGAAGGGGGCACCTGGCCAGATCTTTGGGGAACTCTTTCCTTCGGGACATGCCGCGCCGACGACGCATTCCACGCCTCTTCGAGGGGTCCGATGCCGTGGGGACCCTTACCACCCCTCCTCCCGGCGAGGGGAAGGGCCCCCCCCGTCCTCAAGAGTCGCCGCCTTCGTCCCCCCCGACCCGGCGCCGGAAGTGGTGGTCCACCCCGCTCCGCATCCTTTCCGCCGTCGTCCTCGTCCTCGTACTTGGGGCAGGTGCGGCGGCGGTATGGGAGACCCGAACCTCCACCCTTCAGGCCCGCTACATCGTGCCGCTGGCGGAGGAACTCACCTACGAGGTGGGAGAAGGGGCCAGCACCTCCATCGTCTTCCCGGGAGACGGGCCGTACGACCGCCGGCTCGGATACCACACCCTCCCCGACATGGTGGCCTCGGCCGAGGCCAGGGGATTCCGGGTGGTGGAGCAGGCCCGGGTGTCGCAGAGCTTCCGGGAAATGGTGGAAGATCGCGGGATCTTTCCCATCTACACGCCGAAGGCACAAGCAGGGTTCGCCATGGTGGACCGGGAGGGCGAACCTCTCTTCCGGAATCCCCGCCCTGAGCGGGTCTTCAGCACCTTCGAGGAGGTCCCCCCGATTCTCTGGCAGACCCTCCTCTTCATCGAGAACCGTACGGCGCTGGATACGCGCTTCCCCATGCGGAACCCGGCGGTGGAGTGGGGGCGCCTCTTCCGGAGCGCGGGGGAGCTGGGGCTCCGCTATCTGGGGCGGGAGGGGAATGTGGCCGGTGCCAGTACGCTGGCCACCCAGATCGAGAAGTATCGGCACGCCCCGGACGGCCTGACCGAATCACCCCGGGACAAGCTCCTTCAGATGGCGTCGGCCTCCCTTCGCCACTACCGGTATGGGCCCGAGACGCTGGAGGCCCGGAAGCGGGTCGTTGTCGACTATCTGAACTCCGTTCCCCTCGCCGCCATCCGAGGTGAGGGGGAGGTAAACGGAATCGGCGATGGGATGTGGGCATGGTACGGCGTCGAGTTCCCCGATGCGGTCCGGGCCCTTTCCGCCATCCCCGCAGGTCGGGTGGAGACCATCCCCGCGCCGGAGGAAGTGTCCCCCGGGTGGAGCCTCCCCGAGGGAGAGACGCAGGAGATCGCCACGCTGGGCCTTCACTTCCGGCAGGCGCTGAGCCTCCTCCTCTCCCAGCGGCGTCCGTCCTATTTCCTGGCATCATCGGAGGGGCGAGCCGCCCTTTCCCGTCTTACCGATCGCTACCTTGGCGCCCTGGAGGGCGCCGGGGTCATCGACGACGAACTGGCAACGGCGGCCCGCAGCGCGGCCATCGAACCCCGGACCCTTCCGCCGGAGCGCCCACCGATCCCCTTCGTGGAGCGGAAGGCGGTCAATGCAGTACGAGCCCAGCTTCTGGGCGTCCTCGGAGTCCCGACGCTGTATGATCTGGATCGGCTGGACCTCACCGTTCGCACCACCATCGACGGGGAGGCGCAACAGGCCGTCACCAACTTCCTGGTTCGACTCCACGACCCCGCCTTCGTCCGGGAGCACGGGATGGACGACTTCCGGCTCCTCGATCGAGGGGAGATCGGACTCGTGGTGTACTCCTTTGCCCTCCACGAGCGGACGCCCCGGGGGAATGTGGTGCGAATCCAGGCCGACAACCTGGATGCCCCCTTCAACCTGAACGAGTCGGCGCGGCTCGAGCTGGGCTCCACCGCGAAGCTTCGCACCCTTGCGAGCTACCTGGAGGTACTCACCGACGTACACACCCAGCTCAGTGAGATGTCGCCACAGGAGATGCGGGCCCTTCCCATCTCCTCCCGGGACGTCCTCGCCCTCTGGGTGCGGGGCCAGCTCCTGGCCGAACCCGATCTCGACCTCCTCACGCTCCTCCGACGGGGAATGGACCGCCAGTACTCGGCAAACCCGCAGGAGCGCTTCGCCACGGGGGGCGGTGTTCAGACCTTCTCGAACTTCGACAACACCTACGACCGTCAGGCCCTCACCGTTACCGCCTCCTTCCGGCATTCGGTGAACCTCCCCTTCGTGCGGATCATGCGGGACGTGGTGAATCACTACATGTATCGGGTCCCCGGATCCACCGCCCACGTCCTGGAGGAGCGGGACACTCCGCTACGGCAGGAATACCTCTCCCGGTTTGCAGATCGGGAGGGGATCCAGTTCCTGGGGCAGTTCTATCCGAAATATCAGGGGAAGAGTCGTGGAGAGATCCTCGAAGCCCTCTTCCAGGGCCGTCGCCTCACCCCCCAGCGGGTGGCGTGGGCGTACCGGACGGTGGCTCCGGATGGGACGGAGGAGGAGTTGGAGGTTGTCCTTCGCACCTATGACCCGGACGCCGAATATCGGGAGGCCACCATTGCGGACCTCTTCCGGAGGGCAAATCCGACCGGTCAAAGCCTCGCGGACCTTGGATTCCTCGCCTCCATCCACCCTCTGGAGCTCTGGGTGGCGGGGTATCTCCTCCGCCACCCCGAAGCGAGCCGGAGCGAGGTGGTGAGGGAGAGCGCGGAGGCCCGGCAGGAGGTCTATCGCTGGCTCTTCAGGACCAGCCGCACGGCGGCGCAGGATCAGCGGATTCGGGCGCTCCTGGAGGTGGAGGCTTTCGAGGAGATCCTCCGGGGTTGGCGACGGGTGGGGTACCCCTTCGCCAACATCGTTCCTTCTCTCGGCACCTCCATCGGGAGCTCGGGGGATCGCCCCGCGGCCCTCAACGAGCTGGTTGGGATCATCCTCAATGACGGGATTCACCTCCCTACCTATCGGGTGGAGGAACTCCACTTCGCCGGCGGGACTCCATACGAGACCCGGATGGCGCGAGAGGGGTTTGTGGGAGAGCGGGTTCTTCCCTCTGCGGTGGCCACCGTTCTCCGGGAAGCCATGATCGATGTGGTGGAGGAGGGGACCGCACGTCGAACCCGGGGTGCGGTCCGAACTCCCGACGGCACCTTCCTATCCATCGGAGCCAAGACCGGGACGGGGGACAATCGCTATCGGGTCTTCGCCCCGGGGGGGCGCCTCCTGGAATCCCGCAGCGTAAACCGGACGTCGACCCTCGTCTTCTTCATCGGGGATCGGTACTACGGGGTGGTTTCGGCGTACGTGCCGGGGGCGGAGGCGGATCGGTTCCGGTTCACTTCGGCGCTCCCCTCCCAGATCCTCAGGGAGCTGGGTCCCGTCATCGAAGCGCTCATCCGGGAGGGTGGGGATGTCGAGGAACCGGCTCCTACTGCACCCGACCCCACAGGCACTTGAGGTAGGCTCCTTCGGGGAAGGGAGCCGGGTGGTCCGCCGGGTGCCCGCTCCGCTCCACTTCGTCCAGCGGGCGCCCCTCTTCGCGAGCCGCCCGGTGAACTCCGGCGAAGAAGTCTTCGGCGGTGACCCGGGACGAGCAGGAGGCCTGGACGAGGAGCCCTCCGGGGGGGAGGAGGGGGAGCGCCAGGCGGGTGAGGCGGGCATAGCTCCCGAGGGCGGACGCTTGCTGGCTTGAATCCTTGGCGAAGGAGGGGGGATCCACCACCACCACGTCAAAGCGCTCCCCCTTCCGCCGGAGGTCGTCCAGAATGGTGTATGCGTCACCCTGAAGGAGGGTGTGGTGCGCCTCGGCCACCCCGGGATCGTCCCGGTTCAGGGCGAAGTGACGGTCGGCCTGGTTCAGCGCCTCCTGAGCCTGGTCCACACTGGTCACCTCCCCGGCACCTCCCCGGGCTGCGTAGAGAGAGAAGCCGCCGGTGTAGCTGAAGAGGTTCAACACCCGGGCGCCGCGGGTTCGGGCCTCCAGCCGTGCCCTATTCTCCCGTTGATCCAGATAGAAGCCGGTTTTCTGCCCGGTGAGGGGATGGGCTTCAAAACGGAGCCCATTCTCGAGAAAGGGGAGGGCGACTCCCCCATCCTCCCTCCATGGCGCGCCTTCGGCGAGCTGGACTCCGGTGCGGAGCGGCTCCGGCGTTCGAGGGTCGGCGGCCACCTTGCGGGAAACCAGGATGAAGATCGGGCCTCCCCCGATCTCCTCGAGGAGGGGGGGGACGAGCTCCCGGAGTCGCGGAATCCATGCCGGGGAGTAGAGCTTCACCACGAGGGCGTCGCCGTATCGATCCGCCACGAGTCCGGAGAACCCGTCTCCCTCTCCATGGATGAGCCGGTACCCCGTGGTGTGCGAAGAGGCCACCTGCGAGCGAGCCTCCGCCGCCTTCCGGATCCGCTCCCGGAAGAAGGATTCGTCGAGGGGGGCGGGGGAGCCGTGGGCGAGGACGCGCACCCGGATGGGGCCCGCGGGGTCGTAGAGCCCGGCGGCGAGAAAGCGGTTCTTCCGGTCGAAGATCACCGCCACATCTCCCGCTTCTCCGGGGCGGCTCTCCCGGGTGACGGCGCCTTCGAAGAGCCATGGGTGCCCGGATCGGAGTGCCCGCTCCGCCGCGGGCCGGATCCTCAGGGCGACGGGGCGGGGGAGGTGGTCAGTGGTCAGGGTGGGCGGGCGACCCATCTTCCGAAAGCTGTGGAGCCACTATGGGAAGAGGGGCCCGGCGCCCAAGGTCGAAAACTTCCCCCGGGAGGAGGATCCGGGGTCGGAGCACCGGGGAGGAGGGGTCGTAGATGAGAACCTGGCTGGTGCCGATGACCTCGGCCTGGTCTCCCGCCACGATGATGGCGGTACCCTCGTCGATCCCGATCCCCAGGAGGTGGGGGTGGAGGGAGAGGATCTGCCAGAGGTCCTCCTGCCGGTCCCGCGCCAGGAGGTGCTGATCCACGGCGGTTCCGTTCAGGAACCCGAACCCCTCCTCGTAGTCGGGGGACATGACCACCTGATTCGTGGCCGGGTCTCCCCGCACCAGGAAGGAGGCCTGGATGGAGGCGCCGGCGGAAGTTCCTCCGATGACCCCTCCTCGATCGAGGAGGGCGAAGAGTTCGTCGTGGATTCGGGTGGCGAGGTAGGCATCTACGAGGCGCCACTGGCGACCGCCTGCGAACCAGACCGCATCCGCCTCCCGAACCCGGGAAACGAAGGGCTCGGAATTGGCCTCCATCCGGAGCCTGGTATGGAGGATGGAAACGTTTTGCGCTCCCGCATTCCGGAGCCCCTGGAGCCCGGACCAGCTCTCGTCATAGCTCTCGTCGGCCCCGGCTGTGGGGATGACCACGATATTGGCGTCGGGGCCACCGGCGAGGGTGATGAACCGATCCCAGATGTCGGCGCCCAGCGTCCCTCCCCCGGCCACCACCAACGTCCCGTTGGATGGCCCCACCCGCGGGGAATCGCTCGCGGGGGCGAGGGAGGAGGGGGTGGGAGTGGCGACACACCCCGCTATGACCACGAGGAGAGCCGGAAGGAAGGATCCCATCCCCCCCGGGCCGCTTCGCAGAATGGAGGTGTGCCTCACCCGTTCTCCTCTAAGTGCTGAAGTACGGGTTCTCGCCGGAGGCGTGGTCCGTGACGTCATGGATGGCGGTGACCTCGGGAACTGCCTGCCGGATCATCCGTTCCACCCCCTGACGGAGGGTGAGGCGCGACATGGCGCACCCCTGGCACCCACCGGTCATCTCCATGTACACCTCGGTCCCCTGGACATCCACCAGGAGAATCTCCCCTCCATGGGAAGCCACGGAGGGATTCACCTGTTGGTCCAGAAGCTGCTGCACCCGATCCGCGATGGGGCCGGTGGGAGGGGGGCGCTTCGTGGCCGGTCGAGGGGTGGTGACTTCGAAGCCGCTCTCGTTCACCCGCTGCACGAAATCCACGGTGGCTCCATCGAGCTTGCCGGCGGTTTCGGGGTCCACCACTACGGGGAACCCCCCTCCGTCCATCTCCACATCGGAAGCGTCCCGTTCGTCGGCTCCGATGAGGGTGAGCTCGAAGGTGGGCGCCACCGGGCTCCCACCTTCGGCGTGGATCCGGAGGGCGTCGAGTTCCCCCTCGGCCTGCTGGAGGAAGGTCAGCACCATCTCGCGGGCACGATCGGTGAAGGTGAGCATTACTTCTCCTGCCATGATGACCGCCGGGGAGTCACCCCCGGACGGATGGGGTCGATTGGAATTGGTTGAAGATAAGGGATAAGGGCCCACAATTCCTACCCGCAAAGCGCTTCCGGGTTCACCCCCTCTTCCCCGATGGCGCGGGGAGCTACGACCCCAAGGTGTGGCAAGGTACCACCTCCGGCAATCCGGGGTGGCGCGGGGAGTTCCGGCGTGACGACATCGGTTGCTCCCTACTCCCCGCTCCTCTATGATTCGGGTTCCTTCGGGCCCCATCGCCGACCCGGCGACCCGGGGCCCGATCTCCATTCGAGACCCTCGCCCGACCCGTCCCATGGCGAATCCTGATACGATGGACAAGCTCGTCTCCCTGGCCAAGCGCCGGGGCTTCGTCTTCCAGTCTTCCGAGATCTATGGAGGGACGGGGTCGGTCTGGGACTATGGCCCTCTGGGGATCGAACTGAAGCGGAACGTGAAGGAGCGGTGGTGGTCCCGGATGGTGCACCAGCGCGACGACGTGGAGGGGCTGGATGCCGCCATCCTCATGCACCCGAAGGTGTGGCACGCCTCCGGCCATGTGGAGGGGTTCACCGACCCCCTGGTGGAGTGCAAGACGTGCAAGAAGCGCTTCCGTCAGGATCAGATGGGGAGCCAGCCCTGCGGTCGGAAGCCGTCGAAGGCGCCCGGGGAGCACGAGGAGTGCGAACTGGGCGAGCCTCGGCTCTTCAACCTCATGTTCAAGACCTTCATGGGGCCGGTGGAGGAGGATGCGGCGGTGATCTATCTCCGTCCGGAGACTGCGCAGGGCTCCTACGTGAACTTTCTGAACGTCCAGACCGCGTCGCGCCAGAAGGTCCCCTTCGGGATCGCCCAGATCGGGAAGGCGTTCCGCAACGAAATCACGCCGGGGAACTTCATCTTCCGCACCCGGGAGTTCGAGCAGGCCGAGATGCAGTTCTTCGTGGAACCCGGGAGCGATGAGGAGTGGTTTGAATTCTGGCAGGCGGAGCGGATGGAGTGGCACAAATCCCTCGGGATCCGCCCCGAAAAGCTTCGCTTCCACGAACACGGCCCCAACGAGCTGGCCCACTACGCCAAGCGGGCGGTGGACGTGGAGTATGAATTCCCCTTCGGCTGGAAGGAGTTGGAGGGGATCCACAACCGAACGGACTTCGACCTGGGGCGCCACGAGGAGTTTTCGGGGAAGCGCCTGGAGTACATCGACTCCGGTGCCGGGAAGCGTTTCCGCCCGTATGTGGTGGAGACGGCGGTGGGGGTGGATCGAACCGTCCTCGTTCTCCTTACCGACGCCTATCATGAGGAGGAGGTGGAGGGGGAGTCCCGGGTGGTGCTCCGCTTCGATCCGGCGGTGGCTCCCATCAAGGCCGCCGTCCTCCCCCTGGTGAAGAAGGATGGGCTCCCCGAAATCGCCGACGGGTTGGTGAAGGAACTCAGGAAATCCTCCGTCCCCGCCTTCTATGACGAGGCCGGCTCCATCGGACGGCGGTACCGCCGCCAGGACGAGGCCGGAACCCCCTGGTGCGTCACCGTGGACGGCCAGACCGCCGAGGACGGGAGCGTCACCATCCGGGATCGGGATTCCCTCGAGCAGATCCGGGTGGATGCGTCACAAGTACGGGGGTGGATCCGAGAGCGGTTGGAGGGCTAGCCCGCGCTCCCACCCCCACCCCCTGCGGCACCGGCGCCCGCCGCCCCGAACGCGGCGACGTTGACCCCTGCCGCGGAGTTCCCCGTCACCACGGTCACATTCGGGACGGTGTGCCAGATGGCCAGGCTGTCCACTTCCTGGAGGGTGGCAAAGGCGGCGTATGCCGCCGTCTCCTTTTCCCACCGCTCGTTCACCGTGGTGGAGCGGTCTTCGGCCCACGCCGGGAGAGGGAGGTCGTCGTCGATCTCCTTGAGCGCATCTCCGATTTTCCGGGAGAGCGCACCCCGTTCCTCCGGGTCCAGGAGGAACCAGGGGAAGAGGGAAGAGAAGCGGGTGGCCGCCTCCGCCGGATCCTGGACAAGGGTCCGCTCCACCTCTCCCCGAAGCCGGCGGAGCCACCAGAGGAGTTTTTCCTGGACCTCGACCCCCGCCTCGGTGAGGGCGTAGCTCCGCGCCCCCCGAATCAGATGCGGGAGGGAGAAGGAGAAGAGGGCCGCACCCCACGCCAGGTGCCACACTCCAAAGATGACGCCTGCGGGGATGGCCAGCATGGCGAGGAAGAGGAGGGCGCCCCCCTTCAACCGCTCCACATTCGCCTCCGAGGTACGATCACGGAGCCACCCCTTCTCCATGGCCTCGGAGCGAGCGCGGGCCACGAGGGACCTCTTCTGCACCTTCCCCTTTCCCACGAAGTCCTTCAGCACCTCAAAGGGGCGAATGGCGTCGAGCACCGCGGCTTCGAAGGGGGTGAGGGGGCGGGGGTGCTCTCCGGTGGGGACCACGCGCACCACCTCATCTTCCTTTGCGTTCTCCCCGTCACCTCGCACCAGGCGGACGAACCCGTCCCGGGAGAGCTGCAGGAGGGTGGCGGGGATGGCGCCCTCCACCCCGGCAGTGGAGCCATGGAGGAGGATGGCCGCCTCCTGGAGAGCGAACTCCGGCGGTCCCTCGACCCGACGTTCCCCCTTGCTCCGCCAGGAAGGGACGGCCCTGGCGGCCCGCACCGTCCCCACTCCCAGCAGGAGAAGGGAGACGAGGAAGACCTGCCATCGGGAATCGGCGAGGCCGGTGGGGTTCCCCGCCATGACCTGGGGGAAGGAGGCACGGATGTGGTACCCCTGTTCGGGTGCCAGGGCGGCTTCCGGGAAGGTGACGACCCACTCGTCCCCATCCTGGACGATCTCCCCCTCCGGATCGATTCGCAGCTCGGTTGTGGCGGTGAAGGAGGTGGGAAGACGGAGGATCACCCGCGCCCGTTCCATGGGGACCTCCCACC
>JBJHBD010000048.1:0-20760 GCA_050485305.1 Gemmatimonadota bacterium
GAACACCACCTGTCCCAGCCCCGCCACCAGCGCCACCGGCCCCACATCCCTGATCTTCTCCAGAGAGAGCTCCAGCCCCACGATGAAGAGGAGGAGGGCGATTCCCACCTCGGAGCTGAGTTCCACCGCATCGGACACCGAGAGAATCCCGGTGGCGGGCCCCAGGACGAGCCCCGCCAGGATGTAGGCCACGATGGAGGGGACGTGGATGAGCCGGGCCACCATCACCATGACGGTGGCGGCTACCAGGATGATCCCCAGGTCGGTGACGAGGGACGACTCCATCAGCCTCGCGTCGCAGCCGGAGGAGTGGGGACGGGGGCGGTCACCCTCCGATGAGGAGCTGGTGCTCCACCACGAGGCCGTTCCCCCGCCTCAGCTCTCCACCCTGGACGAGCCCCCAGCGGAAGAGCTGGATGCGGGACTGAAGGGCATGCTCCCGGTGAAACAGGGTGAGCCCCACCCCCGTTTCCGTCTCCCGGTTGCCTCGGTCCGAACGGTCCCACGCCGCCTCCGATCTCCTGAGGGTCACCTCCAGCTTCCGGGAAGGGGGAACCCACCCGCCGCTCAGATGCCACCCGGAACCGTCCACGTCGGGGCGGTCATCGTCAATGGGGCGGACGCGGTGGGAGTACCATGCACCGGTGAGGGAGATCCCTTCCCAGCGAAAATCCGCGTCCACCGTCCCGGCTTCCCAGTCGCTGGTGAGGTCGGCTACGAATCCCGGGCGCACCCGGAGCGTGCTCTCCCGGGCCGCCATCACTCCCCCTCCCACCGCCAGAACGGGGGATGGGCTGCGCGCCAGATCCGACTCCCCGGAGGGAAGCGAGCCCCCGAAGGCCCAACCTCCCCGGAGCGTCATGAGGGGGCTGCCGGGGCCAAGCTCCCGCCGGTTGGGGCCCTCCCCATTGAAGAGGCCCACCTGAACGTTCCGGTCCCGCTCCGGGCCGGACCACCCCACCACCGCACCCACGTCGCGCCCGGACGCGAGCTCGAACCGGCGGGTGGCCAGTGAGCGCTCCCCGAAGTGCTGGCGTCCGGCGTGGGTGATTCGCTGCAGGTGGAAGGGGACGGTCTGCTGCCCCATGCGGATTCCCCATCCCGGAGCGGGGATGACCTCCACCCAGGCATCCCGGAGTTCGGTGGTGCGGGCCAGCTCCGGCATGACCCGGATGCGGGCCAGCCCATCCAGGAAGGTGGCTGTGAAGTCGAGCCTCGCCCGCCGGAGGAAGGCGCCGTCCCGGGTCCGTTCCTCCTCCCAGTCCTGGATCTCCCAGGCGGGCTGGATCCAGAAGCCGAGGCGGAAGGGGAGCTCGGAGGGCTGGGCTGCGAGGGAGGTGGGGAGGGCGGTGACCCATCCTCCCAGGATGAAAAGGACGAGGGAGGGGAAAAGAGCCGATGATCTTCTCATACCGGGAGGGGGAGAAGGCTCCAGAGAATGACCCCGGTTACGAGCGGGACGACCAGGTTGTCATCCAGCCGCCAGGGGAGGGGTTCCAGGAGGGCCGCGCCCAACGCCGCGATGAGCGCGGCGGGGAGCCCGGCGAACGGGGTGAGGACGAAGAATGCCACTCCGAAGAAGACCACGGTTCCCAGGACGGTTCCCGATCCAAGTCGGCGCTTCCCGAAGCGCCTGCCCAGCGCCGAGGCGAGGGGGTCGGCCAGCGCCAGCACCAGGATGGCGGGCACGGCGATCTCCCGTGGGAAGACGGCCACCGCCAGGAGTACCCCCACCATGAACCAGGTGGAGGAGGCGACCCCCCGAGCCTCCCGGGGAGAGGCGAAGGGCCGAAGGAGGCGGAAGAAGAGGCGGTTCATCGCGGGGATGGTGAAGCGAAGCCCATCGAGGGCCAGAAGGGCGAGGACGATTCCGCCCAGGATCCCCACCGCCACCTCCCACGAGGGGTTCAGGAGGAGGAGGATCGCCACGATGGCCACCCCGTTGGCGGCGTGGAAAACACGGCGCCACGGCTGGGGGCCTGCGGTGCGCGCAACCAGTTCGTCGAAAGAGGGGGTGGGAGTCATGGAAGCGGGACGGGGTGCATGGCGATCCGGGAAGGATGACACCTCCGGAGAGATTCGTCACCCCTGAGGCACCTCGTCCCGAGTGCGCCGTTTCGATTTTGTGACCTGTCTGTGACGAGTCCCGGCCCGAACGGCGCTGCAATCCTCGCCGAGGGGGGTGAGCTTCCCCTCAGGAGGAATCCCGGACCCATGCGTATCGCTCTTTTCACCGACACGTACCTCCCGCAGGTGAACGGGGTCTCCAGGACCCTGGCCCGGCTGGTGGGGCACCTCCATGCCCGAGGGCACGAGGTGGCGCTGGTGTCTCCCCGGGCCTCGGAAGAGCCGGCCATGGGTACCGCCCTTCACCTCCGGCTTCCCGGGGTTCCCGTCCCCGTCTACCCCGAACTCCTTCTCACCCGCCTGGTGGGGCGCCGAGATCGGGAGGTGCTGGAGCGGTTCGACCCCCAGGTGGTTCACTGCGCCACCGAGTCCACCGTGGGGTGGGGCGGCCGGGCCTGGGCTCGTCGCACGGGCCGCCCCCTCGTGACCTCGTTCCACACCAACTTCCCCGAATACGCCAGAGAGTACGGAATGGGACTCCTGGCGCCGGTGGCCTGGGGGCTCCTCCGAAGGTTCCACGAGCCGGCCCTCCGAACCCTCTGTCCTTCCAACGCCACCCTGGAAGAGCTGAAGGGCCGGGGCTTCCATGACCGGCTCGGTATCTGGTCCCGTGGGGTGGATTCGGCGCTCTTCACCCCGGCTCGCCGCTCGGCGGAACTCCGCCGGAGCTGGGCTCCCGACGCCGAGATGATCCTCCTCTTCGTGGGGCGCCTGGCGGGGGAGAAGCGGCTGGACGTCCTCATGGAGGCATGGCCGAAGGTGCGGGAGGCCACCGCTCGAAAGGCGGCCCTGGTCCTGGTGGGCGATGGGCCCCTCGGCGCCGAACTCCGGGCCCGGCACGAACCCGGGGTCCACTTCACCGGCTACCTCAGCGGAACGGCCCTGGCCGACGCCTACGCCAGCGCCGACATCTTCGCCTTCCCCTCCGACACCGAAACCTTCGGCAACGTGGTCACCGAGGCCATGGCCAGTGGCGTCCCCGTGGTGGGGGCCGACCAGGGGGGCGTGCGCGATACCATCCGCCCTGGCGAGACCGGCTTCCTGGCTGCTCCCCGCGACGCGGACAGCTTCGCCGCGGCGCTCCTCCCCCTCATGGAGAACGACGCCCTGCGCCGGCAGATGGGGGCCGAGGCCCGCCTCGACGCCGAGAGCCGGGGCTGGGACCGGATTCTGGATGGGGTGGTGGACGTGTACGAGGAGGCGCTGGCCGGCGGGGACGCTCGAGGCGAGCCCGGCCGGGGAAACGCCGGTAGGAGGGCCGCATGAGCGGATGGATTCTCGCCATCGGCGCCGCAGATGAGCGGCTCCTCCGGGCGCTGGCCTCCCGTCGGCGGCCCTGGCTCACCCGGTTCATGCGGATCTACACCCACTTCGGCGATGCGCCAGTGCCGGTAGGGATCGCCCTTTTCCTCCTGTTCGGGGCGGTTCCCGGAGCGGATGGGCTGGGGACCCATGTGGCGGCCGGCCTGGCGCTGGCCTTCGCCATCTCCCAGCTCCTGAAGCGGGTCATCTCGCGTCCCCGCCCCCGGCTCCCCGTGGGGCTCCAGTCGCTGGTGGAGCCGCCGGACCGGTTTTCCTTCCCTTCGGGGCACGCCACCGCATCTCTGGCGGTGGCTCTCCCCATGGCGCTGGCTCTGGGCGGCGGCGTCCTCACCCTGGTGGTGGTGGTTCCCGCCCTTCTGGTGGGGCTCTCCCGCTGCTACCTGGGGGTGCACTACCCCGGGGACGTCTTCATGGGGTGGGGAATCGCGCTCCTCTCCACCGCCCTGACCGGGCTCCTCCTCCCCTGAATCGGGAGGGGGATGGGGCTCCCTACCTCCTTCTTCCCTTCTCCGGAATCGGCTCCTCGCCGTCGACGGTCCGCGTCCCGAACCAGTCGAAGACCTCCTGGATCTCCCCGGCCTGTCGGAGTTCGCCCAGACCCTCGGCGGAGCGGATCATCTTCACCAGCCGGGTGAGCCGTCGCAGGTGGTCGTGCCGCCGCTCCGACGCCCCGAGGAGCATGAAGACCAGGTGGGCCGGCTCCGCCTGATGGGGGAAGCGGACTCCCTCGGTGCTGATCCCCAGGAACATGAGGGGTTCCTCGAGCTCCTGGTCCAGGGCATGCGGGAGGGAGACCCCCTTCACCACCTCCGACGAGAACTCCTCTTCGGAGGCGGCAAGGCGGGAGAGGAGGCGGTGGAGTTTTGGGGGGTTCTCCGCGAACTCAGTGCGGAGGAGCTCCCGGAGCGCGGTCTTGTAGTCTCCGCCGGGAAGCCCCAGGACCACCCGGTGGGGAGCGAGGGCGGATGGGAGGCTCTCCTCTCCGGCGTGGGTGGGCGCGCCGGTCCCATCCCCATCGGAGGGGTAGAGGATGAGGAAGCTCTCCGGAACGAGGGACGAGAGCTGGCCCGGGAGGCGCTCCAGCTCCTTGTGCCACGAGAGGGTGCCCTGACGGGCGCTCATGACCAGGACCAGATCCTGGGGTTCCAGGCGGGTGCGTAGATCCCAGAGGAGGGGACCCCACCCCTCCACCCCCTCCAGATGAACGGGGAGTTCGGGGCGGGCTTTTCGGAAGGCAATCTCGTACCCGTCGATCCCCTCTTCCACTACGAGGATCTCCAACCGGGCATCGAGTTCGGCGGCCAGCGTTTTCACGATTCCGGCGGCGGCCATGAAGCCGGGGTGGCGGGAGCTTCCCGGGGGCACCACCGCCACGATCCGTCTGGTGGTGTTCAGGGGGTGCCCCAGTTTGGCCACCATCACCGTCTGCCGGGTCTGGTCCAGGAGCTGATCCAGGACCGATCCGAAGACGGCGGACCCTCCGCCGCTCTGGCGCCCATCCCACCCCACCACGACGATGGAGGTGCGGGTCTCCGCCATGGCCCGAGAGACGCCTGTGGCGATGTTCCGATCCACCCGGGTGAGGGGAGAGACGGGGACATCCGCCCCTGCCGCGTAGAGGACGGCGTGGGAGAGCATCTTCTCGGCCTCCGCCACCTGGGCCTCCGACCCCTCCTCCGTTCCCCGCACCACCATGAGGGGGTAGAGGGGCTCGTCTGCGCCTCGATCCCGGAGGAGGAAGGCGATGTCCATGAGGGCGTCGGCGGTGGCCGGATTCGAGATGGGGATGAGAATCCGCCGTGGCGCCTCCGATGGGTCGTAGGGGCGGGTTTCTTCCCGAAGGGCCAGCTCCCGCCCGAAGCGCTCCACCAGGAAGGGGCCCACGAACACCGTCACCAGGATCATGATGATGACGGCGTTCACCACCACCTCGCTGAACAGCCCGATCTCGAGCCCCACGAAGGTCACCGCCAGGGTGGCGGCGGCCTGGGGGACCGAGAGCCCGAACATGGCGAACCCCTCGGCATTGGTATAACGGAAGAAGACGCGAGCGGCCCAGGCCCCCGCGAACTTCCCCAGGTGTACCAGCCCGATGAGGGTGCCCGCCAGGATCCAGACATCCGCACTCTGTATCAGCACACTCGGGTCTACCAGCATCCCCACCGAAAGGAGGAAGAAGGGGATGAAGAGGGCGTTCCCTACGAAGCGCACCCGCGTCATGAGGGGGCTGGTGAGGGGGATCAGCCGGTTCAGGGTGAGCCCGGCCAGGAAGGCCCCGATGATGGGCTCGGCTCCGGCGAGGGAGGCGGCCCACGCCGTGGTGAAGAGGGTCACCATGAGGAAGAGGAACTCGGCGGGCGCCTGGCTGGGGACGTTCCTGAAGAACCAGCTCCCCAGCCGGGGGACGAGAATAAGGACGATCCCCACGTACAGTCCCAGGATCCCGAAGAGGCGCACCCAGAAGAGGGCGTTCAGGTCACCGGTGAGGGAGCCTGCCACCACCGCCAGGGTGGTGAGGGCCAGGGTGTCGGTGACGAGGGTTCCCCCGATGACGGTGATCATGGCGGGGTTCTTCCCGATCCCCAGTCGGGAAACCACCGGGTAGGCCAGGAGGGTGTGGGAGCCGATGATGGCTCCGACGAGGAGCGCCGCCGGGACGGAGAACCCCAGGAGGGGCATGATCCATATGGCCAGCCCCAGCGGAATCCCGAATGAGAGGAATCCGAAGAGGACGCTCTTCCCCCGGTACTGGTTGAAGCGGTTGAGATCGAGCTCGAGGGCGGCGAGGAAGACCAGGTAGAGGAGGCCGACCTGCCCCAGGAGGATGAAGGTGAAGTCCCGTTCCAGGAGGTTCAGGACGTTGGGTCCCACCAGCGTCCCGCAGACGATGAGCCCGACGATCCCCGGGAACCGGATTCGCTCGAAGAGGAGCGGGGCCAGGAGGAAGATCCCCATGGCCAGCGCAAAGATGAGGACCGGGTCGTTGATGGGAAGCGACTGGGGCATACCGTGGGGGTAGGGAGGGGCGGAATCGACGGGAATGTATGGTGGGGAGTCGTCGGACAACAACGTGGTGCCGGAAATTCCGGGAAGGATGGGGATCCGGGGGCGGCAGCCTTCTGCACATCCCTCGATCCGATATATTGCTCCACTCGCGCGGGCGCCTGACGCCCCCCTTCGATCACCAGTCGCAACCCGTTCAGGGCACCCCCGGGAGTTCCCGGGGGTTCCTCCGGAGATCATGCCCACCGACCTCACCTCGGAACTCGTTCCTCCTCGCTCACTCCCTTCCCCCACGGAGGGGGTTGTGGTGCGCACCCTCCCGGTGGACGAAACGGATCCGGCGACCTTCCTCCACCTCCTGGAGGGGCCCCCCCGGGGGTTCTGGGGGAGAGGGGGGGAGTGGGTGGTGTGGGGTGGCGCTCTCATGGACGTCCACCTTCCCGATGGGACCGAGGGGGGGCGCGATCCTTCGAGCGCGTCGGACCCGTCGGCAGAGATGGAGGGCGGGACCGGAGCGAGCTTCCGGAAGGTGGCGGAACGCCTCTTCGGTTCGGAGGCGAGGGGCGGAGGGGGCGGCTCCCCATCCCCCATGGCCTTCGGCGGCTTCCCCTTCCTCCCCTCGGAGGAGGGTGAGGGCGGGGAGTGGGCCGGTTTTCTGGAGGGGCGGTTCCTGGTTCCCCGGATCCTCCTCCTGAACGATGGTGAGGGGGCGCGCCTCCTGGCCCAGGGTCGGGTTGGGGAAGAGGGGGAGCTGGATCGAGAACTCCTGGCCCTGGAAGCACGCTTGGCACCCGTTCGGGAGCGTCCCGCCGGGATCCCGGCGGACCCTCTCGCGCTCCCTCTCGGGGGCGAGGGGGCTCGGGAGGAGTGGGAGGGAGGGGTGCGCGCCGTGCTGGCGGCGCTTGCCCGGGGGGATGTGGCGAAGGTCGTCCTCGCCCGCACACGGGATGTGACCCTACCCGGGCCGGTGGAGCTGTCTCGCGTCCTCCGCTTCCTGCGCCACGAAAACCGGATGGCCCACGTCTACCTCATGGATATGGAGCCGGGCCGGGTTCTCCTGGGGGCCGCGCCGGAGATTCTGGGATCCCTCCGGGAGGGGCGCTTCTCGGCCACGGCGGTGGCGGGATCGGCGCCTCGGGGCGGCGATGACGCTCAGGATCAGGCGCTCGCCCGGCGACTTCTGGCCAGCGGGAAGGACCGGGAAGAGCATCGCCTCACCGCCGAGGAAATGGTGGAGGTCCTGGAAGGGCGCCTCCTGGCCATGGAGGTGGAGGAGGAGCCCCACGTCCTCACCCTGGCCCGGATCCAGCACCTGGAGACCCGCATCAAGGGGGTGGCTCCGCCGCACACCCACATCCTCTCCCTGGTGGAGGCGCTTCACCCCACCCCTGCCGTCTGCGGGCGCCCACGGGATCGAGCCCTCACCCTCATCCGGGAGGCGGAGCCCTTCCGGCGCGGGTGGTACGCCGGGCCGGTGGGGTGGTTCAACGGGGCAGGAGAGGGTGAGTTTGTCCCCGCCCTTCGCTCCGCCGTGGGGGGGGGGAGGGAGTGGCGCCTCTTCGCGGGGGCCGGGATCGTCACCGGCTCGGACCCCGCGGCGGAGTGGGATGAGACGGCCCTCAAGTTCGAGCCCGCCCTCCGAGCCCTCGCAGCCGGGATGGAGCCCTGATCTCCGGATGAACCCCCGGAACCGGAACGAGTTGTGGGCCCGCGTGCTCCTGGATGAATTGGCCCGCTCCGGGGTGGAGGTGCTCACCGTCTCTCCCGGCTCCCGCTCCTCTCCGCTGGTTCTCGCCGCCTCCGCCGACGACCGCTTCCGGATCTTGGTGCAGATCGATGAGCGTTCGGCCGGGTTTTTCGCCCTGGGGTGCGGGAAGGCCACCGGTCGCCCCGCCGGCGTCATCACCACGTCGGGAACCGCCGTGGCCAACCTCTTCCCCGCCGTGGTGGAGGCGGCCCAGTCCGAAGTTCCCCTCCTCCTCCTCACCGCTGATCGCCCCCCCCGTCTGCGGGGGGCCGACGCCAACCAGGCCATCGACCAGACCCACCTCTTCGGGCGGTACGTCCGGGCCTTCCACGAGCTCTCTCCGGAGCAGGTGAACGGCGCCACCCTTCGCCACCTCCGGAGCGTGGCGTGCCGCGCGGTGGCGGACGCCATGGGCGATCCGGGAGGCCCGGTGCACCTGAACCTCCCCTTCGACAAACCCCTGGAGCCGGTGGCGGTCCCCGGCGACCTCCCGGTGGACCTGGCGGAGCGCGCCCCCGAGGCCATGGAGGGGCGAGGAGACGGCGCCCCCTTCACCCGGATCTTCCCCCGCCGGATAGGAGCGGATCCGGAACTCCTCGCCGCCCTCCGGCGGGAACTCGCCGGTGCCCGCCGCCCCCTCCTCGTGGCCGGCCCGGTTCCCCGTCCCTGGGAGGTGGGACCCGTCCTGGCGAAGTTTGCCGCCGACACGGGGGTCCCCCTCCTCGCCGACCCCCTCTCCGGCGCGCGCTTTACCGCCCCCGCCCCGGTGGGCGGGTACGACCTCTTCCTCCGGGATCCGGTGGTCCGCGGGACCCTCGAGGCCGATCTGGTCATTCGAGTGGGGGGCACTCCCACCTCCACCGCGCTCCACGGCTACCTGGAAGGCCTGAACGAGGCGCGTCACCTGGTGGTGGACGGAGGGGGGCGCTGGAAGGACCACCTCACCCTCGCGCACCGGTATCTCCCCGCCGATCCGGCCCTCCTCTTCGCCGCACTCCAGGAGGATGGGTCCCCGGACACTCCTCTGACCCCGGTCATGGAGAGTCGGTGGCCCCGGCTGTGGGAAAGGGCGGAAGGCGCGGCGCGGAGGGTGGTGCGGGAGCTCGACGGAGGGGAGCCTTTTGAGGGGTGGGTGGCGCGGGAAGTGGTCTCTCGCACGCCGCCGGAGGGGATCCTCTTCGTGAGCTCCTCCATGCCGGTGCGGGATGTGGACACCTTTGCCCACCCCGGGGGAGCGGGGGGTGTGGGCCCACTGGTCCTTGGCAATCGGGGCGCCAGCGGCATCGACGGGATCGTCTCGGCGGCGGCGGGGGTCTCCTTGGCCGGTGGGAAACGGGTGACGGCGCTGGTGGGCGACCTCGCCCTCCTTCACGATCAGAACGGTCTCGCCTCCCTCCGGGATCCGGGGGTCAAGGTGACGCTGGTGGTGGTGAACAATGACGGGGGCGGGATCTTCCACCTCCTTCCCATCCGTGGGTACGAGCCCGACTTCACCCGGTTCTTCGCAACTCCCCACGGGCGCGCCCCCGAGCGGATTGCCGCGGTGCAGGATCTCCCCTTCCGGCGGTTGGAAGCCCACGGCACCCCCCTGTCACCCCCCGACCTGGCCGGAGCCCTGGACGAAGCGTCCGGCGGGGAAGGGAGCGTGGTGGTGGAGGTGGTGACCCACCGGGAAGAGAACAGGAACCGGCGTTCCGAAGCGGTGGAGCGGGCGGTAGCCGCGGCTCGCGCCGCCCTCGGCGAACAGGGGTGACCCCGGTCACTCCGGGGTTCGGGGGGCCCCCTCCGGGTCTGACGACGACCCCGGCGCCTCCGGCGTCGACCCCGGCACCCGCATCGGCCGGTAGGGGAGAATGAGACGCACCGCCCGCTCGAAGGAGAGGTAGTTCCACGCCCAGTTCACCAGGACGAGGATCCGGTTCCGGAACCCGATGAGCTTGGCGAGGTGGACCACCAGCCAGACCCACCACGCCGGCCTCCCGGTGAAGGAGCGCCCCCGGACGTGGGCGACGGCGTGGTTCCTTCCGATGACGGCGAGCATCCCGGGGTCCCGGAAGTGGAACTCCTTCGGCTCCTCTCCCCGCTCGCTGCGGAGGATGTTCTCTGCCGCCGTCGTTCCCTGTTGCATGGCTACCGGCGCCACGCCGGGGAGCGGCTTCCCATCCTCCTCCAGGTAGGCGAGGTCGCCCACCACGTAGACCTCGGGGTGATCGGGGAGCTGGAGGGTGGGTGCAACCCGCACACGCCCCCCGGGACCCATGGGAAGTCCCCATTGTTCCGGTCCCGGCTCCCCCTTCACCCCCGCGGTCCACACCACCGTCTCAGTGGGGATGACGGTTCCGTCCGAGAGCGCCACCGACTCGGGCGTCACCTTCGAGACCATGGCGCCGAGTCGAACCTGGACCGCCCGCTTCTCCAGGTGGGTGCGAGCGTAGCGCGCGGGCTTGTCCGGCATTCCCAGGAGGAGGCGGTCCTGTCCCTCCAGGAGGATGATCCGGACGTCCGCCATGTCCAGCATCGGGTAGTCCCTCTCCAGCGGCCCGTACACCAGTTCGGCCAGCGCCCCCGCAAACTCCACTCCGGTGGGTCCACCCCCCACGATGACGAAGGTGAGGAGTTGCCGACGGCGAGCCGGATCGGGCTCGTACACCGCCTCCTCGAAGCGGGAGAGGATGTGGTAGCGGAGGGGGACCGCCTCCTCGATGGACTTCATGGGGAAGGAGTGTTCTTCCGCCCCCTCCACCCCGAAGAAGTGGGGGGCGCTCCCCATGGCCAGCACCAGGTAGTCGTACGGGATGCGCTCCGCATCGGTGACCACCATCCTCTCCTCCAGGTCGACGTCCCTGAGCGAGGCGAGCCGGAAGTGGACGTGGGGCTTCTTCCGGACGATGGAGCGCACGGGGTAGGCGATGTCGGTGGGGCTCAGCTCGGCCGCCGCCACCTGGTAGAGGAGGGGGAGGAAGGTGTGATAATTGTTCCGGTCCAGGAGCTGGACCTGAACCCCCTTTCCCGCCAGCGCCCGGGTCACCCAGAGCCCGCCGAAGCCGGCGCCTACGATGACCACCCGGGTCTTTCCTTCCGTGAATCCCATCTTCCACCCCTGGAGGAGTGGGGCGAGGCCCCGTACCGAACAGAATGCCCACCAAGGACCCCCCGGGGCGGCAGGGGGTTCCTCCCGACGGAGACGTTGATCTGGAAGGGGGAATTTCCTAGCGTCTCCAGTCTCCACCTCAGATCAACCCACGACGCCGGTGACCCGGACATGACGAAGCCCGACTGGAACGAAGTGAAGCGGTACGAGGACATCACCTACCACCACGCCGGTGGGGTGGCCCGCATCGCCTTCAACCGCCCCGAGGTGCGGAACGCCTTCCGTCCCGAGACCCTCCTGGAGCTCCAGGACGCCTTCCGGGACGCCGGAGAGAATCCGGAGATCGGGGTGGTCCTCTTCACCGGAAACGGTCCGGCGAAGGACGGGAAGTACGCTTTCTGCTCCGGGGGTGACCAGCGGGTTCGCGGGGAGGCCGGGTACGTGGGGGGGAACGGTCTTCCCCGTCTCAACGTGCTGGAGCTCCAGCGGTACATCCGGAGCATGCCCAAGCCCGTCATCGCCCTCGTGGCCGGCTACGCCATCGGAGGCGGGCACGTCCTCCACGTCATCTGCGACCTCACCATCGCGGCCGACAACGCCGTCTTCGGGCAGACCGGCCCCAAGGTGGGGAGCTTCGACGGCGGCTTCGGAGCCTCGTACCTGGCCTCCATCATCGGACAGAAGAAGGCCCGGGAGATCTGGTATCTCTGCCGCCAGTACGGGGCCCAGGAAGCGCTGGAAATGGGGTTGGTGAACACCGTGGTGCCGGTGGATGAGCTCGAGGCCGAGGGGTGGAAGTGGGCCAACGAGATCCTGGACAAGAGCCCACTGGCTATTCGGCTGCTCAAGAGCTCGTTCAACGCCGCCGTGGACGGGCAGGCCGGGCTCCAGGAGCTGGCGGGGAACGCCACCCTCCTCTTCTACATGACGGAGCAAGCGCAGGAGGCGAAGAACGCCTACCTGAAGAAGGAGAGCCCCGACTTCCGGAAGTACCCCTGGCTCCCCTGGTGACGCCGGCGGGGGCATGGCTCCTGGCCATTCGCCCCCGCACCCTGCCGGCGGCTTTGGCCCCGGTGCTGGTGGGCGCCGCCATGGCCGGAGCCCGGGGGCTCTTCGACCCCCTCCCCGCGCTGGCGGCGCTGGGGGCCGCCCTCCTCATCCAGATGGCCACCAATCTGGCCAACGACTACTTCGACTTCCTCAAAGGGGGTGACACCGAGGCCCGGGTGGGGCCCACCCGGGTGGTGCAGGCCGGGCTACTTTCTCCGGAGGCGGTGTGGCGCGCCACCGTCATCACCCTGGCGGCCGCCCTCCTCCTGGGGGTGTACCTGGTGGTGGAGGGGGGCATCCCCATCCTCATCATCGGCGTTCTCTCCCTCGCCTGCGCCGTGGCCTACACCGGGGGTCCCTTCCCTCTGGCCTATCGGGGGCTGGGCGACCTCTTCGCCTTCGCCTTCTTCGGCCCGGTGGCGGTGGCCGGCACCGTCTGGGTGCAGTCCCGCACCTTCCACCCCGAGTTCGTCCTGGCGGGGGTGGGGGTGGGCGCCCTCGTCACCGCCATCCTGGTGGTGAACAACCTCCGGGATCGGGACACCGACGCCCTCGCCGGGAAGCGCACCACCGCCGTCCGCTTCGGGGTGCCCGGGACCCGGGCCTTCTACCTGGCCCTCCTCATCGTAGGGTTCGCCACGCCCGTCGTGGGTATGCAGCTCCATGGGTGGTCACCCTGGACCCTCCTGGCCCTGGGGGGATTGGTCCCGGCTTACGCTCCCCTCCGGGCCGTCATCACCTTCCGGGACCCCCGCGAGCTGCTGCCGGCCCTGGGTCACACGGCCCGGACCCTGGTGGTCTACGCCGGACTCCTGGCGCTGGGGTTCGCCCTGGGGGCGCGGTAGCCCCATGGATCCGCTGCGGGAGGCGGCGAGGCGGGACTCCGGCGCCCTGGCGCTGACGGGGGCGCTCATCGCTCCCCCGAGCAGCCCGCCCGCCCCGAACCCGTCGGCCGAGGTCTCTCGATCCTCCACCTCGGGCGGCACCCGCAGCTGGACCTTCGGTGAGCTGGACGCCTGGGCCGACGCGGTGGCCCTCCGACTCCAGGGGATGGGGATCGGCCCCGGGGCCCTGGTGGCCTTTCGCCTCCCCCCCTCGCCGGAGGCGGTGGTCCTTCTCCACGCCATCCCCCGGGCGGGAGGGGTGCTCATCCCTCTCCACCCCTCCCTCACCCCCGCCGAGGAGCGCCGCGCCCTGGGCGCCCTTCCCGGGGTGAACCTCCTTCTGGTCTCGCCGTCCTCGGAAAGTGGACCCCCGGAGGTCCCCACCCTCCCGGTGGACGAGGTCACCGGCGCCACCCCGGCCCCCACGGGCGGGTTCGGGATGGCGGTGGGCGACCCTGACCCCGACACCCCCCTGGCCCTGCTCCTCACCTCGGGGAGCACCGGAGCCCCCCGCCCCATCCCCCTCACCCGGGGGAACCTGGAGGCATCGGCGCTGGGGGTGTCCCGCCGCCTTCGCCTCGACGCCTCCGACGTCTGGCTCACCACCCTGTCGCCGGCCCATGTGGGGGGGCTCACCCTTCTCCATCGGGGGGCCATGACGGGGTGTGCGCTCCGGACCCTTCCTCGCTTCGACGCCGCGCAGGTAGCCGACCTCATGGAGGCCGGGGAGTTCACCCACGCCTCCCTCGTCCCCGTCATGCTGCAGCGGCTCCTGGAGGTGTGGGGTGACCGCCCTCCCCCCCGCCGGGTGCGGGCTCTCGTTCTGGGGGGGGCGGCCCTCCCGGAACCCCTTCTCCGGCGGGCGCTGGATGCCCGGTTCCCCATTGCCCTCACCTATGGTCTCACCGAGGCCACCTCCCAGGTAGCCACCGCTCCCCCTGTCGAGGTCAGGGAGAAGCCCGGGTCGGTGGGGCCCCCTCTTTCCGGACTGGAGCTGCGCCTCGCCGACCCTGACGCCGAGGGTGTGGGAGAGATCCAGGTGCGAGGGGCCACCGTGGTTCCCCTCCCTCCTTCCCGGGAGGGGGTGGGGGTGGGCTTTGACGGGTGGCTGCGAACCGGCGATGTGGGGCGCATCGACGAGGACGGTGACCTATGGATCGTGGGGCGGCGCTCCGACAGGATCATTAGCGGGGGGGTGACGGTGGAGCCCGCCGAGGTGGAGAACGCGCTCCTGGCCCTTCCCGGAGTGCGCGAGGTCGCCGTCGTAGGCCTTCCCGACGAGGAGTGGGGCGAGCGGGTGGCGGCGGTGCTGGTCCCCTCGTCCCTCTCGGCCGACCCCCTCACCGTTGAGGCGCTGGACCGGTGGGCCCGGGAGGAGCTCGCCCCGGCGAAGCGCCCCCGGGTCTGGGTCATCCGGGACGAACTTCCCCGCACCGCCACCGGGAAGGTGGACCGCCCGGCGCTCCGCCTCCGGCTCCGGAACGAGGAAGAAGGGTGAAACCCATCCTCACGGCCATCCGGAAGCGTGTGCTTCGATTCCGCCGGGAGCTCATCGTGGTGGGGTACGCCATTCGCCACCCCGCTACCCCCCTTCACCTCCGCCTCCTGGGGCTCCTCCTCTTCGCCTACCTGGCCTCCCCGCTGGATCTGATTCCCATCGTCATCCCGGTGCTGGGGGTGGTGGATGACCTCCTCCTCGTCCCCTGGGGGATGAGCGTGGTGGTGGGGCGGCTCCCTGCCCCCGCCCGGGCCGATGCGGAGACTTCCGCGGAGCGGTTTCTCGGGAGATGGGTGAAGCGCCCCCTCCTCTACCTCGCCGGCGCGCTCCTCCTTCTGGCCCTCCTCTGGGTGGCGCTGGGGTTCCTCGTCTGGAGGGTCTGGTTGACCTGAAGAGGGCGTTCCGCTGCCATCCTCCATGGGATCCCCGCTCTCCGCCCCTTGATTCGGGGGGCCGCTCCTTCGTTATTCTCTCCCGACCCCCCCAACCCGGCGGAGTGCGCCGGCCCATCCTCCCTCCGGAGCCCGATGTGAGCAAGAAGAAGGTCGTCCTCGCGTACAGCGGCGGACTCGATACCGCCTGCATCCTCAAGATCCTGCAGCAGCGCGGATACGACGTGGTGGCCTACGTGGCCAATGTGGGGCAGCAGGAGGACTTCGAGGAGGTGGCGGAGCGCGCCCGACGCACCGGCGCCGCCGAGGTGTACGTGGAGGACCTCCGGAGGGAGTTCGTCACCGACTTCATCTTCCCCGCCATCGCCGGGAACGCGGTGTACGAGAACCGCTACCTCCTGGGGACCTCCCTGGCCCGACCGGTCATCGCCCGACGCCAGGTGGAGATCGCTCTGGAAACCGGCTCCACCGCGGTGGCCCACGGCGCCACCGGGAAGGGGAACGACCAGGTCCGCTTCGAGCTGGCCTACGCCGCCCTCGCCCCCGCCCTGGAGGTTATCGCCCCCTGGAAGGAGCGGGAGTTCCTGGAGCGCTTCCAGGGGAGGAAGGATCTCCTGGCCTTCGCCCGGGAGCACGAGATCCCGGTAGAGGCAACGGTGGACAAGCCGTACTCCTCCGACGAGAACCTCATGCACCGGTCCTACGAGGCCGGGATGCTGGAAGACCCGGACTTCACCCCTCCGGAGGACATCTTCAAGCTCACCCGAGGGCTCCTCGACGCCCCCGATACCCCGACGCACCTGGCCATCCACTTCAAGGATGCCATCCCGGTGAAGGTGGAGAACCTGGACAACGGGACGGTGCACACCGACCCCCTCGATCTCTTCCTCTACCTGAACGAGATGGGAGGGCTCCACGGGGTGGGGCGGGTGGACATGGTCGAGAACCGATTCGTGGGGATCAAGTCTCGCGGGGTGTATGAGACCCCCGGGGGAACCGTCCTCCACCACGCCCTCCGGGATCTGGAGGGGGTGGCCATGGACCGGGAGGTGCTCCGCCTCCGGGACATGCTCTCCCCCCGCTTCGCCCAGATCATCTACAACGGGTTCTGGTTTTCACCCGAGATGGACTTCATCCAGGCCGCTTTCCGCCAGTCGGAAACCCTCATCGACGGGCGGGTCCGGGTGCAGCTCTACAAGGGGAACGTCACCCCCCAGGGGCGCGAGTCGTCCAGCCTCCTCTACGACCAGGACCTCTCGTCCATGGATGTGGCGGGGGGGTATGACCAGGAAGACGCCCGAGGCTTCATCCGCATCAACGCCCTTCGTCTCCGGGCCCACAAGCTCATCCTCCGGCAGGCCGGGGAGGAGGGGGAGGAGGGGTGACCAACGGGGCCCGCCTCTTCGAGGAGTACCGCTGGCGTCAGATGCTCCACGACGCCACCGAGGGGGCGGAGGCCGCCTTCTCGGAGGCGGGGGTGCACTCGGCGTACGTGGGGTTCGACCCCACCGGGTCGTCCCTCCATGTGGGACACCTTCTCCCGGTGATGGGACTCGTCCACCTCCAGCGAGCCGGGCATCGCCCGGTGGCGGTGGTGGGCGGCGGGACCGGGCTCATCGGGGACCCCTCGGGAAAGACGGCGGAGCGCAGGCTCCTCACCCGGGACGAGGTCATGGCCAACGCCGAGTCCATCCGGGGGCAGCTCGAACCCTTCCTCGACTTTGGCGTCGGCACCGCCTCGGCCGCCATGGTGAACAACCTGGACTGGCTGGGACCCCTCTCCACCCTGGACTTCCTTCGAGACGTGGGGAAGCACTTCCCGGTGAACGTCCTCCTCCAGAAGGACACCATCCGGCGGCGGTTGGAGGGTGAGGCGGGCGGCATCAGCTACACCGAGTTCAGCTACCTCCTTCTCCAGTCCTACGACTTCCTCCAGCTCTTCCGGGAGCACGGGTGCCGCTTCCAGTTTGGCGGGCAGGACCAGTGGGGGAATATCACCGCCGGGATCGATCTCATTCGGCGGGTCACCGGCGAGAAGGCGTACGGGGTCACCTTCCCTCTCATCACTACCACCTCGGGGGTGAAGTTCGGGAAGACGGAGACGGGCGCCGTCTGGCTCGACCCGGAGCGCACCTCCCCCTACCGCTTCTACCAGTTCTGGCTGAGCACCGACGACGCCGACGTGGGGCGATACCTCCGCTTCTTCACCCTCCTGGACCGGAGCGAGATCGAGGGGCTGGACGAGGCCACCAGGGACCGTCCCCATGCGCGCGAGGCCCAGGAGCGCCTGGCGGTGGAGGTAACCCGAACCCTCCATGGGGAGGATGGGCTTCGACGGGCCGGGCAGGCCTCCCGGGTCCTCTTCGGAGGGGGGCTGGAAGGACTCTCCGCCGTTGAGATGGCCGATATCTTCGCCGATGTGCCCTCCAGCTCCGTTCCCCGCTCGACGCTGGAAGGGGAGGGGGCATCCATCCTCGATCTCCTGGCGGAGAGCGGGGTGGTGGGATCCCGGGGAGAAGCCCGCAGAGGGGTGGAGCAGGGAGGGATCTATCTGAACAACGAGCGTGTCGGGGACCCCCGGTACCGGATCACCACCGGTGACGCCATCGAGGGGCGCTTCCTCCTTCTCCGGAAGGGGAAGAAGGGGTACCACCTCCTGCGAATCGAGGGGTAGGAGCCGGAAGCCCCTACCCCTCGAATGGATGTACGGTCGGGAATTCCCGGTTCGTTTGTCAACTCAGAACGAAACGGCCCAGGTGAGGGTGGCTCCGTACTTCATCTTGAGCTGGGGCCCGTTCAGATCCTGGTGCCCTGGGATGAGGAACTCCACCGACGCCCGGTTCCCCCGGAGGGGCCCTTCGGGAAAGGCGATGTTCATCCCCACCGGGATCATGACCCGGGTTCCCCCATAGGTCCAGGGAAGGTGCATGGGGGAGCGGGAGGGGTTCATCTCCGGGTCGAATCCGCTGATCTCGCCGGCGGTCTGATAGTTCACCCGGAAGGAGCCGCTCACCCAGTCGGTGAACCGGTACCCCATCCAGACGTTGGCCTGGAATTCGTTGGCGCGGCTCCAGTCCCGGTTGTTCTCGCCCACCCGGATCCGGGCTTCCGCCTGGATCCCCACCGTCCCGAACTCGTTCTCGGCCACGAAGACGGCGCCCGGAAGGAGCCCCCAGGTCCCGTCTCCCGGCTGCATCCCGTAGGGGAGGACCTGGGTCTGGCCGGGGCGGTCGGGGGTTTCCCCCCCTCGTGCCACCGATCCGGAGGGGAGAGACACCCCCGCGGTGAGGTGTGCCCGGTAGGGCCAGGCGTCATGGAGTCCGTAGAGGAGGTGAAGCTCGATGTCCCCGATCCCACCGGAGGTGGTGGAGCCGAAGCGGTAGTGGTCGCTCCCCGCGTCCACCGCGTAGGCGAATTCGGTGGAGTGATAGATGTACGGGACACGGAGCGAGGCGCCCAACCAGTCCAGGATCCCGTACTCCACCTCAAGCTCGTGCCGTTGCGAACTCATGGAGAGCGCCGCCATCTCCCAGTCCTGGAACACCCAGATCGGAGGGATCTCGTCGGTTCCATGGAGGATCGTCTCGAAGGAGACGGTCCGGAGTTGATACCGGACGTCGAAGGTTCGGGGCGCCAGGAGGGCATCCCCCCGGATCCCGGAGGGAGCCCGGGCGTCGGGGCGGTCGGTCCAGTCCTGAACCGGGAGCTGGGCTCCCACCGGTGCCGCCGCTCCTGCCAGGAGGAGCGCCGCACCGGCGAACGCGGTGAGTGAGAAGCGGGACATGGGAACTCTCCTCGTCTCATCGTGGGTCGGGGGTACGCGCCGCCCTCGCCCGGTTGAGGAAGGGTCGCCACATTCCCGGCAATCGCTCCCAATCTACGGCCTCGCGGCGAAAAGCGAAACATCCGTTTACAGCACCTCATCGTGGGTCGGGGATCCGGGCTCCCTTTTCGATGTATATTTCCTGTTCTTGGCCCACTTCTCACGAACGAGCGGGAGAGATCGACATGATGCGGTACAAGCGAATGGGGGTGCCGGGCGCCTTCCTGGCCATGGGACTCCTCCTGGCGGGGTGTGACGGCACCTCCGAGGCGGCGGATTCCGGGGCCACGAACGAGGCGGGTGCGACGAACGGGGTGGCGGCGGCTCCCGATGTGGCCCGGGATCCCATCCCCCTGGACCACCCGGAGCTCATCCCCATCACGGTGTACCAGAGCCCCCAGTGCGGGTGCTGCGGCCTCTGGGTGGACCACATCCGGGAGCATGGGTTCGAGCCCGAGGTCCGGTACCAGGCCGACATGGGTGAGGTGAAGGAGGGGTTCGGGATCCCCTTCCGCCTTTCGTCCTGTCATACCGGGGTGGTGAACGGCTACGTCATGGAGGGGCACATCCCCGGTGACGTCATGCGGCGCTTCCTGGCCGAGGCTCCCGCGGCGCGCGGACTCACCGTGCCGGGGATGCCCCTCGGCTCTCCCGGGATGGAGACACCCGACGGGCGAGTGGACGACTACGCGGTGCTTCTCTTCACCTCCGCAGGCGAGACCAGCGAGTACTCCCGCCAGGGTCCCTCCGCCTCCACCCCCTGACTCCGATCCCAAGACCATGACCGAGAACATGACCCCCCCCGTCGTGGGAGTCATCATGGGCTCCCGCTCCGACTGGGAGACGATGGCGCAGGCGGTGGAGACGCTGGAGGCGCTCGGCGTCCCCCACGAGGTGCGGGTGGTGTCGGCTCATCGCACCCCGGACCTCCTCTTCGAGTACGCCTCATCGGCCGAGGCGCGGGGGATCCGGGTGATCATCGCCGGAGCGGGAGGGGCGGCACACCTCCCGGGGATGATCGCGGCGAAGTCGGTGCTCCCGGTGCTGGGGGTTCCGGTTCAGTCCCGCGCCCTCCAGGGACTCGATTCCCTCCTCTCCATCGTGCAGATGCCCGGGGGGGTTCCGGTGGGAACGCTGGCCATCGGGCGGGCGGGGGCCATCAACGCCGCGCTTCTGGCGGCTTCCATCCTGGGGGCCTCCGACCCCGAGGTTCGGGAGCGTCTGCGAGCGTATCGGGAGGCGCGCACCGAGGCGGTGCTCCGGGATCCTGATCCGTCCCGGGCGCCGGAATGACGGGAGGAACCGCTCCCCTCGTAGCCGTCGTCGGCGGGGGGCAGCTCGGAAGGATGCTGGCGCTGGCGGGGATCCCCCTGGGACTCCGCTTCCGTTTCCTGGATCCCGGTGCCCATCCTCCCGCAGAGGAGACCGGCGTTCTGATCCGCGCGCCATGGGACGATGAGGCCTCCCTCGCCCTCCTGGCCCGGGGCGCCGGCGTGGTCACCTACGAGTTCGAGAACGTTCCCGTGGAAGCGGCCCGCCATCTGGAGCGGTCGGTGCCGGTCTACCCGCCTCCCCAGGCGCTGGAGATGGCGCAGGACCGCCTCACCGAGAAGGAGGGGTTCCGCCGGTTGGGGATCGGGACGGCGCCCTTCGCCCCGGTTTCCTCACAGGAGGAGCTGGAGGCGGCGGTGGAGGCGATGGGGTATCCCGCCATCCTCAAGACTCGCCGGTGGGGGTACGACGGAAAGGGGCAGCAGGTGCTCCGGGAGAGAGCGGATGTGGCGGGAGCCTTCGAAGCGATGGGTTCGCGCCCCCTGATCCT
>JBJHBD010000049.1:0-20663 GCA_050485305.1 Gemmatimonadota bacterium
GTCTTCCCGCACCGAGGGGAGCCCCTCATGGACATCCGTTCCGAGAGGGCCGCTCGTGTCGGGAACACGAAGGGGGGGTTCGCCGCCGGAGAGGTGGATCTCCCGCATGGGGACCCGGATCCCCCGAGACCCCTCCAGGTGGACCTTCCTGGAGTTGGGGAAGGCGGTACCGTAGTCGCTTCGGGGCGACGGGGCGTTACCGGGGGGCGTGGCAGGGTCGGCGGGTGCTACAGGACGGGCGGGGGTCCGGGTGGGCTCCACGGCGGGCTCTCCGATCGCTGAATGGGCGATCCGGGGCGCCGGGAGAGGAGAGGGAGGATGGGATCCGGAACGCCGATGCGCCGCGGTTCCATCCTGCCGCGCTCCCTCCGCCGGTATGACCCGGATCAGGTTCCAAGGGACTCTCTCAACCCCGGCGCGGGGTACCCCTGGCGGCTTGCCGTGGAAGATAGACTCGCCGGGAGGATGGGGCCACCCGGCACCCATCCTCCCACGCGGCCTTCAGGCGATGCGGAGCCTCAGCGCCCCGAGCGCATGGTGATCTGGATGACCCCACCGGCGTGTCCGGTCCCCCACCGGGTGGTGGCGTCGGCGGCGCGGATGAAGCGCATCTCGATGATGGAGCGGGCCTCGATTCCCTGAAGGCTCTGGGTGTCTCCGAAGCGGGTGTTCTCGATGTAGACCACCGGAGTATCCGAGCCACCCCCCATGATGCTGGTCTGTCCCCGGCCCCTCAGCCAGTTGGGGCGAAGGCGCTCCACCAGCTCCATGGCGTTGTTCAGGTTCGCCGCTTCGATCTCGGCTTGGATGATGTGGTCGGCGCTCCCTCTGGGCGCTCGTTCCCGCTCTCCCGAACTGGCGCAGGCGGGGAGGAGGACGAGGGTGAGGATGAAGGCTCCCGCCAGGGAGAGGCGAGACGATGAGAAGGGGAGGGTTGGCATGTTGGCCTCCGTCGTGGGGGGTGATTCCGAGAACATACTACCTGGATCGCGCACACCCAAGGATTCCTGTTCCCTGTGGTGAGCCCGTGCGCCGGAGGACGGCACCTCGTAGTATCCCCTCTGCACCCACCATCATGTTGCTCGCCACACCGTTCACCCCGGAGAGTTCGATGGCCCGCTCCGTTCTGAGGGTTCTCCGTGCCGCTCGGCACCTTCCGCACCTCGCCGCCCTCCTCCTCCTTGTCCCGTTCGGCGCGGCGGCTCAGCCTCCGGGGCAGGGGTCGTCGGACCCGGTCCCGGCCACCTTCGACTGGCACCTGGAACTCGCCAACCCGGCGGTGACCCCCTGGGGGCAGGCGGTGGACACGGCGGCCACCCGACTCATGCGGTCGTGGACCACCGGGCGGGAGTTCACGAGCCCCCTGGTGGACCACCTCCCCCTCCTGGAGGGCGTACCCTCGCCGGTTGCCCACTTCGGGTATCCGCTGGGGCGCCCCGGCGTGCTCCACACCACCGGCGAGTTCTACCGGTGGTACGAGGCGCTGGCCGCCGCCTCGCCCCGGGTGAACTTCCAGTACCTGAACGAGACGGAAGAGGGGCGCCGCTTCGCCCTGGTGCAGATCGGGACCGAGGCGAACCTGGCGCGGCTGGACGCCATCCGGGACGGGTACCATCGCCTCACCGACCCCCGGGTCACCGATGAGGCCGGTCGCGACGCCGTCATCCGGGACCTCCCCATCATCTTCACGGTGTTCTCGGGGCTCCACTCGCCGGAGACCGGTCACCCGGAGGTGACGGCCGAGCTGGCGTACCGCCTCGCCGTCTCCGATGACCCCCTCATCCGGGAGATCCGGGAGAACGCCGTGGTCTTCATCGTCCCCGTCACCGATCCCGACGGGCGGGACCGGGTGGTGGAGTGGTATCGCCTGCACGAGCAGGGGGTGTCACAGGACGACCAGACCCGGGTGGCGGGCCCGCCCTTCTGGGGGAAGTACGTTCGGCATGACAACAACCGGGACGGTCTCCAGATGACGCTGGCCCTCTCCCGGCAGGTGGTGGATCTCTTCCACGAGTGGCGGTATCCGGCGGCGCTGGACCTCCACGAGTCCGTCCCCTTCCTCTACGTCTCCACCGGGACGGGGCCCTACAACTACCAGATCGACCCCATCACCCGGCACGAGTGGCAGTGGATCGCCCATCACGAAGTGGCCCAGCTCACCGCCTACGGGATGCCCGGGGTCTGGACCCACAACTTCTTCGACGGCTGGAACCCCGGGTACATGGTCTTCGCCGTGAACAACCGGAACGGGATCGGCCGCTTCTACGAGACCTTCGGGAACTCCATTCCCTCGACGCAGCGGCGCACCGTGGGGGCCAACCAGACCAGCGTGGAGTGGTACCGGGCCAATCCTCCCTACTCGGAGGTCATCTGGTCGCTCCGGAACAACATCAACTACGCCCAGACCGGGGTCCTCCACTCGGTGCACCTCCTGGCCCGAAACCGCACCGAGGTCCTCACCAACTACTGGCGGAAGAACCGGAATGCCGTGGAGCGGGGGCGCACCGAGGCCCCCCACGCCTGGGTGGTCCCGGCGGAGCAGGTTCGGAAGGCCGACGTCTCCCATATGCTCCGCCTCCTGCAGCAGCACGGAGTGGAGCTTCACCGTGCCGAGGGGAACGGCACCTTCGGCTCCGTGGCGGTGCGGGGGGGCGACATCCTCATCCGCGCCGATCAGCCCTACGGACCCTTCGTCCGGAACCTCATGGAAGTGCAGGACTTCCCGGAAGATGCGCCCCGCCCCTACGACGACGTGGCGTGGACCTTCCCCCTCCTCTACAACGTCACCGTCCACGAGGTGAATGACCCTGCGGTCCTGGACGCCGCCATGACCGAGGTCACCGAGGCGGTCTCCCTCCCCGGCCGGGTCCGTACCGCCACCCGCTTCCGGGAGTCGGTGCAGTGGTGGGTGGTGCGGAACGAGGCCTCGGCCCACCTCCTGGAGGCCCGCTGGGCGCTGGGGGCCGCCGCCCCCGTCTGGGCCGTCCATGAGGAGCTGGAGGTGGACCGGAACGAGGTCTGGGGGCCCGGCTCCTGGATCATCCCCGTGGAGGCCCTCCCCCGGGAAGAGATCGACCGGTGGGCCGCCCGCTTCGGGATGGAGGTGGTAGGAGTCCCCAATCGGGTCGTGGACGGAGTCCGCCGCCACCGGCAGGAGCTCCCCCGCATCGCCCTCATTCACACCTGGCGCAACACCCAGGACGACGGCTCGGTGCGCTACGCCTTCGACACCATGGGCATCCCCTACACCTATCTCCCCGAAGACCGGCTGAAGGAGGGGGGGCTCCGGGAGCGCTTCGACGTCATGATCTTCCCCGAGCAGGGGCGGAATGCCGGCGGGCGTCAGATCTTCGAGGGGCTGAATCCGGAGGATGGGCCCCTCCCCTGGCAGCCCGTTTCCGGGTACCCCAGCATCGGGCAACTCTCCACCACCGACGACATGACCGGGGGAATGGGATACGAGGGCCTCGCCGCGCTCCGGGACTTCGCCGAAAGCGGGGGCGCCCTCCTCTTCGAGGGCTCGGGCTCCACCCTCCCGGTGGAGTTCGGACTGGTGCGCGGAGTGTCGCTCCGGAACACCGGGAACCTCTTCTCGCCCGGCTCCATCGTGCAGGCCCGGAAGGGCGCCGCCTCACCCATCACCTGGGGGTATGACGACGCCTTCCCCGTCTTCGACCGGTTCGGCCCCTACTTCACCGTCCCCGGAAACCTCCGGGACCGGGTGGCCGTGCGGTATGCCCCAACCGACCAGCTCTTTCTGAGTGGGCTCGTTCTCAACCGGAACCAGCTCGGCGGGCACCCCGCCGTGGTCACCGTCCCGGTAGGGGAGGGGGCCGTGGTCCTCTACGGGGTCCGGGTCCTCCACCGGAACCAGACCCGGGGCAGCTTCGCCCTGGCCTGGAACGCCATCCTGAACTGGGATCAGCTCGGGAGCCGAGGGGAAGGCGCGGTCGTGGTGGAGGATGGGGAGGGGGGGTGAGGGGCTTCATCGGGTGACAGTGGCCTCCGGATGGTGCCTGTTGCGAAGTCGCGGGACTTGCTCCAAAGAAATGTAGTATAATATACTGGAGTGAAGTCGCCTCGCCTGACGTGCGAGGACGACTCTCGGGCCGACGGGAGCCCCGGGAGGTTTGCGCGGTTTCGCGAAGGAGGAATCGCCCCATGATCCGACCATCGGTCGACATGGTGGGAAGAGAGGTCGAGTGGAGCCGGCTTGCGGACTTTGCCACGAGCGGGGATCCTTCGGCGAGCTTCGGCATCGTCTGGGGCCGCCGCCGCATCGGAAAGTCCTTCCTGCTTCAGGACCTGTCGGAGCAGATGGGCGGGTTCTACTACCACGCTCTCAGGGGTTCTTCCGCCGAATCGCTTCGGGACCTGGGCGAGCACCTCGGCCACCGGCTTGGCACCGGAGCGCCTCTTGCGCTCAACGACTGGAATGCGGCCGTGGAGGCTCTCATAGCGTTAGGAGTAGAGCGGGAGGTTCTCGTCATCCTCGACGAGTTTCCCTATCTCCTTGAGCACACCCCGAGCCTCGACTCCATGATCCAGCGGGCCTACGCCCCCAGAGGGGAAGCACGACGGAGTTCCAGGACGCGCCTCGTGCTCTGCGGCTCGGCGATGAGCATCATGGGGAAGCTTCTCACAGGGACCGCCCCCCTTCGCGGCCGGGCAGGGCTGGACCTCAGGATGCAGCCTTTCGACTTCCGGACAGCTCGGCGACTTCACGGGATCGATGATCTCACGACGGCGGTGTCCACGTACGCCGTCATCGGGGGCGTCGCCGCCTATGCACGAGAGATGGTGGAGACCGACCTTCCCATCTCTCCCGACGACTTCCATCGATGGGTCTGCCGACGGGTACTCTCCCCAGGGGCTCCCCTTTTCGGAGAGGTGGAGCTTCTTCTGGGGGACGATCCGGCTCTCTCCCGGGCCCGGAAGCCCAATCTCTATCACGCGGCCCTCGCCGGGGTGGCGCGGGGCCATCGGGCCTGGAGCTCCCTCACCAGCTATGTGAAGATCCCGGGCAGTTCACTGAACAGCATCGTTGGCGCCCTCGTATCCGCCTCCTTTATCGAGGAGATACCGGACCCGATCCGGGACAATCGACCTACCTACCAGCCCTCAGACCCCCTGATCCGATTCCATTACGCCCTGATTCGACGTCACGAAGCCCGTCTGGGCCGACATGGTGCCGACACGGAGGCGGTCTGGCCCGAGCTGGTACCTACCTTCCGGTCGCAGGTGCTGGGTCCCTGCTTCGAGGCCATGGCGCGAGCCTGGGTCTCCCACTTCGCCGATCCGCGTTCTATTGGTGGGTCTCCCGACCATGTCGGGCCCACCACCCTCACGTTCCAGAACCCGTCCACCGGCGAGATGGAGGCGCGGGAGATCGACGTCGTGGTGGCCGCGGACGACGCGAGGGAACCCGGTGGGCGCACCGTCCGGGCCCTGGGCGAGGCGAAGATCGGCGAGCGTTTCACCCTGCGGCATGTTCGGCGGCTTGAGGATGCGCGAAGTGCATTGGGCGATCGAGCCGGGGCCGCCAAACTTCTCCTGTTCGGCTCGTCGTTCGATGACGCCGTCCAGGCCTCCGCCGGGGAGCGCGGAGATCTGGAGATCGTGGATCTCCGGAGGCTGTACGAGGGGGCGTAGGGGTGCCGGTGGAGGGGGAGCCGCCTTCCCGCTTCCCGACTGTGGTTGACTGTGGTTGGGTGGGAGCTTATCCGTGATACGGTAGCGATAGTATATCGGAGGATCCCTGCGGAGCGCATGGCATTGACCCTTGAAACCAGCAGGTGGCTGCACATCGTCCGCGCAACGGGCCTCGGGGCCGGACTGATGATCGGGGTGAGCATCACCGGCTGCACGCTCCCCGACCGAAGCGCCGAGTCCCCGGCCGCACCGGTGGTGGGCTCCTTCCACGACTTCTTCGTGGTGCACGATTCCATCGTCCTTGAGGAAGACCCCAACACCATCAACGTCCACATCAACCTGCAGATCGACAGGGACGGGAGCTTCCTCATTGCCGATGAGAGCGAGCATCGGGTGCGGCGCTACCGGGAGGATGGGTCCCTGGTCTGGCAGGTTGGTCGCCGGGGTCGAGGTCCCGGGGAGTTCGAGGTACCGGTGGCGCTCTTCCGGGATGCCGACGAGAGCTTCGTGGCCGTTGAGCGAAACGGTCGGGTGCAGTTCTGGTCCGATACCGCTCTCCCCGAACTCCTCCGCGGGTTCACGCCGGGTCTCCAGGCGATCTCCGGGGCGTGGCCCCTGGGCGACGGGTCTATGTTGGTGGCGGGCTCCGAGCCGGGGAACCCTGCGGGGCCCCGGCTTCACCTCCGGCACCCGAACGCCCCGGATGGACCCAGCTTCTTTCGTCCGCTCGACCACGCGGCAAACCCGGAGGTGGCCGTGGTGGCGGGGTGGACCCATGCCTCGACGAACGGATCGGTCCTGGCCGTGACCTTCGCAGCCATCGATTCCATCTTCTTCTTCGACCATGCCGGAGCCCCCCGCGGCTCCATCCCTCTGGGGATTCCCGGATTCCGTCCGGTGACGGCGGGGCCGTCGGCGGGAACCATGTCTCCCCAGGAGCGGGTCGAATGGTTGGCCCGGTTCGACTACCTGTCCGATGTGCACTGGGTCACCGATGAACTCCTCCTGGTGGGGTTCCAGAGCCTCATTCCCGAAGAGGGGTTGGGGCGCCGGCGCCATCTGGCCGCGGTGACCCCCTCGGGAGAGGTCCGCTTCGTGTATCGTGACGGTCCCCGCCTCCTCGCGGTGGATCGGGAGCGCGCCCGCATCTACTTCCAGGATACCTCGATGGAATGGCCGAATCGGCTCCTTTCAGCCCGGTTGAGGGATGACCGGCCGTAGGGGGTTCCGACGGGCTCTGGTCACCGTCCTCCTGCTGGGGTGTTCGGCATCGCCCGACGAGATGGGCCCGGTCGAGGATACCCAGGGGGATGACTGGGTTTTTGGGAGCGTGCTCCGGTTCGCGGGCTCCGACCTGGCGGATCACGAACGCTTCGCCGTGGTGGGCCAGGCAGGAGGGTGCCTCGCCGCCTTCCGGATGACCGACGCTTCGGGTTCGCCGCAGGCCTGGGTCGTTCCACCCGAGGAATTCGACCTTCCCGGGCTGCGAGTCACCGCTGATTCGGTCTACGGTCCGGGGACCGCCATGTCGGAGGAATGGGCCCGAGGGCAGGGGTGGCGCTCGGTGACCCCCGATGAGGCTCGACAGGCGTTTACGGGGTGCCTTCCCTGAGTTTTCCACAGCGAATCACTATGTCTGCACTTTCCCCGCGTCTTGCGGCAATCGTCGATGCACTGCCGCTGCGTCCAGGGATCCGCGTCCTTGAGGTCGGCTGCGGACCTGGCGCGGCGGCTCGTGCCATAGCCCATCGGATCGGGAGCGGCCATGTTCTCGCCATCGACCGCTCAGCGCGCGCAATTGACCAGGCCCGCCGGGCATGCGCGGCGGAAATCGGGGCTGGGCGCTTGAGCCTGCGCCAGGTTTCCGTTGAAGAATTCGAACTGGAATCCGACGATCTGCCATTTGATATTGCCTTCGCGGTACGCGTAGGAGCCGTGGATGGCAGGTACCCGGAACTGGAACAACGGGCACTCGACAACATTGCGAGAGCACTGGGGCCGACGGGACGCTTCTTCATCGATGGGGGTGACCCACTTCGCGAAGTCGATGTGAAGGACCGCCCACTCCAACGAAGTGGAGGGAATCTGTGATCGCTCGTACCTGGAGGGGATGGACCTCCGCGGCCGACGCCGACCGGTATCTCGAATATCTCGAAGGCACCGGACTTCGAGAGTACCGTGATACCCCCGGCAATCGTGGGGCTACGGCACTGCGTCGGATCGTCGGAGACAGGGCTGAGTTCCTGTTGATTTCGTTCTGGGATTCGGAAAAGGCCGTTCGGGAGTTTGCCGGAAAGGATCCTGAACGAGCCGTATTCTATCCGGCCGATAGCGAGTTCCTTGTGGACCGAGAAGACTTTGTAACGCACTTTGAAGTGGTGCATCGGGAAGTCCCCTGACCCGACGGCTCAGGAACCCAACTCGTTCTTCCGTTCCGTTCTTACATGGGGTTACGAATCGTGAAAACCCAGTACTACACGGCAGCAAGTCTGGATGGCTTCATCGCAACACCGGACGACTCTTTGGAGTGGCTCTTTCCGCTCGGAGACGTTGCGGAGACCAGCTACCCGGCTTTCATCCGTGAGGTTGGCGCCCTGGCCATGGGTTCATCCACCTACGAGTGGATGCTTCGACACGTCGTTGGGACCGGTCCGGAACCAGGCGGGTCGTGGCCCTATAGTCAGCCTGTCTGGGTGTTCAGTTCGCGCTCGCTTCCGACCGTTCCCGGAGCGGACATTCGATTCGTTCAAGGTGACGTGCGCCCGGTGCACGATGAGATGAGGCAGGCGGCACGAGGGAAAAACCTCTGGCTCGTCGGCGGTGGGGATCTGGTCGGGCAGTTCCACGACCATGGGCTCCTCGATGAGCTGTTCGTGCAGATCGGATCCGTGACACTTGGCGCCGGGAAACCGCTCTTGCCGCGCATGATCGCCAGTCCGCCACTCCGGCTGTTGTCCGTTCGAGCGGTTGGAACGGGATTCGCCGAGCTCCACTACGAGGTTCCTCACCGTGGCACATCCACCTGACGGGCCTCGCCTCCGCACCCAAGAGGTCGAACCGATTTCTTCATCGAGGCCGCCGTCGGTCAGGCGCGCGAGCGGGGGAAGGGCCAACTACAAGGTTGGACGCTCGACTTCGTATGCAAGCATGGCGAGATTTTTCCCGATGATGCGGTTTTCCGTGAGCCGTAGAGACTTCATCCCGCTCGTCTTACTGAAAAGGCGTTTTCCGGCGCCAAGTATTGAGGGGTAGATGGTGACCCGAAATTCGTCGACCAGGTCGTGCTCGATGAGGGTGTGCACGAGTTGGAAGCTTGCGTATACGACGATATTCCCACCGAGTCCCTGCTTCAGCATCGTTACTTCGGTGGCCACGTCGCCGCTGACCACGGTCGAGTTCTCCCATTCGGGATCAACGAGGGTGGACGAGACCACGTATTTGGGCATGCTGTTCAATCTGTCCGCGAGCGCGCCGCTTCGAGCCGGCCAGCGCGCGGAGAAGAACTCATAGCTCCGCCGACCAAGCAGGAGTGCCTCGGCATCCAGGGCTTTATCGAGTTCCACCTTACCCCACACTTCCCGGTCTTCGTCCCCCATCTGACCGAACCACCCACCGCGCTCAAAACCTTCCTCGCCGGTCGGGTCCTGGATGATTCCGTCGAACGAGACGTTCTCGCTCACTACGATTTTTCCCACGTTATTCCCCCTTCGATCCGGATGGTGCAGACCCGATGCATTTGGAGTCACTCATTCGCATTCCGAGGGTCGCTCCAAGGCCTACACCGATTCAGGCACTCCCATCAGCCGGAGGTGGTGCTTCAGGTGTTCCAGGTAGTCCTCGACGAGGAACGCGAGGCTTACCGGCTCCCGGTGGTCGATGGTGCACATGTGGGTCAGCTTGTCCTGAGGAATACGCGCGATCACCTGCGCCAGGTGCCGGTTGTAGAGGTGCCAAAGCTCGACGAGTTCAACCCAGTCGCTGCCGTGGTACCCCTGAAGAGCAACCCACGCCTCCTGCGCATACGCGGGGAAGAGGAGTCGCTCCGTCAACTGTGCACGGATGAAGCGATGGTGGTTGTTCACCGCCGAATCGAGCAGGTGCCCAAGTTCCTCCCTCTTCGACCACTTGCCCGGTCCCCGGGGCTGCGCTGCCTCCATGGTGGAGACTGCGCGCAGCCCCGCCGCAGCCGAGTCGACGATACGGACCAGTTCATCGGCTACGACCGCAGTGATCGAGGGTTTTGCCGAAGGTTCGTTTGCCGAGGTTTGCATGTCCAGGAAGTCCTAAAGGTGAAGGAGGTGGCCTGAATGACCGCAGAGGAGCCGCCTCACCTGATCCGTCGGCAACTCCCGCTATTTCCCCACCCCCGTCAACTCCACACTGAGCGCCCGGAGCCGCGCTCGCGCCTCCGCATCCCGCGCCTGGGCGTGGGGGGTGGCCGGGGTGAGCCCGTTCCAGTAGCTCCCGCTCTCCATCCCTTCGCCGACGATCTGGTGGAGGAGGGCCTCCACTCCCTCCTGGACCGAAGCCCGGGGCTGGGCCCCACGGTCCAGAACCATTCCGGTGTCCATCATGGTGGCGGGGTGAAGCGCCGTCACCCGCACCCCCAGGGGGTCCCACTCGACGGCCAGATCCACGGTGAAGAGAATCTGGGCCAGCTTGCTCTGGGCGTAGGCCCGACCATCGGAGTACCCCTCTTCCAGCATCACGTTGTCGAAGTCGATGGGCTGCTGGGCAATGGAAGCCACGTTCACCACCCGGGGGGTGGGGGCGGCCTCCAGGAGGGGGCGTAGCCGGTGGGTGAGGAGGAAGGTGGAGAGGTAGTTCACCTGGAAGTGGAGTTCGTGCCCGTCGGCGCTCACCTCCCGTTCGCCGCGCCAGATCCCGGCGTTGTTCACCAGGACATCCAGCCGGTCGTAGTCTTCCAGAAGCGCGTCGGCCAACCCCCGCACCTCATCCAGCGACCCCAGGTCGGCACGGTAGAAGCGGGCGCTCCCGGGGGTGTTGGCCTCGATCTCGGCCACCAGCGCTTCGCCCCGCTCCTCGTTCCGCCCGTGGATGATGAGGTGGGCGCCGGTTTCCGCCAGCCGGAGCGCCGTCTCCCTCCCCAGCCCGTCGGTGGAGCCGGTAATGAGGATGATGGGCGCCACGCCGGCCTCGCCGCCCTCGGCCCCCCCCGCCCACCGCCGCCGGATCCCCGGGCGGTAGCGGGTGAGGAGGGCCGCCTCCACCTCCTCGGGGGTGAAGGCCACCGGGGTCATGCGCCCCTCCATGAAGTCCCGGAGCTGGTCTTCGGAATGGGGGTGCCCTTCCCGGATGCTCTGCCCATAGGCCAGATGGGTGTAGGCGCGAGGGGTGGGACCAAACTCCACGGCGGACACCCATCCGTCCCCGCCCCGCACCCGGCGCCTCCCGTCGGCGTCGTCATTGAACCAGAGAACCCGGAAGCACCCCAGGAGCCCGTCGCACCCTCCCACCGGGAGGTCGGTGCTCCCCACCCGGGCCCGGTGCACGTCGCCCCAGGCCAGGTCCCAGCCGCCCCAGCGCTCCCGGAGGCGGGGGAGGGTTTGGTCGAAGGCCTCCACCGCCCGCGCCGGATGGGAGAGTCCCCGGGGGGTGGCAAGGGGGGCGTCCAGCCGCCAGGGCTCGGCGAAGAGGGACTCGGCCCGGGCCGGGAACCCCACCGAAGCCGGTGAGGCCGGAGCCCGCTCTCCCCCCGCCAGGTAGGCCTCCCACCACTCGGCGAAGAGAAGGGCGCCCCGGGCATCGGCCGCAGCGGTCCGGTCCCATCCTTCCAGAAGCCGGAGCGCTTCGGCCACCTCGGAGGCGGGGGCGGCGCCATCCCATCCTTCCTGGAGCGCGGCCCGGAGCGCCGTCAGGAGGTCATCGAGGACCCGGTCTGCCAGGAGCATCCCCATGGAGTGCTTGAGCTCCACCACCTCTTCCAGCGAGAACCGGCGGTCGTTGTGGATGAGTTCCAGGGAGTGCCGGCTCCGGAGGCGAAGCTGGGGAGCGGGGTACTCGGGAGGGAAGTCACCGGCGTCCATGACGGCGTTCAGGTTCGTATGGTGGAAGGGGTCGTTCTCGTTCCGGAGGTACCCTCCCGGCGGGTTCAGGAGCTGGGGGAGGGCATCGAAGGGGACGATCTCGGTCCAGACGTCGTCCCACCCCCGGGCCACGGTGGCCAGGGTGTCGCCGCCATGGGGGTGGGGGCGCACCGGGTGGGCGGCGTTCCAGACGTAGAAGATGTTCCCGTCGGCGTCGGCGTAAGTGAAGTTGGAGGCGTTCCGGGCCTGGAGACGCATGGCGTCTTTCCACTCGTCCAGGGAGGCGGCGGTCATCATGCGGAAGAACTGCTCGCCCACCTCCCAGGCCCCGTCCCCGGCGGAGCGGAGCACGTAGACGTACGCTCCGTCCCGGTGGATCACCGGCCCCACCGGCGACTCCCACCGCTCCCGGGTCTCGGTTCCCACCCCGGCTCCCTGCCGGAACGAGACCGTCTCCAGCACCCGGGTGAGTGGGAGGGCCTCGCCCTCCCACTCGATGTGATCGGGGAGGTGGGGATGAGGGATGAGGGCATACAGGTCATGGAGTTCGGGGCCGTTGTTGGTGGTGGACCACCCCAGCCTCCGGTTCCACCCGCCGATGATCCCGAAGGGACCCCCGATGCGGAAGTCCCCGTAGAACTCCAGCACCCCCGGCACGGTGACGTGGGCCTCGTAGTACCCGGCGGTCCACGAGAGGTGGGGGTTCCGCATGAGGATGGCGTGCCCCGAGGTGGTGCGGCTCGGCCCCAGCGCCCAGGTGTTGGAGCCGGGCTCCCATCCGGGAAGATGGGCGTCCGGGTCCCCCTCGTTGGCGGCAGGGGTCGCCACCCCGGATCCTCCTCCCTCCAACCGCGCCGCAAAGCGCCGGGCCACCGCCCATCCCGGTCCGGTGACGTCTCGGGCCGCCACGTCGGCGCCGGTGAAGGTGGGGGTGAGCCCGGGGGGCCCATCCTCCGGATGGAGCTCCAGATAACGGTTCACCCCGCCGGCGAAGCCGGTGTAGATGGCTTGTACCTCCGGGCTCAGGTGGGGGAACCGCTCCACCGCCCGGGCATGGCTTCGGCGGGCCAGGAGGTCGCCCTCGACTCGTCCGCTCCCGGGCCCCCAGTGGAGGGCAGCCTCCCCGCGAACCTCCAGGAGCCCGCGCACCACCACCTCGCCGTAGTCCTCGAGCTGCACCCAGGCCAGGGCGAACCCCATGGCCTCCAGCGACTCGGCCCGGATGTGGGGGATCCCTCGTTCGGTGCGGAGGACCTCCACCTGCTGGGCCAGTTCGGACCAGGGGGTGGCGGACTGGGCCAGGGCAGGGAGGTGCGCCCCCAGGAGAAGGAGGAGGGCGGCGAGGAGGGCGGGGCGGAGGGCGCGTGGGGACATGACCATCAGGAGGTGAAGTCGGGGCGTCGGGTGTGCCAGTCCGAGGCGGACTGGAAGGCGTGGGCCACCGAGAGGAGGGTGTCGTCGGCGAAGAGGGCCCCCACCAGCATGGTGGTGAGGGGCATGACGGTGGGTGAGTCGGCGTCGGGGTTCCGGGGGCCGAAGGCGTACGGGACCACCACCGAGGGGTGCCCGGTCTGGTTGGTGAGGGCGATGTCTCCCGAACCGGAGAGGTACAGGTCCCACCCCTCCATGGCGGCGGCCATTTCCCTCTGCAACAGGTGGCGCCGTCGCTGGGAGTTCAGGTAGTCGATGCCGCTCACGCCCCGCCCCGTCACGAAGCGGGTCCGGCGGCGCACCTCGGCCTCGCTGAGCCCCTCCGGAAGGGGGGGCACCTCCCCGTCGGGGGCCACATGGAAGTCGAAGGCGGCGGCCCCCTCCACCGAAATGGCGTTGGAACTCCCCGAGGGGATCCCGGGGATGGGCTCGGGCCGCGCCCCCAGCTCCCGGAGCGCCTCCAGGAACTCGGGAGGCGTGTCTTCTCTGTACCCGATGCGGAGGCGCCCCAGGTCAGGCGCCGGGTCGAAGCGGAAGGGGGTGGTGAGGGTGGTGGGGTCCTTTTCGTCGGCGCCATGGATGGCGTCGAAGACCAGGGCGCAGTCCAGCGCGCTCCGGCACATGGGGCCGGCCTTGTCCATGCTCCACGAGAGGACCATCCCCCCATGGCGGCTCACCCGTCCGAAGGTGGGGCGAAGGGCGGTGACTCCGTTGCGCCGAGCCGGCGAGATGATGGAGCCCTGCGTTTCCGTGCCGATGGCGAAGGAAACGCACCCGGCGGCCACCGCCGAGCCCGGCCCCGCCGACGAGCCGCTGGCCCCCTCCTCCGGGTTCCAGGGGTTCCGGGTCATTCCTCCGTACCACCGATCGCCCAGGGCGAACTCCCCCGAGGTGAGCTTGGCCACCAGCACCGCTCCCGCCTCCCGAAGGCGCACTACGACCTCGGCGTCCTCATCGATGACCTGATCCCGGAATGCCTCGGCGCCCCAGGTGGTGCGCGTCCCCCGCACCGAGAAGAGGTCCTTGAGACCGTAGGGGACCCCGTGAAGGGGGCCCCGCCAGCTCCCGGCGCGGATCTCCCGCTCGGCGGAGCGGGCCTCGTCCAGCGCCCGCTCTTCCAGGATCTGGGTGGCGAAGAGGAGGTGGGGGTCGAAGCGCTTCAGCCGCTCCAGATAGAGCTCGGTGAGGGTCACCGGCGAGAGCTGCCCCCCGCGAATGAGGGCGCCGTGAGCCCAGGTGGGGAGGAAGGCCAGCTCCACCGGGTCCGTGGGGATGGGCCCCGTCCACTCCGGGAGCCCGGTGGGGGTCCGGGTGAAGGGAGCCTCTCCCGACTCCCGCCAGAGCCGCTCCAGAAGCGCGCCATTTCCCCCGGGCCAGGCCTGGAACGACAACGCCGGGGGCTCGCCATTCCCCAGCACGGTCTGCACGAGGGAGGATGGGTGACCGGGGGCCACCGAGGCTCCGGGTGTGATCGAGGCTCCGGACTCCGCCCCGGAATGGGCGGCCGCCTCCAGCACCCGCGGGATCAGCGCTCCTCCCGCCGCCACCACCCCCGCCCGCTTCAGGAACTCCCGGCGGGGGACTCCCGCGGAATCATCATGCCGCTCGGTCATTGCTGCTTCCTTGCCCGGTTCAGGTGTACGGGACCCCGTAGTGTCATGACCCCTCATCCCCCACCACCAGCATCCCCTCGGCGGCAAGCCCCGGCCCGAAGGCCAGCGCCACCGCCGGGAGAGCGGCCCCCTCCCTCCGGAGCCGTTCCAGGAGGAAGAGAACGGTGGCCGACGACATGTTGCCATGTCCGGCCAGCACCTCGCGGGAGAGGTCGGTGGCGCTCCGGTCGAGCCCGGCGGCTCGCTCCACCGCCTCCAGGATGCGGGGGCCGCCGGGGTGGATTGCCCAGGTGGCCACCTCGTCCAGGGCCAGGCCGTGCGCTCCCAGCCACTCGTCCAGCCAGGGGCGGACGGAGTCGGCGAGGAGGTCGGGGACGCGGGGGGAGAGGGTCATGAGGAACCCATGGTCCCCGATGCGCCAGGTCATGTCATCCCGGGAAGATCCGAACAGGATGGTCCCGGAGGAGCGGATTCGCCAGCCGGGGGCGTTCGGGGCCGGAATCCCATCCCCCGTAATGACGACGGCGCCCGCGCCGTCGCCGAAGAGGGAGTTGGCCACCAGAAGGTCCGGGTTCCAGCTGTAGGCGTAGTGAAGGGAGCAGAGCTCCACCGCCGCCACCAGGACCACCGCGTGGGGGTCGGCGGCGGCGAACCCCCGGGCCACCCGAAGGCCGTTCAGCGCCCCATGGCACCCCATGAACCCCACATGGGTGCGCTCCACGGTGGGTGCGAGTCCGAGCCCCTCCACCACCCCGGCGTCGATTCCCGGCGCCACGAACCCGGTGCAGGAGACGGTGACGAGATGGGTCACCCGCCGGGCGTCGATTCCGGCATCGGTGAGGGCCCGGACCCCCGCTTCCGTGGCGAGGCGGGGAGCCCACTCGGCGTAGCACGCCATCCGCTCGGAGGTGGCTGGGCCGAGGCTCCCTTCGGGGCCGGGGGCGAAGAGATCCTGCCGCTCCAGAAGGGGGCCGTCGCGGCGATTCAGGACCACGCTCCACCGCTCTTTGACGCCGGAACGACGGTAGAGCGCCCTGAGCGTTCGGGTGCGTCGCTCATCGAGGCCGGAGAGGAGGGCGTGCACCTCGGCGGTGTCCGACTGGGTGGCGGAGTGAGGGGGGAGGGCGGTGCCGATTCCCGCCAGTCGTGGGGAGGAGATCCCGTTGGATATGGTGCTCATCTGACCATGGGGAGTGGGGGGAGGGAGGCGCGCCGCACGAGCGGACGTGCGAGGGAGGGGAGGGAGCGAAGGAGGGTCACGCTCCCCTCCACGAGAGGGGGCCGACGGAGCCCCCACGCCAGAAGGCGGCAGAGGCGTCGGGCCCGGGCCGATTCCCGGTTCCGGTAGCGGTCCCACCGGCGCGCCGCTTCGAGGGATTCCCCCGTTCGGAGCGCCTCCAGGACGAGGGGGGCCAGGGCGAGGGCGCCGGCCAGGGCCCAGTTCATTCCCTCGCCGGTGAAGGGTTCCACGTACCCGAGGGCGTCTCCGATGCGGAAGACTTCCGGCTCTGCGGCGCCGGCGGCCCGTCGGGTGAGGGGCCGGGTCCCCTTCCACCCCTCCATCGGGGCCTCGATCCCCTCGGGGACCATCCCCACCGGGTCCAGAAGGGCGGTGACGAGGGGGGAGGGGCCGAGGGCGCGAAGGGCGCCCGGGTCCACCGCCGCCGCCAGATTCACCACGCCTCTCTCGACCCGAACGAGCCCCACGTATCCGGTGCGACCGGTGATCATCCGGAGCGTCCCGTAGGGGAGAGCGGCCTCGGAGAGGGCGTCGGGAGGGAAGAGGGCGCCGAGCCCCACCCGGGCCTTCGGGTCCACCCGTTCCGCGCCGTCACCCATCCCCCCGAGCCCGGAGGCGTCCACCACGAGGGAGGGGGAGACGAGGGTGGCCGGGTCCGGGGCGCGGCCCACCGCCGCCGGGGTCGTCCTCCGGAGTCGAAGGCCCCGACGTCGTGCGCCGTCGGCTTCGCTCCACCTTGCCCGCACCCCGGTTTGTACCACCACACCTGCCGCTTCGGCCGCCTCCAGGAGGGCCAGGTCGAGGGCGCTCCTGGAGAGGGCGTGGGAGCCGGGAAGAGGGATGTGGGCGCTTCGGGAGGGTGTGGAGAGGATCATCCGTTCGAGGTGGGTCCCTCCGCGATCCCGAACCACCTCCCCAACCCCGACGCCGTCGAGGAGCGTGAGGGCGCCGGTGCTCAGACACCCCCCGCAGACCTTCCACCGGGGGAAGCTCTCCCGGTCCACCAGGAGAACGGACGCTCCTCCCCGCGCCAGCTCCCGGGCCACCAGGCTTCCGGCGGGGCCCGCGCCCACCACCACGACGTGAGGGTTCTCCACCGTCCTCATCTCCGGCTCCAGCGAAGGAGGAAGCGCTGGGGCCAGGAGGGGGAGAGGACGGCTCCGGAGAGTCCGGCCTCAGCGGCGAGAGTCCGGGCTTCGGCAAGGGTGAAGGCGCCTTCCACCGAGCGGGGGGCGTCCACCCGGATCACCGGCGATGGGGTGAGGAGGCGGGGGGCGAGCGCGGCCATCCGGTACCCGAGGCGCGACCGCCGGAGGTCGTGAACCAGGAGGGTCCGCTCCGTTCCCGACCCCATGCGCCGCAGAAGCGTGAGGGCGTCGCCTTGCTCCAGGTGGTGGAGGAAGAGGGACGAGGTGACGAGGTGTATCCCGCCAGGGAAGGGGTCTTTGAGGGCGTCAGCCTCCTGGAAGGTGAGCACCTCGGAGGGCACCCCGGCCTGATTCCGCCGCTCCCGGGCCACCTCCAGCGCCACCGGGCTCAGGTCCCACCCGGTGAGTTCCACGGCGATCCCCTTCCGGTGGGCTGCCCGGGCCACCCGGACCAGGGTGTCGCCACCTCCGCACGCCAGTTCGAGGACCCGCACCGGGCGCACGCCCTCTCGGGCCAACGCTCGAACCTCCCGCACCACCGGGCGCGCCGCCAGGGAGAGCACGTTGATGCGTGCCAGCCCCCGGAGCGCCTCCCGGTGGAGCCCAGGATCCAGTCCGGGGTCGTCCATGACCTCGGGGGTGAGTCGGCGCCCGCCGAGTCCCTCCCCGCCGAGCACCTTCAGCATGGCCACCCCAACCCATGCCGAGGGGGTGGCCCGGAGAGGCGGAGAGGCCCAGACTGACGGGGAACCGCACGGGGGCCCATCCTCCCGGAGGACCCATCGTCCCACCTTAAACCACCCCGCCCATGAACATCCTCGTCCTCAACGCAGGCTCCTCGACTCTCAAGTTCGAGCTGGTGCAGACCGACCGGGAGCGGATGTCCCGGGAAGAGGACCGGAAGGTGGCGCGCGGCGTGGTGGAGCGGATCGGCGGCGAGGCCATCCTGGAGCTGCGGGGGCCCGACGGGACGAAGCGGGTGGAGACGGCGCGGCTGGGTGACCTGCGCGCCACGGTGGAGTGGATCCTGCGCTGGCTGGCCTCCGACGACTCCGGGGTCCCCATCTCCGCCCTGGGCGAGATCGAGGCGGTGGGGCATCGGGTGGTGCATGGCGGAGAGGCCTTCCGGAAGTCGGTGCGCATCGATGACCGGGTGCTGGCGGTGCTGCAGGACACCATCCACCTGGCTCCTCTTCACAACCCCCACAACCTGAAGGGGGTCCATGCCATCCGGGACACGCTGGGGACGGGGGTGCCGCAGGTTGCGGTCTTCGACACGGCGTTCCACGCCTCGCTTCCGGAGCGGGCGTACCTCTACGCCATCCCGTATTCGCTGTATCGGCGGTACAAGGTGCGGCGCTACGGCTTCCACGGGACCTCGCACCGCTATGTGGCCTGGCGGTACCGGAAGCTCACCGGGACGCCGAAGGACCAGGTGCGCATCGTCACCTGCCATCTGGGGAACGGGTGCTCGGCGTGCGCCATCGATGGGGGGGCGTCGGTGGATACCTCCATGGGGTTCACCCCGCTGGAGGGGCTCGTCATGGGGACCCGGTCCGGCGATGTGGACCCGGCGCTTCTGGACTACATCGGAGCCCGGGAGGGGATGGGTCCCGGCGAGGTGGAGCGCCTCCTGAACCGGCAGTCGGGGCTCCTCGGGCTCTCCGGGCTCACCAACGACATGCGGGAGCTCCTGGCCGAGATCGAGGAGCACGACGACCGGCGGGCGAAGCTGGCGGTGGAGGTCTTCGCCTACCGGGTGCGGAAGTACCTGGGCGCCTATCTCGCCGCCCTGGGCGGGGCCGACGCCATCGTCTTCACCGGCGGAATCGGGGAGAACGCCCCCGAGGTGCGCCGCCGGATTCTGGAGGGGATGGAGTGGTTCGGGGTGGAGCTGGATCCGGAGGCCAACGGCGCCGCTGCGGGAGGGGTCACGGGGACCATCTCCACCGAGGGGTCACGCCTTGCCGCCTGGGTGATTCCCACCGACGAGGAGCTTCTCATTGCGCGGGACACGTACCGGCTGGTGTCGGGGGACGATGGGCCGACGTAGGGGCGTCACCCGTTGCGCGCCGCCTCCATGGTCCGGGCGATCCCCTCCCGATAGGGGGTGGGAGACTCCCCGGAGAAGGCCTCGAGCTTGGCGCTCGAGAAGCGGTAGTCCTCCTCGAACTGGTACATCATCTCGTCGTTCTCCCGGAGGACGGGGACGAAGATCCCCATCAGCCGCAGGAGCCAGCGGGGCGCCGGTTGCAGGCCGTAGGGCCTTCCCGCCGCCTCGCACGCCATGCGCGCGAAGTCCTCACCGGTAATCTCATGGGAGCTGGTGAGGGTATGCCAGCTCTGCCCGTAGGCCTCGGGGCGATCCCCCAGCACGGCTGCGCTCCGGGCGGCGTCGGGGGTGAAGACGAAGCTGTGAAGTTTCCGGGGGTTTCCGGCCCACTGGGGGACCTTCCCTGCCGCGAGCCGTTGGAACACGGTGGCATGGGTCAGACTCAACGCCGCCCGAGGCCCATAGAAATCGGGGGCCCGCACGATCATGGCCTCCACCTCTCCCGAACGCGCAGCCTCCAGGAGGGTGGTGGCGATGCGAGCCCGCACCTCTCCCTTTCGACTGCAGGGGTTGTAGGGGGTCTCCTCGGTCATGACTCCCTTCACCAGCCCGTAGGCGTAGACGTTGTCGAAGAAGACCAACCGTGCCCCGTGCTTTCCGCACGCCTCCAGCACGTTCCCCATGATCCGGGGCCACTCGTCCTCCCAGACCGCAGCGCTGTAGCGGATCCCCGCCACCAGATAGACCACCCGACTCCCCGCCACGGCCCCATCCACGGCGGCGGCGTCCAGGAGGTCGGCGGCTACCACCTCGTCTCCCGGTTCACCGGCTCGCCCCGAACGGCTCACCAGGCGGACCGGCCCCCGAACTCGGAGGAGGGGGGCCAGTTCGCCGCCGATGACGCCACCATACCCGAGAATAGTCTGCATATGTGGGTTACTCTTTCCCCTCGACGATGGCGCGGGCCCGAGCCCAGAGCTCGTCGAAGGCGGCTTCCGTGAGGGTTCCGGTGAAGGTGTTCTGCTGGCTCGGGTGGTACGAACCCAGGAGGATGGGTCCCCCGGTACCCACCGGCACCTCGACGCCATGCCCGAATCTGGGCTTGGGCGAGGGGACCGGGAGCTTCCGGTCCCGGAGGAGGCGGAGCACCTGATCGAAGGAGAACTGCCCCAGCGAGACGATGCACCGCACCCGGGGGAGGAAGTGGTCCAGCTCCCGTTCCAGGAAGGGGCGACAGCCCTTCCGCTCGGCGGGGGTGGGGCGGTTGGCCGGGGGGGCACACCGCACCGCCGCCGTGAGGTAGGCGCCCTTGAGTTCCAGCCCGTCGTCCCGGTGGGTGGCGTCGGGCTGGGTGGCGAACCCGGCCCGGTGGAGGGCCCGGAAGAGCCAGTCCCCTGACCGGTCGCCGGTGAACATGCGCCCGGTGCGGTTGGCGCCGTGGGCCGCCGGGGCGAGCCCCACGATGAGGAGGCGGGCCTC
>JBJHBD010000050.1:0-20110 GCA_050485305.1 Gemmatimonadota bacterium
GTCTGCAGCGCCACCTCGACAATGTACCGATGTCCATGGAGGCGCTCGCACTTCCCCTTGTAGTTCTCGAGGAAGTGGGCGGAGTCGTAGTGGGCCTGCACGCTGACGGTGAACATCGAGGTGATCCGGTTCTCTCGGAAAGGAGTGGTGCTCCCCCTCAACCGCGTTCGATGGGGAGAAAGGGAATCTGTACGCCCGGAGGGCGCGTTGCGACAAAGAGGACGGCTTCGGCCACCTCCGCGGGGTCGAGCATGGCCGCGCGCGGGGGGAGGGACGGGTCGCCGTCCGGGTCCAGCGGGTCCCAGATGGAGGTATCCGTCGCCGCCGGTTCCAGAAGGGTGGCACGAACGCCGCTCCCCCTCAACTCCTCCAGGAGAACTTCGTGGAATCCGCGCACCCCGAACTTGGAGGCGCTGTAGGCGCCATTCCCGGGGAAGGCCCGCCGCCCGGCCACCGAGCCCACCTGTACGATGGTCCCGCTCCCCCGCTCCTTCATCTCCGCGAAAAAGGCCCGGACCAGGAACACGCTTCCCTTCAGGTTCACGTCCAGGTTCCGGTCCAGCTCCGCTGGGTCGAGGGTCTCCACCGACTGGATGGAAAAGACTCCCGCCGAAGCCACCAGAATGTCGGGGGCGCCGCCGGCCCGCTCCCGGAAGGCGCGCGCCATCTCCTCCACCTTCCCGGGATCGGCGACATCGCAGGGAAGGGCCCACCCCCCGATGGTGTCCGCCACCTCCCGCAGGGTGGACTCGGTCCGGGCGACGACTCCCACCCTGGCTCCGGCGGCGGCCAGCGCCTCCGCCACGGCCCGCCCGATCCCCCGACCTCCCCCGGTGACGAGAGCGCTTCTCCCCTTGAGTGGGCGCATCATGACTCCCCTACCGCCTCGAATCCATGCAGAGGCGCAGGAACTCCTCCCGGGTCCGGGCATCGTTCAGGAAGGAGCCCCGCATGGCCGAGGTGATGGTGTAGGAGCTCTGCTTCTCCACCCCGCGCATCATCATGCACAGGTGATGCGCTTCGATGATGACCCCCACCCCCTGGGGACGAACCACCTCCCAGAAGGACTGGGCAATCTCCTCGGTAAGGCGTTCCTGGACCTGGAGGCGGCGGGCGAAGACGTCCACCAGGCGCGCCACCTTTGACAGTCCCAGGATCTGCCCGTCGGGGATGTACGCCACATGGACCTTCCCGAAGAAGGGGAGCATGTGGTGCTCGCAGAGGGAGTACACCTCGATCCCCTTCACGATGACCATGTTGTGGTGAGGCTCCTCGAAGAGGGCGTCACCCACTACGGCGTGGGCCTCCTTCCGGTACCCTCCGGTGAGGAAGAGGAGCGCCCGCTCCACCCGCTCCGGAGTGCGGCGAAGGCCGGTCCGGTCCGGGTCGTCACCGAGACGACGAATCATCTCGGCCACCAGATGGGAGAAGGGGACGTCGCTCAGATCGAGAGAGTCCATGGGGTGCGGGTCCGGGAGGGGTGCGGTCATGGGGTTCGCGTCCGATGAGCGTGGGAGATCGCCGATGGGTGCGGAGCCGATCGGGGGGGTCAGTCCCCGACGTACTCCACATGGTTTCGCTCCGTCTCACGAAGCACGAGGCGTCTCAGTTCGACCCCCTCGGGAAGGTGGGGAACGATCCGGTTCCAGATGGCCACCACCAGGTTTTCCGTGGTGGGGTTCACCCCCGAAAGCCAGGAGACCTGCTCGTTCAGGTTCCGATGATCCACGTCCTCCACCACCTCCGCCTCCACCAGGTCACGAAGCCGCTTCAGGTCCATGACGTACCCGGTCTCGGGGTCGATTTTGCCCTCCACGGTGACGTCCAACTCGTAGTTGTGTCCGTGCCAGAGGGGGTTCGAACAGTCGCCGAAGACCTCCTGATTCCGCGCCGCGTCCCAGTCGGGGCGATGGAGGCGGTGAGCAGCGGAAAAGTGGACCCTCCGGGTGACGCGGACGCGGGGCATGATCACGAGCCGGGTGCAGGGGGATGGGGGTGTGGGAGCATCGGAGGGGCGCGTACCCCGGGAGGGGATCCGGGGTCCGCGAACGCCGGGGGCCCGGAAAGCCCATCCTCCCAACGAGAAGGGGCCGGCACCCCGAAGATGCCGGCCCCGAACGCACGTACCGGAGGAGAAGTTATTGAAGCCCGGGAAGAACTGATGGTGACCTCCCCGCGCGCTCCGACTTCCCCCGGAGGGGCCTGTCGTCGAGCGCGGAAGCCAGTCCCGGCTTCACGTGTGTTGGCTCAATAAACGGGTTCCTCCGGTACGGCGTGAGAGGGAATATACCGATTCCGACCCGTGGGGGCAAAGAATCTCTCAGGAGGGAGCCCCCCTGGTGCTCCACGCCGGAGGGTCCGCGACCAGCGCTTCCCGGAGGGCGCGTCGGAGGGTGTCCGCGGTGAAGGGTTTCTGGAGGAAGGGGGTGTCAGGGTCGATCCACCGCTTCCCCGTCGCCGACTCTCCCGTGTACCCGGAAATGAAGAGCACCCGGAGCCCGGAGAACCGCTCCGTCATCTCACGCGCCAGCTCCGGCCCATGCTCTCCCCCGGCGAGAACCACGTCGGAGATGAGGAGATCGGGAATCCACGGGTTTCCATCCTCGTCCGGCTCGTCGAGGACGCGGGTCAGTTCGTCCCTTCCGGCGGCGGGACGCACCGAATACCCCGAGCGGGTGAGCGACTGCCGGAGGACCTGCCGTACCGCCTCCTCATCCTCCAGGAGGAGGATTCGCTCTCCTCCGAGGGGGGCCTCTTCCTCGGAAAGAAGGAGGTCTACTCCTTCCGCATGGGTCTCCTCCTCATCCCCGGCACCCTCCTCGTGCCCACCGGCGCCGGTCGCCGGAGCGTCGTGGATGGGGAGGTAGATCCTGAAGACGGTTCCCTCCCCCACCTCGCTGTACGCCCAGATGTAGCCCCCGGACTGCTTCACGATGCCGTACACCGTGGCGAGCCCCAGCCCGGTCCCCTCCCCCACCGCCTTGGTGGTGAAGAAGGGTTCGAAGATGTGATCGCGGATTTCCCGGGGGATCCCCACCCCGGTGTCGCTCACGGTGAGGCAGACGTACTCCCCCGACTCCACCCGCCCGAGGTGCGCTTCGGCATACTCCCGATCGAGCCGCACATTCCCCGTTTCGATGATGAGTTCGCCCCCCTTCGGCATGGCGTCGCGGGCGTTCACCGCCAGATTGAGGAGAATCTGCTCCGCCTGCCCCGGGTCCACCCACGCGAGGCGGAGTTCGGGAGCCGGGCGAATGGTCAGGGTCACATGCTCGGTGACTGCCTTCCGGAGCATGGTCGCCATCCCGTCGATGACCTCGTTCAGGTCCACCGCGCGAGGCTGGACGAGCTGCTTGCGGGAGAAGGCCAGGAGCTGTCCGGTCAACTGGGCGGCCCGACCGGCCCCGGTGAGGATCTCTCCCACCTCTTCCCGCTCGGGGCTCCCTTCGGGGAGGGTCTCCAGGAGGATCTGTGCATTCCCCAGGATGGTGGTGAGGATGTTGTTGAAGTCGTGGGCCACCCCGCCGGCCAACCGCCCTACTGCCTCGAGTCGCTGGGAATGGCGGAGTTCCTCGCCAAGTCGCCGCTCCTCGGTGATGTCTTCGGCGAACCCGCCCATCCGGTACACGGCTCCGTCGGCGCCGGGGATGGTGAAGCTCCGATCCCGGATCCAGCGGACCGCGCCGTCAGGGCGGATGATTCGATACTCGACCTCCACCTCCGCGGTTCGATTTGATCCGAACACCTCCAGCGCTTGATCCCGGTCCTCGGGATGGAGGGATTCGACGAACCCCGTCCCCCTCCCCAGGAACTCCGATGCGTTCCGCCCCCAGATCCGCTCCACCGGCGGGCTCACATAGAGGGTCTGCCCGGAGGCCGGGTCCCGCATCCAGAAGACCCCGTCGATGTGGTCGGCCATCTGGCGGAAGCGTTCCTCCCGCGCCCGGATCTCGTCCCGGGCCCACCGCGCCTCCGCCTCGGAAAACTCCTGGATGTTCGAGGCCATGGCGTTGAAGACGGTGGCGAGCCGATCCACCTCGTCCCCCTCGCTGGTCACCCGTGCGCGAGCGTCCAGGTCTCCCCGACCCAGTCGCTCCGCCGCGGCCGCCACCTCGGTGAGGCGACCGAAGAGGAATCGATCCACCAGGAGCCCGACCCCGGCCACTGCCACGAGGAGCGCCACCGCGAGCCAGAGGAGATTCGTGAGGAGGATTCGCTCCACCTCCTGGCCGGTCACCCCCGAGTCGAACCCCACGGCGAGGAAGGCCTCGGCAGGTTGATCCGTCCGGTGTGGCGAGAGGGGGACCACCGCGAAGGTTCGCTCGACCCCGTCCGTATCGACGCCCCGCCCGACCAGCGCGCCGTCCCTCGACGCCAGCGCCTCGGTGAGGAGTCCGGGGTCCACATGCTCCCCCGGATCGAGTTCGGCGTAACCGCTGCGGCTGAGGATCGACCCCTCGCGGTCGAAAATGACCACGGTCAGGTCGGGTGCATCCGCCCCGCCTGTGTACGCGCCGGCCAGATACGCGAGATCCAACCCGGCCGCCAGAAGGTGGGTCACCTCTCCGTCCAACCCGAGCACCGGGGTGGCGACGGTCAGGGTGGGGCGCCCCGAAATTCGGGCCCTCTGATACCCGCCGAGGGTGAATTCTCCCCGTTCGAAGGCCTCCGCCACATACCTTCGATCCCCCAGGTAGACCGGGTCTCCGGTGGGCGGAACCGTGCAGATCGCCCACCCCTCCCGATCGATGGCGCCGAGGACGGTGTAGTACCGTCGCGCCTCCACGATACGGGCCATGACCTCCCCGCACGCATTGGCCGGGTTTGCCCGGATCCCGGTGACCTGCGCCAGCACCTCCAGGGTCGCGCGTGTCTCGGTAACCGCCTCCTCATGAGCCGCCGCAGCGGTGTGGGCAATCTGAAGGGCGGCCTGCTCACCGGATGCGCGGGCAAAGCCCGCGAGCTGCCCCCGGAAGACGAGGGAGTAGATGAAGACCGGGGTGAACGCCAGAAGGAGGACAAAAACGAGGCGTCTTCGCAGCGTGAGTGTGAGAGTCAACCTTGCTCCTGCGCTCTTCGGTCGGGTGCCTGCCCATCCATTGCTCCACCTCTCGTCATGGATGCGGGAAGGAGGATCCTACCTCCCGCTTCCGGAGGGAGCAAACTCAGGTTCCCGCGGTCCGATACCCCCGCAATCGGGCGAGATTCTCCCGGTCCAGCGTCACCATGTCATCTCCCTTCGGAGTCTCCAGCACCTTGGGAGTATCGGCAAACCGGGGGTCGTTCATGATTCGGCGGAACGGTTCCTCGCCCAGCGTTCCCATCCCGATGTGCTCGTGCCGGTCCTTTCGGGAGTCGAAGGGGTGCTTCGAGTCGTTGAGATGGAAGAGTCCCAGTCGCTCGAATCCGATGAGATCCTCGAAGACGGCCCACACTCCGTCGTAGTCCCGCACCAGATCATATCCGGCCGAGTAGGCGTGGCAGGTGTCGAAACACACCCCCACCCGGGAGCGCTGCGGTTCCGGGATTTGCGCGATGATGGCGGCCAGCGCTTCGAGACTCCCTCCCACCGAGGTCCCCGATCCCGCCGTGATCTCGAGGAGCACACGGGTCGGTCCCTCCACCTCGGCGAGGGCTCGCGTCACTCCCTCGGCGTTCCGGGCGATCCCACTTTCATGGTCCCCGTCGGTGGCGTTCCCGGGATGGGTCACCAGGAAGTCGAGCGCCAGCGCGGAGCACCGCTCCAGCTCGTTCCGGAATGAGACGTAGGACCGATCCCACAGCGCCGGGTCCGGAGAGGAGAGGTTGATGAGGTAGGAATCGTGGGAGCCCGCCACCCGGAGACCCGCCTCCTGGCGAGCGGCGGCGAAGGCCGCCCCCCGATCCGCCTCGATGCGGGGCTCCACCCATCGGTTCGGCTGCTTGGTGAAGAGCTGGAGGTTCAGGGAGTCGATGTCCCGCGCGCGCCCGGGAGCGTTCTCCACTCCCCCCGCCGTGGAGACGTGTGCACCCAGTTCGTCCCGCGTCGTCATGACCCGCCTCCTTCCCCGGGGAGCCCGGGTTCGGTCATCCCCCGTACGTCGAGGGCGGCGTCGATCTCGGCCTCGGAGAGAAGTCCCATCTCCATGACCACCTCCCGCACGGAGCGCCCCTCCTTCGCCGAACGCTTGGCCACCTCGGCGGCGCGGTCGTACCCGATGGCCAGGTTGAGGGCGGTGGCGATGGCGGGGTTCAGCTCGAGGAGTTCCCGGGCCCGCGCCTCGTTCGCCTCGATCCCCCGAACGCACTTATCCAGGAAGGTGTTTGACGCGCCGGCCAGGAGAAGGGCCGATTCAAGGAAGGCGTCGGCCATCACCGGCATCATGACGTTCAACTCGAAGTTCCCCCGGGAGCCACCCACGGTAATGGTGGTGTGATTCCCCATGACCCGGGCCGCCACCATCATCATGGCCTCGCACTGCACCGGGTTCACCTTCCCCGGCATGATGGAGCTCCCGGGCTGGATGGCAGGGAGGAAGATCTCGCTGATCCCCGAGGTGGGTCCCGAGGCGAGCCACCGGATGTCGTCGGCGATCTTCATGAGGGAGGTCGCCACCGTGTTGAGGGCTCCATGGGCGCTCACGAGAGCGTCCCGCCCTCCCTGGGCCTCGAAGTGATCCTCCGCCTCCCGGAAGGGGAGTCCGGCAGCCTCCGAGATGAGGGCGATGGCCCGCCGAGCAAACTCGGGGTGGGTGTTGATCCCCGTCCCCACGGCGGTCCCGCCCAGCGCCAGTTCCGCCAACTCCTCCGAGCCCCGGCGCACCCGCTCGATCCCCCGGGTGAGCTGCATGGCATACCCACCAAACTCCTGCCCCAGTCGCACCGGGGTGGCGTCCATGAGGTGGGTCCGCCCGGACTTGAGGACGTGATCGAAGGCCTCGGCCTTCGCCGCCAGCCCGTCCCGGAGCGCCTCCAGCGCCGGAATCAGCTCCTCTTCCAGGACGGTGCGGGCCGCCACATGGATGGCGGTGGGGATCACATCGTTGGAGGACTGGCCGAAGTTCACATGGTCGTTGGGGTGAACCTTCGGCCCTTCATCACCCAGGGCCCGGTTCGCCAGCGCCGTGATGACCTCATTGGCGTTCATGTTCGAAGAGGTCCCCGACCCGGTCTGATAGATGTCGATGGGGAACTGGTCGTCCCACCTCCCATCCGCCACCTCGCCGGCGGCATCGGCGATGGCCGCGGCCATTCCGGCATCCAGATTCCCCAGCGCACCGTTCGTCCTCGCAGCCGCCCCCTTCACGATCCCGAGCGCCCGGATCATGGGGCGTCCGAAGGTGCGCCCGCTGATGGGGAAATTCTCCACCGCCCGCTGGGTCTGGGCGGCATAGAGGGCGTCGGCGGGAACCCGCATCTCGCCCATGGAATCCTTCTCGACCCGGAACGCCTCGGACATGAACGCTCGACTCCGTGCTGGATGGGGTGGAGATCCCGCCCGGCTCCGGAAATCGGATACACCGATGCCGGCCCGGCGGAAATGCTTGAAACGTAACACCGGGCCCCCTCTCCCGGGACCGACGGGGAAGAATGCGTGGAGGGTTGCCGAGCCGCCGATCCGCATCGAGCTTTCCCGCGCCCGGAAGTTCCCGTTCCCCATCCCCCTCCCTCGAATGCGCCGCACCATCTCCCTTGTCGGCATCGTGGCCACGCTCATCGCCGCCCCCACCCTCGCCGAAGCCCAACAATCCCTCGTCGACGACGCCGGGATCGTAGCCACGGGGGCGTGCCAGCTCGAAGTCTGGGGATGGGATTCCGGAAGCTGGATTCTCCCGGCGTGCAGCCCCGTTTCCGGGCTGGAGCTCACCCTCGGGCTCATCCTCGACACCGGTGGCTCGACCTCCACCGATCACCTCGGGGTGGCCGAAGTGAAGTACCTCTTCCGGGATGGCTATGCCGAGTCCTGGGGGGTGGGAATCGTCGCAGGGGGCACCTTTGCAGCCAGTGGTGGAAGTTTTTCCGGAGGATGGGTTTATGCCCCCTTCACCCTCTCCGTGGGAGAGCTCCCCCTCACCCTTCACGCAAACCTCGGGTGGGCCATCGAGCGAGAGGAGGAGGGCGACCACCACCATGACCACACCGGATTCCTCTGGGGGGTCAACGCCGAGGTGGAGCTGACCCCCCGGATCTCCGGATACGGCGAGCTTCTGGGGGTCACCGGGGACGGCGCCGGACTCCAGATGGGGCTTGCCGCCACACTCATCCCCCAGCGCCTTGCGGTGGAGGCGAGCTACGGCCGGCACCTCACGGAGAGCGAAGAGGGGACCGGATTCCAACTGGGCTTTGCGTGGACGCCACCCCCCTTCCGGAGGCGATGAGGGACCGGGTGGAGTGAGCTGGTCAATTCCCCCCCACGGGCATCATGATGTGGGCGTACGGCGTACCCCGCCACATGACGTACGGCCCGCCGCTGCTCGGGTCGGACGGAAGTGCGGCGAGATCGGCAACGTCGGGAACGAAGATGATCACGTGGGGGCCGGTGACGACCCACTCATTGTGCGCGGTCGGGCTCGAAGCGAAGGGGTCGGTGTTGCTCGCTCCGTTGTCCCCCATGAGCTTGTAGTTGAATCCGACCCTGTCGAGCCGGGGAGTACGTTGAGCTGCGCGGGCCGCAAACCATGCCTGCGCGGTTTCATCCACGCAGGATGGGTTGGGTTGCCCCTCCATGAGCGCACTTTCGCTCGATGGTGTGCAGGTCCAACCGTTCGTTCCCTCCCTGAGCACCTCCCCCTCGGCGCCCGGCATCGCAGGTCGATCGACGATAGTGGCGTGCTCCGCGATGGTACGGGGCGCCGCGCTCATGGCATCGGCGATCTTGTCCTCCACGGTAATGGAGAGTGCGCGGGTACTTGACTCACCCTCGCCGATGCACGCCGCGAGCAAGATGGAGAGTGCGAAGGCGAGCGGGATGTGTCGTGCGGAACGGTTCATGATGCGTCTCCTGGCAAGAGGTGTAATGGGGGCGTCATCGCCGTAGACCGGCGGACGCCCTTGGGGATCATGCCTGAAAGGACGAGTGGCTCATCGACTCCAGGGTGGGACGATCTGGTTCATTCGGGCGTACGCGATCAGTTGGCCCAGGTGCTCGTGAAGGTCGGAAAGGGCGAGGGTGATCCCGGCTTCCACCGTCATGTCACGCCCGAACGTTCTGCTCTCCGCGGCCCGATCTGCGTTGCTCATGCTCGCGAGGGATTGGCCCAGGTGATCGAACGATCGGCCCAGTTGCTCGATGAGGAGCCTCTTCGTCGGCACGGAGGCGCTGAGGCGAGCCGACTCCTCCCGGTACCCTTCCACACTGCCCGCGGGGGTCGGCAGACCCCAATTGGCCGGAAAGACATTCCCCTCCGCCGCAACCAGTATCAGGACATCGCGCACCGAGCGAGTTCCCTCCATGGGCCTCCAGTCGTAGAGCGCTTCGGGGAACACCTCCGCCAGCGCAACGAACTTCGACCGGAGGGTTTCCACGGTTTCCACGTGGTATTCTTTGAGGGTCTGCACCTGGGCCCCGAGCGGCGCTCCAAGCATCATCGTCGCCGGCACGAGCGCCCAAACCGCGATTCTCTTCATGATCGGTTCCTTTGTGTTCATCGGGCTGCAACTGCGCCGACGCCGAGGCGCCGATCCGTTGCGAACGTCACACGCAAGAACCGTATTCCGGCTGCCTCAGGGTCACCAGCACATTGAGTGGAGCGGTTCGATGCACCGCCGAGCGGCGCACTGCGGCGATGAGCGGCCCACATGTATGCCCGCGAGGTTTCCCATGATCGGCGACTCGACAGAACGCCGTTCGTCGATGCGGGGAGCCGCCTGGCGACAGTTGACGCCGCTCGTCTCCACCAGGTCGTGCCCGGATTCGGAACCCCATACGATGTTGCGACCAGGAACTCGCGCCGTTTCCAACCGGAGGAGCCCGCGATGACGAGTACCCGGCGCGATCAGGCCGCCGTGGAGTTCTGGCCAGGAACGGGAGCACCACCCCTGAACGGGGTGCACCCGCCAGGCGCGCGGCGAGCCTATTGGCTCGCCCAGCTCGGCGGCTGGATCGCATACGCGCTGGTGCACTACCTCGCCTACATGCCCGCACTGGCACCCGGAGAGTATCTCGCCTATCTCGGCCACCGCGGACTTCTTGCGACGGAGATGCTCTACGTTCCGCTGGGGATCGCTGCCAGTTCGGTGCTCGGCATGGTCTACCGTCGGCTCGTCGCCCGGCAAGCGGGGTGGGTGACGCTGGCGTCGGCCGCCGTTCTCGGGTGTGCGTTGCTCGGTGCGGCCTTCTTCCTGGCCTACAGAGGGTTGCTTTTCGGGTTCGGCCTCCTGGCACCCGGCGAGCCCTTCGTGGGCTGGCCCGCTGCGGCGCGCTCGGTGCTGGGTTTCACCTTCGCGCTTCTCGCATGGTCCGGCGTGTGGTTCTCCGTGGTCTCATGGCGGACGGCGCAGGCATCGCGGCTCCTGAGCCACGAAGCACAGCTCAGGATGCTGGCGTACCAACTGAACCCCCATTTCCTCTTCAACGCCCTGAACTCGCTGCGTGCGATGATCGACGAGGACCGTGCCCGCGCGCGCCACATGGTGACGGAGTTGGCGGAGTTCCTGCGCTATGCCCTGGTTCACCGCCCCCTCGAGCGCACGACGCTGGCGGAAGAGGTTGAAGCCATCGAGGGCTACCTCGCCATCGAGAGCATCCGATTCGAGGACCGCCTGTCGGTCACCATCATGATCGATCCGAGCGCCGCGACGGCGGAGCTACCGGCCTTCCTCCTGCACCCTCTCGTCGAGAACGCGCTACGGCATGGTAGCGGAGGAACACCGACGCACCCGCTGCAACTCCGACTCGGTGCGCAGGTCGAGGGCGACCTCCTCGTGCTCGAGGTGTGGAACACCGGGTCGCTCCGGGGCGAGTCGATGGACGGGCGTGGCGGCACCCTCGTACCTTCCCACCGTGACTTCACCCATGGAACGGGGATCGGTCTCACCAATGTGCGGGCTCGCCTCGACACACTCTTTCCCGGACGGCACCGATTCCTCCTGACCGAGGCGGAGGGCGGCGTGCTGGCACGAATCGAGCTACCCGTCGAAGAGGGCTGAACATGTACACGGCAATCATCGTCGACGATGAACGGCTCGCGCGTCGGGAACTCACACAGCTCCTTGAGGAAGGGCACGCGGACCGGATCCGGGTCGTGGGTCAGGCTGCCACGGTGCAGGCCGCCGCCACACTCACGCAGCTACATGATCCCGATGTGGTATTCCTCGATGTCCATCTTGCCGGCGAGTCGGGGTTCGAGCTGCTGCCGCTGTTGGACCGCACGGTCACCGTCGTCTTCGTCACCGCCTTCGACCGCTACGCCATTCGCGCATTCGAGGTGAACGCGCTCGACTATCTCCTCAAACCGGTAGCGCCGAAGCGCCTTGCTGCGACAATGGCCCGACTGGGGCGATCCGCTGCGACCGGGAAGGACGCCCCCGATCCGACCTCCCCACCTCCGCTGACCTCCGACGACCGCCTTTTCATCCGGTTGGACGAGCGCATGGCCTTCGTTCGCGTGCAGGATATAGTCGCCATCCTCGCCGCCGGCGACGATTCCGACCTGCTCTTTGCGGATGGCAGGAGCGCCCGAATTCGAAAACCGCTCCGTGAATGGGCTGAACGGCTCCCGAAGCAGGATTTTCTCCGCATTCACCGATCGACATTGGTGCATCTGAAATTCGTCGAGCGGGTCGAGGAGTGGTCCCACCGCACCTACCGGGTATACCTGCGGGGAATAACCGAGCCGCTGCAGATGAGCCGCCGTTACGGAGCGCAACTACGCTCCCGGCTCGGATGAGCAGAAGAGGCGACGCCCGCGGGGCGACGACGGGGTACTGGCTCCCATCCAGGTGGTAAGCACCCGCGATCAGGCAGTCGAACCGCGATCAGTCAGGTACTGACCTTCGAACTCAAGTGCCTGGTCCGTGACTGGAAGAGCAGGTGTGAGCTCGATGGATCCCGATGGGGGTTCACCCCAGGGGCCTCGCGGAAGCGACCGAAACCCCTGGTGGTCAGGGCGTTTCCAACTTGTACACCTCGATCCCCATGGCCTTTGCTACCTGGTTCATCCGCCTGTCGTAGCCGGCAAGACGCAGCGGGTGCCCTTGCTCGATCAACCAACTCGCGGTAGCCAGATGCAGGGCGTCCAGGGTCCGGACCGGCATGGGGAAGGGCTCCCGGGCACGATCCAACACCTCGGGGAGAAGTTCGACGCGCGCCACCCTGGCCAGAAGGCGCCGGACAGCATCGCCGTGGGACCGGGCCAGGTCGCGTCCATGGATGCGGGTCCAGAGCTCGTACTCCAGGAGCCGACTCGAGACCAGTTCCTCCGCCCAGAGGGCGTCCTCGGGGCGCCGGTCCTCCGCCAGGAGATGAGCCAGCGCCACCGAGGTGTCCAGATAGATCACCGCCCCCCTCGATCCTGATCGAGTTCGTCGAGAAGCTCCCGAAGAGGGGCCACCGGAAGCGAAGGAGGAGGGGTCCCGGTAAGATCGGAAGGGGGAACCACGGCCCCCTGCCGAGCCAGGTCGGCGAGGGACCCGCGCGCTTCCCCCCGTCGCGAAAGCGCCTCCACCCCCCGTCGCAGCACCTCCGACCTGGACACACCGAGTTGCGCCGCGGCGTCATCGAGAGCCGCACGCTCCTCCGCACTCAGATACACCTGGATCGGCTCACGGACTCGGGAAGACATAAAGTGAATTTGTCGATATCGTTTCCAAAGTCAAAGCCGGCGTGAGCCCGAAGGTCGGGCTCGGGGCAAGACCGAGGTTCATGCCGATCGGTCCGAGACCCTCCTGGTCGAGGCCCCTGCAGGGGCCCCAAAATCAGGCTCGCCGCTACTTCTTCGGCGGTCGGCTCGGTCGGATCTCCACCCGTGAAGGAAGAGCCCGATCAGGGAAGGCCAGAAGGTCCATCACCACCCGGGCGATGTCCTCCGGCGCCAGCTTCCAGTCGTGGGAAGGGTCCGGTACGCCGCCGAAGAACTCGGTGTTCACACTCCCCGGCATGATGCACGACACCCGCACCCCCTCGTGCCGGAGGTCCAGCATCATCGCCTCCGACATCCCCAGCAGGCCGAACTTGGTGGCGTTGTAGGCCACCCCGCCGGCGAAGGTGTTCCGCCCCGCCAGCGACCCCACATTCAGGATCCACCCGCCACCTCGGGCCACCAGGTGGGGAATGGCCGCCTTCGAGCAGTAGAAGACCCCGTCCAGGTTCGTCCCCATCTGCACCTCCCACTCTTCATGGGAAAGCGTCTGGATGGGGGCGAAGCGCCCCAACCCCGCGTTGTTCACCAGGATGTCCACCCCGCCGAAGCGCTCCACCGCCGCCGCCACCAGCGCCTCACACCGGGCCCGCTCCCGCACGTCGCACGCCACTCCGAGCGCCTCACCAGGCCCCACCCCTGAAAGTTCGCGGGCCACCCGTTCCGCATCGGCCGAGCGCCGCCCCGACACCACGACACGCCCCCCCGCCCGTACCATGGCGTCCGCGATGGCCAGCCCGATCCCGCGCGTACTCCCCGTTACGATGGCCACCTTCCCCGACATATCCGTCACGCCCCGCTCCCTTCCAGAGTTCGTCCGTCATCATTAGCGTCGAGGTGCCGGGTCCCGTGAGGATGGGCTCCCCGCGCCCCCATCCCCGAAAACCCCCACCCCTACCGGGAGGTCCCCCTGAGCCGCGTTGCCCTCGTCACCGGAGGCGCCATCCGGGTCGGTCGTGCCATCACCCTCGGACTCGCCGAGGCGGGGTTCGACGTGGTGGTGAACTACCACAACTCCGAAGCCGAGGCGGCCGTCGTCGCAAAGGCGGTGGCGGCAATGGGACGGAAGGCCGTGGTGGTGCGGGGTGACGTCTCCGACGCAGGGGATGTGGCCCACCTGGCCGAGACGCTCCGGCAAGAGTTTGGACGGCTGGATCTCCTGGTGAACAACGCCTCCATCTTCCCGGGGAAACCGCTTCTGGAGGTGGAAGAGAGGGAGTGGGATCGGGTCATGGCGGTGAACCTGAAGGGCCCCTTCCTCATGGTGAAGGCCACCGCCGACCTCCTCGAGTCCAGCGGGGGAAATGTGGTGAACCTGGTGGACCTCTCGGCATTCCAGCCCTGGGTCGACTACCCCCACCACGCCGTCTCCAAAGCCGGACTCCTCCACCTGACCAGGGTCATGGCGCGCGCGCTGGCGCCCCGGGTGCGGGTCAACGCCATCGCACCCGGCGCGGTCCTCCCTCCGGAGGACTACGACGACGAGATGGTGGAGCGCTCCCGGAAACGCTCCGCGCTGGGAACGCTGGGCTCCCCCGAGGATGTGGTCCGTACCGTCCTCTTCCTGGACCGATCTCCCTTCGTGACCGGCGAGGTCATCGTGGTGGACGGAGGGCGACAACTGGGGTAGGAGTCCGCACACGAGTGGTCCGCATCTTGCTCCTCTTCCCGCCGTTCACCCACGGAAAAGGAGTCCATCATGCGATGTCAACCAACCGGTTTTTTTGTCCTTCTGCTCGCCCTCGTCTTCATGGGCGCCCCTCATTCCGCGCTGGCCCAGGGCGGGCTCGGGCTGAAGGGCGGCCTCTCGTTCGGAAACGTCTCAAATACCGGGGTGCTCCCCGGTGACCTGGAAAGCCGCACCGGCTTTACCCTGGGGGTTTCCGGCGGTACCGCCGGTTCCCTCATCGGCTTCGGTGCGGATGTGCTGTACGCCCAACGGGGGCTGGAGAGCAAACGTGGCCAGGGCTCGGCGGATCGGCGCATCGACTATGTCGACGTTCCCGCGTATCTCCGGGTCGGCCTCCCCCTCTTCGGCCTCCGTCCCTTCGCCCACGCCGGACCTCAGATCTCTCTTGAGGTGAGCTGTCGAACCGGTCGGGAAGGACGGGGGCGTTGCCCCCCCTCCGATCGTCCCTCCACCACCTTCGCGGGAGTCATCGGAGCCGGGCTCGGCTTTGCCGCGGGAGGAAACCGCATGCTCACCCTGGAGGGCCGCTACATCTACGGTGTGAGTGACCTGAAGCTCTCCGAACTCGGGGACTTCGAGTTCGACTCCGAGTCGTTTCAGGACCGCTCCTTCGTTCTCATTGCCGGCGTGAGGTTCTGAGGTCCAGCCCGGAATCGTCCCCCATGCGGCCATGAATTCCCCGCTCGGGCCAGAATTTCCCCTCCTCCGGCCCGAGTGGGGAGAGGTGCGGAATACGCGAACGCGCACGGAAGACCTGGGGTGTGGGATCCCACCCATCCTCAGAAGTACAGGGGCACGCATCGTGCAAAGGTTCCCGGGCACTTCTTCCCCCACCTGACCGGTCGAAGCGGGTGGATGGGGGATGCCACGACCACCAACACGACAAGGAGTTCGTCCATGTGGAAGAAGGACGAGACGTCCGCGAACACCCCCACCCCCGGCACCCCACCGGACCCCGAGCCCGTTACGCGGCGGGATGCATCGGCGCCCTCCGCCACCATCGGGCGCTCCATCACCATTCACGGCGAGGTCACGGGGGAAGAAGACCTCCTGGTCCAGGGTCATGTCGAGGGTTCGATTCGCCTTCGGAATCACTCCGTAACCATCGGGTCCGAGGGGGAAGTGAAGGCCAGCATCACCGGTCGGGTCGTAACCGTCGAGGGAAAGGTCGAAGGAGATCTGAAGGCGGAGGAACAGGTCATTCTCATGGGGTCCGCCGAGGTGCTGGGAGACATCACCGCGCCACGAGTGGTGCTGAAGGACGGGGCGCGTCTGCGCGGAGGAGTGGATATGGGAGATCGGTCAGGCTCCGCTTCCTCCACCTCCGGCGAATCCCGGAGGGACCGCCCCGCAGCCTCCTCCAAGCCGGAACCCGTCAGCACCACCGGAAAGTCCCAGCCGGGGAAGGAAGGAGAACCCCCGGACGGAGAAGACCTCGCTTCCGCCGGGAAGAAGTCGACGCCGATCCGGACCGGGTCCGGAGCGGTACCCGGCACCCGACCCGGTACCGAGGTGGGCGCGGAAGCCGGAACCGGCGCCGGAACCAGGGCCAGGGCGACGTGATGGGCGCTCCCCTCGTGGGGTGGCTCCGTCGCCCCGGCCCTCGGAAGCCCGGTTCGGAAGGGGAGAGCGAACCCGAAAAAATGGAGGAGGCGTCGGTGCCGGGGGTCGCCTCCCTTTTCCGGGAGTGCGTGTCCCTTCAGCCCCACGCCGTTCTTGATCTGGGGCCTGCAAACAGTGCCAGCCTCGCCGTCCATGGTCAGGTGGCACGTCGAGTCCGGTTCCTCGACCTCTTTTCATCCCCTGATGGACCGAGATCGGGGCTGTCCGAAACGCTGGACACCCTTCCACCCGATCCACCCCACCCCTTCGACGTGGTCTTCGCATGGAACGCTCTCGACCGCCTCTTTCCGGAGGAACGACCTCTCCTGGTGGCACGGCTCGCCGAGTTCGCCACCCCCTCGGCGCTCCTCCATATCATGGTGGAGATGTCCGATACGTCCACCGTGCGTGCCCACCGGTTTTCACTTCTGGATGCGGAACGGGTGACCTATCTACGACGCTCTCCCACCCCCCGATACCTCCCCCCCCTTCTCCCTGCCGAGGTGGAACGACTTCTCCACCCCTTTCGGGTGCTCCGCGCCTTTACCCTGAAAGCGGGATTCCGGGAGTACGTGGCCTCCCTGCAGCACCCGTGAAGCGGACGGGGCGAGCTTCCCATCGTCGGGGAAAAATTCCCGGAACCGGCAGGGCGAGCTCCTACCGTCCCCATCCCCCATGATCGGCGAAAAGACACGGCTTTCCAGGCCTTTGTGAGCGATCAGCTCCGGTCTGGCACCGCGTCTGCATGGTGAGGGGCGTCGTGGGACGGTATGGAAGACGACGTTGAGATCCGGAACCAACTCCAAAAACAGCTTCCTCAGGAGGGACAGCGATGAATCGGTTTTGTGGAAGAGAATACGTTCGATGGTTTTTCGCCCTGGCTGCCGTCGTGATGGTGACCGCGGGGTGCGCCCATGTGAAGCAGGACGATTTCAATACCGAGATGGATCGCCTTCGCCAGGAGATTCGGGAGGGTGACCAGGCGGTGGAGAATCGGCTGGGCCAACGCATGGATCAGGTCGAGAGCCGGATCGAATCCCGGATGGCGCAGCTCGAAGGGGAGCTTGGTCAGCTTCGCAACGAGTTCCAGGTCACCGTGGAGCGCCTCGAAGCTGCCGTCCGCTTCAACACGCCCGTTCACTTCGGTTTCGACGAACACACCATTCGCTCGCAGGACCAGCCTCTCCTGGATCGAATGGCCGAAGTGCTTCGAGGATACTATCCTGAAGCAGTCATTACGCTGGAGGGCTTCACCGATCCTGCCGGAAGCGCGGCCTATAACCTCCGCCTGGGAGAGCGGCGCGCTGAAGCGGTACGGGACTACCTGGCCAATTCCGGGATCCCCTCGGATCGGATGCGGACGGTGAGCTATGGACAGGCTTCCGAGCGCCAGATCGTACAGGGCGCGCAGGGACCTGGTGAGGAGGGGTGGCAGAACCGCCGAGTCGCCGTGGTGGTGGACTTCTCCCCCGCCGCGACCGGGCGCACGGTCGCCCAGGAAGATTCCCCCGAACAGGGGGGCTGAACGGATGGATCGGTTCAGGAAACGGTGATCCGGCCCCGTATCCCTCGGGGGGGTCCGCGGACATGGTTGCGGACCCCCCCGAGCCCTTCCGTGGTACTACCGGAGCCGGTGTGGTGGGTGATGTGAACTCCGAGGGAGGATGGGCCGATGCGGATCACAACCAGAGTCGCCATCGGGCTCTTCCTCATGGCGGGACTCCTCATCGGAATGCTGGCCCACCAACTGTCCCAGGTTGAGAAGCTCCAGAAGATCAACCGGGAAGTGGCGCTCATCACCCTGGAGGCTGCCCAGGTCGCGGTACGCCTCGCCCAGGGAATCGACGGGGTGGGCGAGTTCGCCGCCAAATCGGTGCTTCTCGGCGACCCGGACTACCGAACCCAATGGGCGGCATGGGAAGATGCGGTGGCCCGCGACCTCTCCCGCCTGGCCGAGGTGGGACTCTCGGAGCCGGAAGAGGAGGTCTTTCAGGAGATCAGGGATGGGTGGAGGCGCTACGGCGAACTTGCCCCCCAGCTCCTCGACGATCCGGTGGCCCATCTGGGAGAGGTGGTGGCCACCCTCGATCAAATGCGCGACTGGACGGAGGAGTTCATCGCCACCAACGAGGCGGTGGTGGCGGAACGGGCCATGGCCTCGGCGGACGCCGCCGAAGAAGCGCGAGTCGTGGCATGGACCGCCGCCGTGGGAGCCCTCCTCCTGGCCGCGCTCCTCAGCCTCCTCCTCCTCCTCTCCATCAGCGCCCCCCTGCGACGGCTGACCCGCGGAACCCACGAGGTGGCGCGAGGCCGCTTTGATCACCGGCTCGAAGTGGAAGGGCCCGGCGAACTCGTCGCCCTCGCGCACGACTTCAACCGAATGGCCGAACAGCTCGCCGAGCTGGAGGTCATGAAGCAGGACTTCATATCCCACGTCTCCCACGAACTGAAGACTCCTCTCGCCGCCATTCACGAGACCATCGAGATCCTTCTGGAGGAGATCCCCGGGCCGCTCACCCCCAAACAGATGCACTTCCTCGAACTCTCGAAAAAGAGTTCGCACCGCCTCTCGGGGATGATCTCGGACCTCCTGGAGATTTCTCGCCTGGAGGCAGGGGCCGACGGATACCACCCTGAGTGGTGCGACCTCCGGGACGTCCTGGAGTCGGCGGTGGAGGAGCTTGGTCCGGTCGCCCGGGAACGAGCCATCACCCTCGCCCTCCATCTCCCCTCCGACAGGGTCGACGTGGTTTGTGACCCTGTGAGGATCGGGGAGGTGGCAAGCAACCTCCTGGGCAATGCAGCCAAGTTCGCGCCGGAGGGGAGTCAGGTTCGGGTCTCGCTTTCCCCGTCGGACGACCACCCCGCCGGAGCTTTTGGCGGGAGTGATCCGCACCTCGGCGAGACGGACACCTCCTCCATCCTCCTCACCGTGGAAGACGAAGGGCCCGGAGTGCCGGACCACCACAAGGAGGCCATCTTCGAGAAGTTCCACCAGGTGGCGGGGCGGGAGCGCCTTCGAGGGCAGGGAGTGGGGCTGGGCCTCGCCATCGCCCGTCGCATCACCCAGGCCCATCAGGGGGAAATCTGGGTGGAAGACACGGCGGCACGCGGCGCGGCCTTCCACGTACTCCTCCCCAGAGTCCCCGCCAGATGGAAAGATCAGATCCCACCCACCCCCCCGGAGGCGGGGGAGCCGGAGAGCTGGGAAGAGCCCGCTCCCTCGCGGAGAGTTGGTGGCGGTGCCGCCACCGGTGCCGGCCTCGGAGTCGTCCTGCTCCTCCTCCTCGCCGGGTGCGCCTCCCTCCCCTTCGGAGGGGAAAGGGCCTCGGCAGCGGACCCGATCGCGAAGCCGGAAGCGGGAGCCTCCGGGCAGGAGTTCCTCGGGACATCCGGCACCCCCCTCTCCATCCCCCCGCCGCTCACGGCCGGGGAACGGGTGGAACTCGGGTGGGCTCACATGAATGCGCGGTCCTACGGCGACGCCTTCCGCGAGTTCAGGGAGGTTCTGGCGCTCCAACCCGCCCGTTCATTGCGGGCCGAAGCGCTCTGGGGGACGGCCCTCGTCCACCTCCTCTCGGACGGCGCCCTGGGAGGAGAGGAGTGGGCACGAACCCCCCTCATGACACTCGCGGAGGAGTTCCCGGACACTCGACACGGAGCACAGGCCGTCTGGGTCGTGGGGCTCCTCGACGAGTTGGCGAGAATTCGCGCCACGGTGGCTGAGCAGGAGGAGCTCCTCCGGGAACTCAACGCGGTGGTGGAGCTGCTGAAGCAGATCGACCTGAATCGGCGACCGGGGGGTGGGGTTCCCGGGGGCGGCTCCCGGTAGGAGGTCAGAGGTCGATCCCGTACGCCTTCAGCTTGTTCCGGATCGTCTTCACATTCAGATCCAGGCGCCGAGCCGCCTCCGCCTTGTTGTTTCCGGTCTCTTCCAGCGTCTGGAGAATGAGGCGCTTCTCCACCTCCGCGGCAGTCAGCC
>JBJHBD010000051.1:0-19753 GCA_050485305.1 Gemmatimonadota bacterium
GTCTGCCCTCTCTCCCTCGAAAATTCCTCCGGGGGAGAGTTGAACGTGGACAAGCTCTCCTTCCGAGTCGCCCACCTCTCCGTCTTCGCCCTGAACACGGAGCTCTGGGCCGATGAGTCCCGGGTCCGCTACCAGGGGGACGACGAGGGGAGCCAGATCCACATCACCGGGAGCGCGCCGGTGGAGGCGGAGGGGGCTGCCCTCGTCTCCCCGCCCCGCACCCCGGTGATCCGGGGGCTTCGCGCCCGCACCTTCGCTCGGCTGAATCGGGCCCTCACGGGGCTGGGGGGCGGATGATCCACACCCTCCTCACCCTCCTCCCGCTCCAGGAGGGCGTCGCCGGGGAGGCCGCCCGCTCGGGAGACCTCCTTTTCCTCTTCCGGGGAGAGAACCTCGCCCGCATTCTCCAGGTGAGCTTCCTCCTCTTCGTGGGAATCCCCGCGGTGTACGGGCTCTCCCGATGGATCCGCGCACGGGTGACGAAGCGCTACTCGCCCCAGCAGGGACTCATCGTGGGGAAGGTGATCCTCTATCCGGGGCTCATCCTCCTCCTCATCACCATCCTCCACCAGCTCGACTTTTCCCTCACCCCCCTACTGGGGGCGGCGGGGATCGTGGGGATCGCCCTCGGCTTCGCCTCCCAGACCTCGGTCTCCAACGTCATCTCGGGGTTTTTCCTCATCGCGGAGAAGCCGTTCCAGGTGGGAGACATGATCCAGGTGGGGAGCACCACCGGGCAGGTCCTCTCCATCGACACCCTTTCGGTGAAGCTCCGCACCTTCGACAACCGGTTCGTGCGGATCCCCAACGAGACCATCGTGAAGAGCGAGGTCATCACCAACACCCGCTTTCCCATTCGGCGCCTCGACCTGAACGTGGGGGTGGCGTACAAGGAGAATGTGAAGCGGGTGAAGGAGGTCCTCCTGGACGTGGTGCAGAAAAACCCCAAGGCGCTCATGGAGCCGGAGCCGGTGGTCTTCTTCGACGCCTACGGGGACTCGGCGCTGGAGCTCCGCCTCACCGTCTGGACCCAGCGCCAGACCTTCCTCTCCCTCAAGACCACTCTCCTGGAAGAGATCAAGGACCGCTTCGACGCCGAGGGAATCGAGATCCCCTTCCCCCACCTCTCCCTCTACACCGGAGAGGCCTCAAAGCCCTTCCCCCTCGTCCTCGGAAGCGCTCCCGCCGCCGAAGGTCCGGCGGCCTCCTCTTCCTCCGAACTCCCCCTGGTGGATGGTAATCCGGAAGACCCATCCTCCAGGAACGGCACCCCCTCCGACGCCCCGCCCACGCCATGAACCCCAGCGGACACAACGCAGACTCCCCCTCCACCGGCCAGCACCTCGCCACCATCTCCCACGCCGGTCGCTTCTGGGACGTCTACCTGGAGTTCGACGACGACCCCCGTCGGCAGGACAGCTACCGGGCCATCCTGGCCTTCTCCGCAGCCGACCGGAACGAGGGGGAGGGGGTGTACCGGACCATCCCCGTCATCATCGAGCCCAGCTATGAAGAGGCGGTGCGCCGGGCGCGGGTGCTGGAAGACCACCAGCTCGCCGCATTTCTCCGGTCCCTCCTCCCCTGAGCCTGCGCCCCTACCCCTCCCGCACCCAGCGCCAGAGCTCCGGAACGGTGGGACGCTTCCCCTGCATCAGGATCCCCACCCGGTAGATCCGTCCGGCAATCCACGCCGTGACGAAGAGCGCCCCCGCCATCCCCGCCAGCGCGAGCCCCGCCTCCCAGATCTGCGCCCCACCCGCCGCCACGCGGGCGAACATCAGGATTGGGGAGAAAAAGGGGAAGAGGGAGAGCCAGAAGGCCATGGCCGAGTCCGGCGACTCGATGGTGGGGGCCAGGAAGACGATGGGAACCACCACCAGCATCACCACCGGGAACTGCATCTGCTGCGCCTCCTCCTCGGAGGAGCACATGGCTCCCACCGCGGCGAAGAGGGAGGCGTAGAGGAAGTACCCCATGAGGAAGCAGAGGACGAAGTACCCCAGCACCGCCATACCTGGTAGGTACTCGCGGATCTGATCCATCATGGGGATCTCGGGGAAGAAGGAGATCATCCCGGGGATCCCGAGGCCGAAGAGGAGGACCGCCGACCCCACCCAGACCGCCACCTGGGTGAGCCCCACCGCCCCCACCCCCATGACCTTCCCCAGCATGAGCTCCCAGGGGCGGAGCGACGAGAGGAGCACCTCGGCGATGCGCCCGGTCTTCTCTTCCAGCACCGCCCGGAGGACCATGGTCCCGTAGATCAGGAGGACCATGTAGAGGAAGAAGGCGCCGATGAACCCGGCCGCCATCCCCATGGCGCGGTCCACCTGGTCCCGCTCCTCGTCGAGGGTCTGCACCTCCAGCTCCCCTCCCTGAAGGAGGGCCGCGAGCCGGGGCGCGTCTTCCGAGGTCATGAGGGCGCTCCCCAGCGCCGCGCCCGAGACGGTCTGCTGGATGGTGAGGCGTCGGAGGGTGGAGGGGCTCTCCTTCCCCCTCCAGACCGCCCGCCCCTCCGAGAGGGTCCGGTCATCCAGAATGACCACCCCGGCCAGCGCCCCATCTTCCAGGCGTTGATCCAACCCCTCTTCTTCGGCGGAGCCCGGTTCCAGGGTCTCCACCCGGAAGCCGGCCCGCTCCAGCCCCGGAGCCACCTGCGCCGCAAGGGCGCCGGTGCGGTCCAGAAGGGCGATCTCCCGTTCGGACGAAGCGGAACGCGCTCCCATCCACGCGGGGATCAGGATCACGGCCAGCATGAGCACGGGGGCCGCGATGGTGGAGATGATGAAGCTCTTCGTACGAACCCGCTGGAGGTACTCGCGGGCGATGACGGTGCCGACGGTTCGCATGGCGTTCACTCAGCGGGTGGAAGGGAGAAGGGGCGGTGCGCCCGCCTCCACGGCGGCTCCGGGGCCGGCGTGGCGGACGAAGATCTCGTGGAGTCGCGGCTCCACCACCTGGAAGCGGGTGATGCGGGCTCCGCTCGCCACCGCCCTCTCCAGGAGGGGGTGCGGGTCCTCTCCGGGGTGAAGCTGGATGCGGACTCCCGTGGGGGTAGGGTCCGAGGTGAGAACCTCCCGCCCGTGGATCCACCGATCGGTCCCCTCGAAGTCCACCGCTACCACCCCGTCGGATTCGGCCCGCTTGAGGGCGGTGAGTTCCCCGTCCAGCACCTTCTTCGACCGGGAGATGAGGCAGACCCGCTCGCAGAGCCGCTCCGCCTGATCCATGAGGTGGGTCGAAAAGAGGATCGTCGTCCCCTTCCCGTGGAACTCCTTCACGATGGCCTCCAGGAGATCCTGGTTGATGGGGTCGAGCCCCGAGAAGGGTTCATCCAGAATGAGGAGCTCCGGTTCGTGGAGCACCGTCCCGATGAACTGGACCTTCTGCTGCATCCCCTTGGAGAGATCCTCCACCTTCTTGTCGCTCCGGTCTCCCAGCCCGAGGCGCTCCAGCCAGTCTCCGGCGCGGCGGGCCGCCTCGCGCCCATCCACCCCGCGCACCTTCGCCAGGAAGACCAGGTGGTCCAGCACCTTCATCTTCCGGTAGAGCCCCCGTTCCTCCGGGAGGTAGCCGACGCTCCGGCGCCGCGTCTCGCCGGGGTCCCCCCCGAAGAGGTGCACCTTCCCGGCGTCGGGACCCAGGATCCCCATGATCATGCGGATGGTGGTGGTCTTCCCCGAACCGTTGGGTCCGAGGAGTCCGTAGATCGATCCCCGCGGGATCTCCAGGTCGAGGGGAGAGACGGCTCGGAAGGAACCGAAGTCCTTCGTCACTCCCTCCAGCTTCACGGCGAGGCCCTGCATGGCAGCTCCGGGGTTCAGGGATTTTCGGGAGAGCGGATTCCGGAGGATGGGCTCCGGACCCTCATCCCGCGAGGTGCCGGCTATGGCTTCCGCCCCGCGGGGGCCCGTCCGGACTCCCTACGCCCCGCACGGTGGACTTCTTCATGAACGGTCCACCTCTTCATGGAGAGGGGCGCGTTCTCCATGACGCATCGGGTCGGTCATTTCCGCCGATAGATCCGGTGGGCGACACCCCCGAAGGATCCAGGCCCAAAGGATCCAAGGAAGGAGAGCGGGGTTTCAGGGGCTCCCATTTCCGGGCCGTCAGGGAAAAATCTCGGGAAAGGCTGCTCCCGAGGTAGCTTCCCGGACCGGTTCGGAGATAGGTTATGCGTCTGTTTACCCCTCTGTTCAACACGCTCTACACGAGGAGCCCGGATGGCCATCTACCGGACCCGGTACTACGGCGACGTCACCGTCGGCGTCGGCGGAAGAATCACGATTCCCCAGGAAATGCGCGATGACCTCGGCATCGAAGAGGGGGACGTGCTCACCGTCCGGGTGGAGGAAAATCCGTCGGGGGCCCGCCAGATGGTGATCTGGCGCTCGGAGCAGCAGACCGAGGAATGACGGGGGGAGGGTTCACTCTCCCCCCTCCTGCACCACCCATCGCACCAGCACCTCCAGGGGGCCCCTCCCGTCGTGACGCCACCACGCCGGAGGGAAGGGCTGTTCCCAAAAGGTGCTGATGCGGGTGGCTCCCGTCCGTGCCAGCATCTCGGTGAGGGGCGCCTCCCGCTCGCCTGCACCTTCCAGCGCCACCGTCTGGAGCCATGGCGCCACCGGAGCCAGGAGCCCCGGAACCTGGTCCAGCTCCGCCACCGGCTTCACCCGCACGGTGCGCCCCAGACAGGAGGGGGCAAACACCGGGTCGGTCTCGAAAGCGAGTGTCCAGGAGAGCCCCTCTCCCGCGAAGAGCCGCCCTCCATCTCCTCCGGCCACCCTCATCTCGGTGAGGGCCCGGAACTGCTGGATCTCCGACGCTTCCTCCGACGAGGGGGGCTCGGGGGGAAGCTCTCCGGCGAGGGCGTCCATCCCCTCGGCGAGAAGCTCGCACCACCGGGAAGGGGTCACCGTCCCACCCTCCTCCACCCAGATCACATGGGGAGAGACACACCCGCGCTGCTCGAAAAGAGAAGCGGCTCGGGCCGCATCCAGCGCCGCGCGGCGTGCCTCTCCCTCGTCGGCCAGCGCGCCCCTCCCCACGACCCCCACCGAGATGCGGTGGTGGTACACCACCAGCGGGGTGGTTCTGGAGAGGCGACGACGCACCGCCTCCACCGTCTCGTCGCTCCCGTAGACCACCACCCGACCGGCGTGGCGAAGCGCCTCCTCCTCCAGCGCGCCTCCCTCCCCTCCTGACCAGTAGACCACCCCCAGCGCCGACGCCACCCCCTCGTCCTCCTCCCCGATGGCGCGAGCCAGGAGAACGGGGAGCGCCACATCGCCCCGCCCCGGTTTGAGGAGGGTGGGTGACCGGACGAGGAGGGAGCGGAGGAGCGCCGTGGCTCCCACCCCCGGTACGCTCCCCGATACCACCTGGAGGGTCAGGTCACTCCCTACCGCTCGCACTCGGCTCCCTCCCTCCCCCTCCCGAAACCCCTCCAGGACCCGGGGGTCGGGGAAGTCGGTGCGGAGGGCGCGCTCCAGCCGCTCCGGAATCCAGTCGCGCGCCATCCCCTCCACCACCGCGCGGGCCATGGCCGGGGAGTAACCCGCCTCCTGAGCCACCCGGCGCTCCGCCTCCCGTCGGAGGGGATCCCGGCGGTTCACGAATCGGCGCCCCGCCCGCCCCAGGATCTGGATCAGCTCCGTCGCCGGTCGTTCTCTGAGCGCTCCGGCGGCCCCCATGAGCCGGATCAGGAGAGCCCGCGCCTCGGGGGGGGTCCAGGAAGGGTGGCGCTCCGCCGTCTCCCGCCGGAACCCCGGCGGGAGAACCAGGTCGTCGAAGGGGTTCACCGGAGGAGCTCCTCCATGGCGAGGGAGCAGCCCCTTGGCTCGGCACCCGGATTCCGCCCGAGGACCCGGAACCCTTCCTTGACCGCGACTCCCAGATCTTCCGTGAGGATCGCCGATACCGAGTGGAGGTTCGCCAGATCCAGGTGGGCCAGGAGCCCCGGTTCCTCTCCGGAGACCGGGTCGAGAGTGACGGGATCGAGGATCCGGGTACGCACCCAGGGGGGAGGGAGGTGCCGGCGCTCGGCGGGGTCCGTGGGCCCATCCTCCCGGAGAACGGGTTCGTAGAACTGGGAGAGGAGCTCCGTCATCCCGTACTCATTCACGATTCGGGTGAGGGGGATGCGGAAGTGTTCCGCCATATCGCGGTAAAGATCGTGGCGGGGACGCTCCCGTGCGCGCCCCTTGTACCCGCCGGTCTCCATGATGACGGAACGCTCCGGCAGAGGGAGTGCGGGGGCGCCCCCTTCCAGGAGGTGGGCGAAGGCGAAGGCGGTGCCGAGGAGGAGGACGGGAACGTCCTGGTCCGCGGCTTGCACCACCGCGACCGGGAGCCGGTCCAGCTCGGGAGCGAACTCCGCATCGGCCAGGAATTCCCCCTCCCCGTCGCCCCAGGCATCGGCGAAGAACCCGGCCATCCGGGCCAGCGACGAATCGGGTCGCGCCTCCGGAGAGGGGAGGAGGGCCAGCACCCGGATGGGCCCGCTCCCGTCGGGATCGGGGTGGAGGTGGGGACGCCCCCAGGAGAGGGCGGCGCTCCGGTAGAGCTCGAGATCGCGGACCCGGTGTTCGCTCCGGCGCTCCGGGCCTCCGGTGGTTCCGCTGGACAGGAAGGTGGCCGCCGCGCCCTCCCGGGGGCCGGAAATGGCAGGAAGCTCCTTGAAGGCCCGCACCGGGACCAGGGGAATCTCGGTCCAGTGCTTCACCTCCTCGGGAGGGATCCGCCCTCGCACGAAGGATCCGTACACCGGGTTGGCCTCGACCTGATGCCGGAAAACTTCGAGGGCGAGGGCGTTGAAGGTAGCCTCATCCCGGAGTCCGGCGCCGTCCCGGACCCCCGCCCCCTCCCGGACCCCCATCCCGTCGCGGGCCATGTGACCGAGGAGGGTGTCGCGGAGCGCCTCCGACCTCATGTGGAGGACCGTCGCACCCGCCCCGGCTCCAGCCCGCCGCTGCTCAGGATCTTCTCCTGGAGGCGCGCTCCCTCCTCGTCGGCGAAGGTGATGAGGCGCGCCATGGCATCTTCCGCCTCGGCATATGCCTCGCCCGGGAAGTCGCTCCCCTCGGCGTGGCGGATGGCTCCGGCGAGGGAGTCCAGCTCCCGTTGACCCTTCTCCAGCGCCCGGCGGAAGCGGGCCAGCGCCTTTCGCGCTTCGGACTCGACGGTGGTCATGGGAGCTCCTTCATCCTTTGGGACCGGGCCTGGTGTGGTTCGCGGACGATCCGGCAGGGGGTGCCGGGATCTCTTCGGGGTTCACCGGAAGAATGGGTGATGCCGGAGGGCGAATCAATGGGGATCGGGGTCCTCCTCCGGGCGGGGTGGACCCGTTTCGTCCGCAATGGAAGGGGTGGCGGTCGCCGCCGCGGAGGCTCCCGAAAACCCCGATCGCAGGCGGCGAAGGGTGCTGCGAACCCCCTCCGGGAGGAGGAGGTCGTCGATGATTCCCGCCAGCTCGTCCGCTTCTCGCCACTCCCGTTCCAGGAGGGCCAGCTCCCCCTCCAGCGCCCGTCGTTCCGTCTCGTCGTTGGCGGCGATCTCCAGCGCCGTCTTCACCACCGGGTCCGCCGAGGCGATCCGGTACCTCCGGAAGCGAACCCGTCCATGGAGCTGGTCGGCCTCTTCCCCATCCCCCACCGAGCGGGCGGCGTACCCGAAAAGTCCGTCCGGTCCCGCGTGGGCTTCCGTGAGGCGAACCGCCTGTCGAACCAGCTCCTCTTTGGCCCCCTCGCGGTTCATGAAGGGGAGCATCCGCCGGGAGATCCGGATCGCATCCGGGCCGGTGAGGATGACGTTTCCCCCGTAGCGTGGGATGTGGAGTTCCCATCCTCCCTCTTCAGGAACGTGGAGGCGAGCTCGATGGATGTCCCGCCCTCGGACGGGGAAGACGGGCGCTTCGCCTCCGGGTGAAGCCACCCGCTCGATGATGCGGCGGCTGCGTCGGTAGTGGAGGAGTTCCGTCCCCATCCCCCACGCGGCGGAGGCCAACAGGATGGGGGCGCTCATCCCCACGGTGCCGGCAAGCAACCCGACCCCCAGGGCGGTGCGGCTCGCCTTTCGCTTCCGTTCCCACCGCCCGACGAGGGCGTCGCCGAAGCGCCATCCGGCGAACTCCACCGATCGGGCCGGGCCGATGCGTACCAGGTCGAGCCCCTCGGGGACCCGCCCCAGCGTCACATGCTCGGTGCTCGCCCCCACCTGCGCCGTCTCGAAGGCACGCTCCGCCTCTTCCACCGCCTCCCACCGCTCCTCGATGGGGGCCAGGTTCCAGCTCCGGCAGTTGAGACAGACCGCCCAGAGCCGCCCCCGATGGGGATCGAAGGCGAGGCGCCGACCCACCGGGAAGTGCTCGAGCACCTCGTTGGCGCCGAGGGTGGCGCCGCAGGTGATGCAGGTGCGGTACATGGGGGGGGTCGCGGAGGGTCAATCCGCAGCCATCACCCGGTAGAGCTCTCCCCGGTCGGCCAGGTCGGCATTGGGTACCCCCATGGCGTAGGTGGGGAGGGGTGGCAGGGTGGATTGCTCTTCCCCTTCGGGCCGCGCTTCCCCAGGACTGCGGGTATCGGCTCCCTCGCCGGCCTCCGGCTCTCCATCACGTGCCTTCATGGATCCATCTCCCGTTGGCCCTTTGGTGGTCGTGGTCTCGAGTGGAAGCATGCCGCCGGGCGAAGCAGACATCAACCTTCGCTCACCCGCACCCCTCCCCACCCTGGGGAATGAGGGTCACCCGGTCCAGGAAGTACTCGAAGGTGCCGGCGGCTGGGCCCGCGCCGATGGAGAGGGCGGTGACCTCTTCCGGCATCACGCCCGGCAGGTCACTCCAGCGGAGGAAGTGGCAGGTCCAGCTGTCCGGATCACCGGGGACCTCCACCCCCGCGGACACGGGAATCATATTCCCGCCTCCCGAGAAGACGGAGACGTTGAAGCCGGGGCCGCTCCCGCGGACATGGAAGGCGAACCCTTCGGTAGCGGACAGGTTGACCGGGAGGAAGGGCTGCGTGGAAGGGAAGTACATGGCGGTGGCCCATCCAAAGGGACCGGCGGGGCGCACCTCGCCGGAGAGTCGAAGGGCCCGGGCGCTCCCCTCGGCACCCCCCTCCACCACCTCCAACGTCACGGTGGAGTTGCCCCCGGCCATGGCGTCAGTGGATTCGGTCCACGGCGAGCCCATGGGGGCGGCGAGTGACCCATCCTCAAAGTCACCGATGACGATGGGCTCGGAGCCCAGATCGGTGGTGGCCCGCTCCGTCACCGCGCGTGCCCCGGCAATGCGGGAGCGGAGCGCGTCGCGGTTGAAGGCATCGCCGTCCTTCCAGACCGAGACGATGCGGCGCGTGTCGCGGATGGAGCGGGTGGGGTCGCCATCCACCAGGAGGAGGTTGGCGGGGCCCCCGAGCGCGATGCGGCCGTGCCCCTCGAGTCGGAAACTCTCGGCGGCGTTGGAGGTGGCGGCCCGGAGCGCCTCCACCGGGGTCAGGCCGGCATGGACCAGGAGCTCCACATCGCGGTGAATGGAGGCGCCGAAGGCCGTGCCGGGGTTGGGGGCATCGGAGCCGGTGAGGATCACCACCCCGGCCTCGTGGAGGGTGCGGATGGACTGGGAGATCCCGGCCCACCCCATGGCGCCCCCGAGGGGGAAGCGCTGAAGCAGGGTCTGCCGCGCACCTGCGTCGAGGAATGCCGCCAGCTCGCTGTCGTTCAGGATGGAGGCCGAAGCGCCACCGTCGAGGGCGTCATCAACCATCCCCTCCAGCACCGGGAGGGTGGGGACGATGAACGTCCCCGCCTCGGCCATGCGCCGGGCGAAGGTGGCGTCGGGGGGGGTGTCGTCCCAGAGGTGGACGAGCCCGTCGGCGCCGGCGTCGAGGGCCAGCTCGGCCTTGGCCAGTGTCGAGACGTGAACCACCGCCAGGAGCCCCCGGGCGTGGGCCGCCCGGACGAGGGCCCGGAAGGTGTCGTCGTCGAGGGTGGGAGAAGTGAAGCCGTACGCGGACCCATCCTCCAGGACGATCTTGATGAAGTCGGCCCCCTCTTCCACCCGGGCATCGACCCAGGGCTGGGCGTCCTCGGGGCGATCTACCGTGGGAACGGGGAAGCCGTACTGGGTGCCGTGCCCTCCTTCGGCAGTGGCCAGATAGCCGGGGCCCAGCACGTCGGCGCGGTTCCGGGCCCCGCCCGCCTCCTGCTCGCTCCGCCACCCCTGGATGAGGGCCGGAACGGTGAACATGTCCAGGTGGAGGGTCACCCCGAGGGCCAGCGCCTGCTGCAGGACGGAGCCGTCGAAGGTGTGGGTGTGGGCGTCGATGAGCCCGGGAAGGAGGGTGCGACCGTCGCCGTCCACCACCGGGACGCCGGTGGGGAGGGCCACGTCGCGGCCCATGGCGGCCACCCGCCCGTTGCGGACGAGGACGGTGACGCGCTCATGCACATCGCGTCCGTCGAAGACCCGGACGTTCTCTATGGCGAAGGTGCCGGAGGGGAAGGGAGCGGGGGTCTGGGCCTGGACCGAGGAGGGGGCGAGGGCCAGGAGGGCGGCGAGGGCGAGGAGAGTGCGGGGCATAGCGAGATGGGGTTGGGGGCCGAGGGCTGCGCTCCTTCAGTATACGGGGGGAGAGGGGGAGGGGTTCAAATGGGGGGATGGGGGGTTGGTGGCCCCGCAAGCTCCTGCGTCATATCGTCCCTGCCATATGGACGGCAACGTCCCCCACCGGAGAAGGGCCTTCTGGCTACCCCGCCCTCTGCGCGCTTTCAGATTCAGTTCCTGAAGGACCTCCAGCGACTCCTCGAGGAGGGGTCGTTCACGGCCACCTACAAGTTTGCGCTGGTGCATGCCCTCGCGGACCTGGCAGTGCAGCGGGGTGACGACATGGGAGACGAGCTGGAGTTACCCATCCGGGCCATCGGAGAACGGTTCGTGGAGCTGTACTGGCGGCAGGTGGTGCCGTGGCCTGCGCCTGAGGGAGCCCTGGTCCTCGCTCAGAACACCGGTCGGCAGGCAGCCATCGTTTCCCGGGTCGAGGAAGCGCGAGCGGAGTGGGGAGACCGGTTGGACCAGCTCCGTGCCAGACAGGACGCCTGGAGTTCTCTTACCGGTGAGGTTTCCCGCGTAGTGAGCGTCATGCCCCTCTGGAAGCTTCAGCGGGTGGGCAGGGAAGTGCATGACTTCCTGTACGAGCACGAGCGGACAGTGGGTCGCGGCTCCGAGACAGCCATCGTGCTTCGTCCGGGAGTGGCTTACTGCTTCCGGGCGTTTCACGCCCTCATTCTGGATCTGGTCCGGGGAGCCTGGATCCGTTTCGTTCGGAGGTTGAACGCCGAATCCCTCCAGGAACGCACGGAGTTAGGTGAGTTTCTGTTCGGTCCGCAACGGAACACCCTGATGAATCTGCGGGACCCACTCCTGGAGCTTCAGGGAGGCACCTGTTTCTACTGCGGGCGTGCTCTGCGAGACAGTTCCCACGTGGACCACTTTATACCGTGGAGCCGGTACCCGGTTGACCTGGGCCACAACTTTGTCTTAGCCCATGACCGCTGCAATGGAGCGAAGTCAGACCATCTGGCTGCGCTTCCCCACCTGGAGCGCTGGGCGCGGAGGAACGAAGACGAGAGGTATGAGCTTGGACGGGTGTTCAGAGAAGCCGGGTTCCTGGCCGACGAGGACACTTCCAGGCGGATCACCCGTTGGGCCTACTCTCAGGTCGCAGACCGAAACGGCTTGGTTTGGGCTGAAGGACGAAAGCTCGTCCCTCTGGATCCAGGGTGGGAACGACTCTCGCTTACGGGCTGAACGGTCGTCGCATCAGCCCGTTGAGCCAGTAGTGGCCGCCCATTTCCGGGCGCACGTCCTCGGTTCTCCAGCAATCAACGAGTTCCAATCCGGCCACGCCATCCACCAAGATCCCGAGTGCAACGGGATCGAGATCCGAGAAGTGCAGGCCATCCACCTCCCGTTCCCCTTCCCCCCACTTGAACGAGGCGTAGAGCACGCCTCCTGGGATGAGCGCCCGCCGGATCCGTTCGAGCGCATTCCCGAGATCCGACTTGCGAATGTGGAGCAGGCTGGCGCACGCCCAGATCCCGTCGAACCGCTCCTCGTCCTGCAAGTCCTCGGCGCCCCCGCGAGACACTGGGACGGCCGCGCGTGAACGAGCGATCTCTACCATGTCCGGCGAAGGATCCATCGCGAAAACCACGAACCCCATCTCGCGAAAGGCGAGGGCGTCCCTCCCCGACCCGCAACCAAGGTCGAGAATCGTCGGTGTCCTAGTGGCCTGCGGGGGGAGAGACCCGATGAACCGGTTGCGGATCTCGCTGAGATCCGCGTTCCAGGTCCCATCCGCGAAGGCTTGGGCATTCGCGCCTGAATAGCGGGGGTGAAACATCGTCAGGACGGCTTCACGGTAGATCTCTCCGAGCCTTCCCGACGTAGAGGGCCACGCCTGAGGCCATCCGCCCACCGCCGGGCAGTACCAGGGGTCCGGCCAGCTGCCCGCGGGTGAGCCGCTCCACGCTCCCACCGCTCAATCGGCGAACGAAGCGGTCCAAGTCTTCCCGGTTGTTCCGACGGCGGGACTCCTTCGTCCGGTTGAGGTCGATGAGCTCATGTACGATGAGGATGGCTTTCCTGGCCTCCATCTGGTCCGCCAGGGCGAGGGTCCCTGCGACCCCGGTGATGAGCTGGTACCTCAGCTCACCGAAATGGGGGAGACCTTCCCTCCACGGAGGAAGAAGCGCATCGGCCAGCCCCTTCGCCCGTTCGATGGCATTGGTCCGCGTATCCCGCGCCAGTGTGCGCGCGGCGTCCACCAGTAGACTCTCGATTCGGCGGTCGAAGGACTCGTCGGCCTTGGCTTCCACGGTGATGGCCACCGGCTCGGCGGCGAGCTTGGCCCGAATCACCAGATCCGCGTTTCGCGGCTCCCCACGGAAGTTGTCGAAGGGGATCGGGACCTCGGGTTCGGCTTCGATCAGCCGCAGGCCCGCCAGGTCAGGGTGGCTTCCGAGTAGCTCGTCGAGCTCCGGGGGGACGACTGGGCTACCATCCTCCGGGAACCAGGCGCGAGCAACTTCCAGCGCACTCCGGCCTGCCTTCCACTGGCGCTCCCCGCCCTTGGGGGGAGCGAGTCGGAACCAGTCGGCTTGGCTTGAGAGTTCAGACCCGTTCTTCGTTACTCGCATTGAGACCCCGTCGGCGCTCCCTGCCAACTCATAGGATTTCCCGTTTCAGAACGGTTGGACCGAAGCGACTCCGCGTGATTAGCTCCCGTGTACCCGGCAGCGTGGCGGACGATTTCGGTTGAGTCGAGGTTGCAGGTCGTTGAAGTAACGGACTTCCTCGCACCTGGAGCATTCCACCGATCTCCAAGCAAGGTGAAGGTCGCTAGGTGAAATCCCGTGCTCCAGGCAGTAGCGGAATAGGCTCCGTCCGCCCGAATGGTGACCTGTTCCTCCTCCGAAGAAGCCGAACATGTCAGCGAGAAGGTCGCCTACTCGCGTGCGAAAGCGACGTGACCTCCCCGTATTGCTTCCAACATAAAGTGGCCCGCAATCGGCGTCAGGAACCACTCTCCAAGATCTGACTGAAACGAGGTAGAGCCCGCTGGCGTCAGGTGGGAAGGGTGCCCCATCATCGGTGGATCCGGCCAGGAGATCCCGGATCCGGAACGGACCTACCCAAGCGCGTGATATGCTTTCCGTGTGACCACTCATCCGCAGAACCCCTCTCCGACTGCAGCGAGAGCCCTCTCCGGTACGACCGCCTGAGTTCTCCACCTCACGACGCCAACCTCTCCGCTTCTGCCAGGAATACCTGGTACCGGTCCCTCAGTCGTTCGGGGTCAGGCTGATCTTCGGCTCGGCGGGGCTTCTGGATTCTCTGGCCCTGAAGCGCCTGGATCCCGTGGAGTAGCGTGGGCCCGTCCTTCTCCTTGAGAAGGTCAGGCCGAACCTCGAGACGCAGGTCGGGCCGTACGGCTACGAAGTGCCGGTCGAAGGCTCCGTGATGGAGTCGGCAGAGGGCCATTCCATTGCTGACCACGGGCTCCCCGAGCGGGTCCACGTCCGGCGTGATGTGGGCGGCCTCAAGGAGTTCGACATGTCGGAAGTGGCAGAAGGCGCACTCGCGACGGTACGCGAGCAGCACCCGCTCGCGGAACGTCCGCTGGTGAAGGCGTCGTCGGGTCAGGCTCGTCATGTACCTCCGCCTCTCCGTGGCGTCTTCCTGTGTGACCATCCACCCCTGATCTGGACCCAGGCCGATGTGATCCGCATCATCCACCTGCACGCCGAAGGTGAGGCGGGCGGGATCGTCTGCGACGATGTAAACGGGCCATGCCGCGACGTACTTCGAAGGGACCACCCGATGGAAGTAAACGAGAGGGAGCCGCTCCCTCATTGCCTCGCGGAGTCCGACGTTGTCCCGGTGGGTTGGGTCGGTGCCTCGGTAGCGGTACCGGAGAGTCCCGTCCGCGTCGATGGCGTCGTCATAGGGGCCGGTGGGAATGGTGGCGATGGAAAGTGGGAGCTCCATCACCGCCGGTTTGAAGATCCCCTGCGGTCCAAGGAGTGGTACTCGGCGCCCATCCAACTCGAACCCCTCCGTAAGGAGTGGTCGGGGCAGGACATCGCCATGGCGAGCCACCTGACCGGAGAGCCAATCGAAGGCAGCGGCGCGGACGCGGGCGTCGGCAGTGCGGTTGAGCAAGGAGAAGGATCCGAAGTCTGGGGCATCTGCTTCGCGCACTATGCTACATAGTGGGTTTGCCTGGCAACGGAGGCCATCGCATTGGCACCCCTCAGCGACCTACTCGATCGCGACCTAGCCCACTTCGCCGACCCAGTCCGACACCCCCCGGACCGTGTGCAGGAGCCCCTCCACCAACTCCGTGCCACGGAAATCATCGGGTCTGGGCACGTTGATGCGGTTCAGACGAAGAGCGGGCTCATGGGCCTCCATGACATCGCGGGCTCGGGAGGCCCAGACACGGATGGAGGGACCGGCGCCGGACTCCCACCCATCGCTCCACGCCATGGCATCCGCGAGGAAGGCGGAGACCTGGGCCCAATAGGACCATATCGGTATTCCCGCGCCTCCCTGAGGCCCGGCCCGGTCTTCCGCGAAGCCGAGGAGCGCGGCCCACGGCGTGGTGGGCGCGCGGTATTCTGATGGACGGCCATCCATCTCCTGGATGAGACGGGCGAGGACCATGTCCCCGACGGCGTCTCGAACGGCCACGGTACTGTACCCGGTGGCGAACGCGATGGACTTCGCGCTGGCCCAGGCGCCCTGTCGCCCCAGGAGATAGGCGACGATGTCAGCCTTCGCCCCCACTCCCAGCCCGGCCCGGAGCCGGAGCCAGAGTGCGCCCGGATCAGCCAGAGAGAGGCGTTCCGAGCCCTTCGTGGTGCGAACTTGCCACGCCGGCGCATCGCCGGCACTGCGCTTCCATCGTCGATCGCCACCCTCCGCCGCAAGGTACGCGAAGGTACGATGTCCGTTCGGGGGAGCCGCCTCCGGGAAGCCGGCGGCAAGGGTGCTCATTCTCTGAACGCTGGTCAGTCTGGATCCGGTGCGTGCCCACCAGGCGACCAGATCTCTCAGCCTTCGCTCTTCATCCGACACCCGGAGGCTCAGCAGAATCAGAGCTTCCGGATCCACCATCGATCCAGATGAACCGCGAGCATCAGGCACCGCCGGGGCACCCAGGGTCAGCCAGTGACGCCAGCAAAGCGCCACCGCAGTGGCCTTGGCCAGGCGACCGGTTTCACGGATTGCTTTTTCGGACATGATCTGCCACCTGTGCTAACTCCTCTGCGAAGGCCGCTGAGGCGTCCTGTGTCGCGACCCAGAAAGCCGCCTCGGAGAGCTCCTTGGAGGTCGGTAGGAGCGCACGCAGGTCCTGCGCGTGAACGCTCTCCGGTCCTTGGTCGACGGCGGCGAATAGCTTGAGGGCGATGAGCCCCCGTCGGCCGGCGAACCCTACCTCCAACCCTCCCAGTCGAATCCAGGTGATCTCTTCCTCAAACCCGGGCGGAAGCCCGTACTCCCACTGCTTACCCACCGCGGTGTTCAGCCATTCGGGATCCAGTGCGTAGTCTCGAGCTACCCGCGCCACCGCCTCCACGAGGGCAGGAGGAAGCGGGTCTGGCGCCACCAGGACTCGTTCCCCATCGCTCCATGCGGCCTGCGCGATGACGTCCACATCGTCGGTCACGCGATCCACCCAGCCCTGGGTCGCCAGCGAGCTTCCGCCCACCACCACGAGGCCCACGGTGTGACCCGCAGCCGCCAGGTGATCCCCGACAGCAGCAAGTAACTCATGGATAGCTTCTGATCCGAGAGGTCGCATAAAGCATGCTAAGATTATCTGTTGTTCTACGCAAGTTTATCTTATGTTTCTCCCTGTACACCACCTTCCTGATGGGATACGTGGGCGAACACGCAACGGTGGGGTGAGCGGCAATGGAGGCCCAGGGACCTTCACCTCTACCGAAACATCCGGACCCGGGTCGGAGAAAGCCGCTGAGTCGTGGTGCCATCACCAAGCTCGTACCTGTCGTTCCTTCCCCAGCAGTAGGCTGAACCCCGGATGGTCAGGGCGCAGGCATGGCTTTGTGCGGTGGAGACCGAGACGAAGTGGTCGGTACGATCCACCCGCCGGGGGACGAACCCATCCATCTGTGTGCCGTTTCCAAGCTGGCCGTGTTGATTCCGCCCCCAGCAGTACACTTCCCCGCTCGTCGTGACCCCGCAGAAGTATGTATCGTTCGCGGAAAGTTGAGTAAAGGCGAGCCCCCCGAAGACCCGTGTCGGCACCGGAACAGGTCCTTCGCTGCCGTCCCCCACGATCCCGGTTCCCCAACAGTAGGCATCCAGGGTTCCCGCCTCGATGGCGCAGGTGAGGTTCCCGGTGGTCGCAATCGAACCGGGGACGAACGAACGACCGCCGGTGACAGGCAACGGGAAAAACGAGCATCCGTGGTTGCCACAGATTTGCGGCGGCGTGGTGTTGCCAATCCCAAGGAGTCCGACGTGGTTGCTCCCCCAGCAGTAGGCTGCTCCCTCAAGGGTGATGCCGCACCCGTGCGCGATTCCAAGGGTCACGGAGCCGAAGGTCAGTTCGCCTTGGACGGGTGTGGGACGGCTCCTGGGTTCGGTATCCCCTGTACCCAGGCGCCCTTGAAACCCGTTGTGCCCCCAGCAGACTGCTCGGTCATCCATGTCGATGCCGCAGGTGCCTACGTGGAGCGAAGGCGCGATGCGTTTGAGCCCCCCCGGGGCCACCACCACCGTGGGCACCGAGCGGTTGCTCGCCGACCCCAGCTCGGACTGCCCGTTTCCCAGTTGACCGGCCGAACCGCTCCCCCAGCAAAAGGCCGTCGCATCGGTGCGGATTCCGCACGTCATTGACCTTCCAGCGGACACCGAACTCCATTCATGGAGCCCGGAAACCGGTGTCGGTGCAGGCACCACGACCGAAGTGAAGGACCCATGCCCAAGCTTGCCGAACCCGCCATCACCCCAGCAAAACAACCGCCCCGTGTTCAGGAGACCGCAAGTGGTTCCAAGGGAGACGTCCGGCGAAGAGGCCTTCGACCCTCCCGCCGAGATAGCCTGAAGGGCGAACACCGTCGCCTCTACCCCTGGACCGGCGGTCAACTCCCCATCGATGAGCGCCCGGATCCCGCTGACCGTACCGGGTGCGGTGGCGGCCAGATTCACCGTGTACGTTCCGTCATCATGATCCAGCACCTCGACTAACTCCAACCCTCCGGTGTTCTCTCCCACCGTGATGGCCACCACATGTCCCCCTTGTTCAAGGGGGTTGCCCCCAGCGTCTCGCAGGCGTACCCGAACGGAGAGTGTGTCGTCCACCAGCCCGACATCCCGAAGGAGGACCACGGTTGAGGAGTCAGGGGAGGGCGGACCGAGAAGAATGTCGAAGGGGTGGGAGGTCCGGGCAGGTTGGCCGCCCAACGACGCTACCAGGGTGTATCCGGCCCCAACCCGGTCGATGGTGAGCCCCGAAAACCCAGCTACCCCCTCGTCCAACTCCACCTCGGTCATCCCGAAAAGCGTGCCCCCTCCCGGATTGGACCCCAGCGCCAGGGTCACGGTGGGGCCGAGCCCCACGAGGAGGTTCCCATTTGCGTCCCGGGCCTCGACCTGAGGCTGCGGGTCCAGCGGCATCCCCCCGGTGCCATTCCCCGGTTCGGTGGTGAAGACCAGCTCGGAGAGCCGTTGTTGTACGACCAGGGTGGCGCGGCCGGTGGCAGGGCCGGCGGTAACCTCGATTTCGGTGGTCCCGTTGGAGTGGGCCGTCACGAGCCCGGTGGGATCCACTGACGCCACTGCCTCGACAGTGGATCGCCAGGTGAGCGCGTACCCCTCCAGGTTGGCCACGATCGCGGTGGCCCGGGCGGTTTCCCCGAAAGCCACCAGGGTATCTCGATCTACCGAGACGGCCACGGTTGGGACGGGAGCCACACTATTGGATCCGTCGCAGGCCATGACAGCAAAGCCGACGACGCAAGAAAGAAGGAGAGGTCGGGAAAAGAAGCGCATGACAGGGGGCAGGGAGTGGCGAAGGGGTGGCAGATGGCCCGGTTTGCGCCCCACCCACGGGCGCGCCGATTCGCCGACAATCTGTAACTACTACACACCCTGTGAGCAACGGGGCTCACCCGACTACAGCACCCCCAGCGCCACCAAAACCCCCCGCCCTCCCAGGATCACCGCCACGAGACAGACCAACCCCGCCAGGAGGTTGGAGGGCCACCGGTTCCGGTACTCCCCCATCCACCGCCCGTCATTCACCGCGAGCACCAGGAAGAGCGCCATGGCCGGGAGGAGGATCCCGTTGGTGGCCTGGGCGAAGAGGATGGCCTGCACCGGACGGATCCCTGTGGCGGCGGTGAGGGCCCCTGCCAGGATGACCCCGCCCCATACCAGGCGGAAACGGGTCGATCGGAGGTCGGCCTCCCATCCGAAGGCTCCCGCGGTGGCGTAGGCGGCGGCGAGCGGCGCGGTGAGCGACGAGGTCATCCCCGCGGCGAAGAACCCGAGGGCGAAGAACGCCCCCGCCCAGGAGCCCAGGAGGGGTTCGAGCTGCCGTGCCATCTCGGCGGCCCCGGCCACCTCGGTGTCGGTGCCGTGGATGGTTCCGGCCGAGGTGAGGAGGATGGCCATGCTCACCCCTCCTCCCACCAGGATGGAGAGGGTCAGATCCCGCCGGGCCGCAGGGAGTTCGGCGGGGTCGGAGAAGCGCTCCCGTACGGTGGAGGCATGGAGGAAGAGGTTGTACGGCACCACCGTGGTCCCCACGAGCGCCACCGTAAAGAGGAGGGCGCCGGGGGGGAGCCGGGGAACGAGGAGTCCCCGGAACACCTCCCCCGGAGGAGGGAGAACCAGCCAGGCGGTGGCCACGAAGACCACCGCCATGAGCGCCACCATGGCCATGAGGAAGCGCTCCAGCACCCGGTAGCTCCCGGTCCAGAGGAGGGCGGCGGCGCCTCCGGCAATGGCGAGAGCCCAGAGGTTGGGGGTGCCCCCGGCCAGCGACTCGATCCCCAGCGCCGCGCCCAGGAGGTTCCCCGTCTCGTAGGCGGCATTCCCGATGGCGATGGCCGATACTGTCCTGGTTCAGCGGGAACTGGAGATTCCGGGGTAGGTGAGTTGTGATCTCCGGGGCGGTCAAGCGGCCTCCTGGAGACGTGAGAGGCGCCGGAGTTCCCG
>JBJHBD010000052.1:0-19509 GCA_050485305.1 Gemmatimonadota bacterium
GTCCAGGAGGGGGCCGGGGTCATCGAACTCCTGAAGGGTTCGGTCACCGAACTCTTCGAGAGACACCCCATGCGCCCGAAACTCCTCCAGCGTTTCGGGAAAGTCCCTGGCGATGACATGGAGGGGGCTCGTGAAGAGGTCATCCCTCGAGGGCCGAGGGAGGAAGGGGAGCCTCATGATGGGGATCCCACCGGTTGCCCTACCTCCCGGAGCGCCCGGAACACCTCCCGCGCCACCTCCTGCAGCGCCCGCGCCGGGGCGCTATCGGGCGCCGAAGCCACGGTGGGGGTTCCGGCATCGCCGGCCCGGCGCACCGCCGGGTCCAACGGGACGGCTCCGAGGAAGGGGAGCCCCATCTCCTGGGCGAGGCGCTCGGCCCCTCCCTTTCCGAAGACATCGATCTCCTCCCCACAACCGGGACAGAGGAGCCCGCTCATGTTCTCGACGATCCCCAGGACGGGGGTGTTCACTCGCTCGAACATCTTCACCCCTCGCCGTACGTCCCCCACCGAGACGGCCTGCGGCGTGGAAACCATGACGGCACCATCCACGTCGATGGTTTGCACCAGGGAGAGCTGTGCGTCTCCGGTTCCAGGGGGCATGTCCACCACCATCACATCGAGGGGACCCCAATTCACCTGCTCCAGGAACTGCTTCAGGATTCCGGCGATGAGGGGGCCCCGCATGATGGCAGGCTGCTCCTCCTCCAGGAGAAAGCCGAGGCTCATGAGGCGTACGCCATGGGCCTCCAGCGGCTCGATCATCTCCTTCCCCTTGTCCCCGGTCACCTGAGGTCGTCGCGTCTCCCCGAACATCCGAGGGATGTTCGGGCCGTAGATGTCCGCATCCAGGAGCCCCACTCGAAGCCCTTCCCGGGCCAGTGCAACCGCCAGATTCGTGGCCACCATGGACTTTCCCACCCCTCCCTTCCCCGAAGAAACCGCCACCACATGATCCACCTCGGCGAGGAGTCGAGGGTTCGGAGTAGGAGCCGGCACCGATCCGGGGCGAAGGCCGGCGCTCCCGGGTGTTCCGCCCGGCGCGGGCGCCGGAGAAGCTCCCCCTGCCTGGGGAAGCTGGACGTTGACCTTCACCCCTGTGACCCCGTCCACCCCCTCGACGGCGGTGCGAGCCTCCTTCACAAGGCTGCCCGGGTCTTCTGCCCGAAGCCGGAATCCGAACCGGACCGCCCCGCTGCCATCGACCTGAACCTCGTCCACCAGTCCGGACGAAACCACGTCCTCCCCGGAATGGGGGTGAATGACGCCGGAAAGAGCGTCGAGTACCGCCCGCTTGAGCAATTCCATATCCATCAGGCACCACGGTGTTGCGGAGAAAAAAAAGGCGCCCCCGGCTCCTCGTTACGGAGGGGGCGCCGCGAGGTTTCCCGGAGGGGACCCCGGCGGTCGATCAGGGTTCCGGTCAGACTGCCTGGACCTCCGTTACCTCCGGAAGGGTCGAGCGGATACGCCTCTCGATCCCCTCCTTCAGCGTCAGCATGGAGATCGGGCAGGACTCACAGGCTCCCATGAGTCGGAGGTGGACGATTCCGTCCTCCTCGTCGTACCCAAGGAACTCCACATCCCCCCCATCGGCATGAAGGGCGGGCCGGATCTGCTCCAGCACTTCCAGAATGCGGGATTCCTTCGACATGGATCGTACCGCCACCCTTACCGTGTAACCCCATGGACTCGCACGGCTCAGGAGTCGCCGGGAAAGATCGGAGTTTGTGGAAAACTACCCCGATCCCGGGGACCGAGTCAACGGCCTGCCCGGTGGCACGTCCCGTTCCACAGGTGACGAGGGCTCCCTAATTCTCTATTCTGTATGTAACATGACGATTGCGTGAAGCACTTCTCCCCCTCATACTACATCTGTTTACAGATGTTCGGGACTGAGGCTCGACCGCCGGGGAACCCCGTGGTCGCTTGTCGATGAGCGGTCAACGAAGGAACGTGACAGCCAGATGAACGAACCGAACCTGCGCCCCCCCGGAGACCCTCAGGGAGAGAGAGGCTACCCCAACGGGGTATCCCACCTCTCCGACTACTGGCAGATCGTTACCCGGAGGATGTGGCTCGTCCTCCTCATCTTTGGCGTCACCACCGCCTCGGCGATCTGGGCCGTCTCCCGGCAGCAGACCTTCTACCGCTCCACCCTCTCCCTCCAGGTCAACGATCCGTTGGAACGAACCCGGAGCCTGGTCCCCCAGGTCCGGATTTCGTCCATGACCATCTACATCGATCCGGTCCAGTCGGAGATGGAGGTGCTCAAATCCGCTTCCATCGGCGGAGAGGTGGTGGATCGTATCGGGCTGCGCCTTCAGTCCGCCACCCCCGACCTCCACCGCTCGACCCTCATTCGGGACACCTGGGTGGACCCGACCGCTCCCGAGGCCCGGTACGAACTCGTGTACGACCAGGCCGGGCGAGATGTCTTCATCCAGGATGAGGGGGGAGCCATCCTGGCCTCCGGATCCGTCGGTAGTCCGCTGGATGCGGGGGTATTTCGCCTCACCCCTCGAGCAGCTCCCCTCGATGCCCGCGTCTACCCGCTCCAGATCGTGGAGCGGCACGCCGCGGTCCCCCAGGTCAGAAACGGACTTTCGGCCAATCCACGGATCAACACCAACATCATCGATGTGGCGTTCATCCATGACGATCCCGAACTCGCTCCCGAGATCCTGAACGCCGCCATCGATGTGCTTCGGCAGTTTGGGACCGCTCGGGTGAAGGAGATGGCCTCCACCGAGGTGGAGTTCATCGAGTCACGCCTGGACAGCGCCAGAGTGCAGCTCGAGCAGTCCATGCACGCCATCCGTGGATTCAAGGAGACCAGGGCCTTCACCAACCTCTCCTTCCAGGAGCAGGCCCTCGTGACCAGGAACCAGGAGCTGGGAGAACGGCTGGAAATCCTGGACCGGCAGCGAAGGGTCTTTGCAAACGCACTTCGGCGACTGAACGAGGGTGTTCTTTCGGATGGCGACCTGGTCGACCTGACGGCCGATCTATCCGACGTGCAGTCGGTCCAGCTCTCCGAGATGATCCGGCGCCTTCAGGAGGCCCAGACCCAGCTCCGGAGAGTCCTGAACGAGGAAGGGCGGGCACCCGGGCACCCCGTGGCGCGGGCGGTGCGGGCGGAAATCGCCGAACTGGAGCGGGACCTGCAATCCGGCCTCCAGGCGAATCAACGGGTGGTGGAGCAGCGGATGGAGACCCTCACCGCTCAGATCGACGAACTCCAGGCGCAGCAGCGGCAGTTCCCCGCCCTGGAAAATCAGTTGCAGGCGCTGGAGGTGCAGCGGGTCACCGATGAAGACCAGTACCGGTACCTCCTGGCGCAGTTGCAGCAGGCCCGGATCACCGAAGCCGCCGCCATGCCGTACGTGGACGTCATCGACCCGGCCTTCGGTGCGTCCCCCATCCAGCCCCGGGGCCGGATCAACCTCGTCCTCGGCGCCCTCCTGGGGCTCATCCTCGGGGTGGGAGCCGCCTTCTTCCTCGAGTATCTGGACCGGACCGTACGGACGAGTTCCGATGTGGAGTCGCTCCTTGGGATCCCCGTCCTCGGGGTCATCCCCCGGCTGCGAAAGGTTCTGGAGGAGGAGCTCGCGACCGTGGGCTCCCGACCGACCCGGGCCCCCATGGTGGTGGCGCTGGACCCCGTGGACCCTGCCGCAGAGGCGTATCGGAATCTGCGCATGAACCTCATGTTCATGAATACGCAGGAGGCGCCGATCCAGACCATCGCCGTCTCGAGCCCGGGACCTGGAGAGGGGAAGTCCACCACCGCGCTCAACTTCGCCATCATGCTGGCACAGCAGGGACAGCGTGTCCTCCTGGTGGATGCAGACCTCCGGCGCCCCTCTCTCCACCGGGCCCTCGACCTCCTGAAGGAACCCGGCCTCACCAGCCTCCTGGTGGGCGAAGTGGAGGCGCGGGAAGCCGTTCGCCCGAACGTGCTCCCCAATCTGGACTTCCTCCCCAGCGGCCCCTTCCCCCCGAATCCGTCGGAGCTCCTGAATTCGAAGGCGATGCAGCGGTTCCTCGGGGAGATGGAGCAGCGGTACGCCTACATCGTCATCGACACCCCTCCCGTCCTCGCCGTCACCGACGCCGCCCTTCTGGCCTCCCACACCGACGGGATCCTGGTGGTCCTCCGCTCGGGAGAGACGGAACAGCGGGCGGCGGAGCGCACGGTGGACCAGCTCCGGCGGATCGGAGTCCGGGTCTTCGGCGCCGTCCTCAACGAGGTGGCCACCACCTCCTCGGACGAATCCTACTACCTCCAGTACTACCACACCTACCAGCCTGCGGATCGAGGTCGGAAAGGGTCGGGCGTCCTGGCTCGGATGCGCTTCTGGTAGGGCGGCGCCCGCGCTACTTCAGAAGCCTCTTCACCGCGTCCAGCCCCCGACGGAAGTCCCTCCGGAGGTCGGTCACCCCCTCCAGCCCCACCGAGATCCGGACGTACCCCCTGGGGATCCCCATCGCCTTCCGCTCCGAGGCCGACGTACCTCGATGGGAGGTGAGGTGGGGGAGGGAGACGAGGGTTTCCACCCCCCCGAGAGAGGGAGCCACCAGCGCCAGCCGCAGCACCCGACAGAACGCCTCGGCGCCCCGGTCATCCCCCTTCAACTGGATGCTCAACATTCCGCCGAACCCCGAGAGGATCTTCGAGGCTAAGGCGTGGTCCGGGTGGGATGGGAGGCCGGGGTAGTCCACCCGCTTCACCTCCGGCTGCTCCTCGAACCATCGCGCCAGCTCGAGCGCACTGGCGTTGTGCCTCTCCATCCGTACCGGAAGGGTCCGGATCCCCCGATCCAGGAGCCAGGCGGCGTGAGGATCCAGGACGGCCCCATAGCTGCGGAGCATCGCCAGAAGCTCACTCACGAACTCCCTGCTCCCGCAGGCCACCCCCGCACTCAGATCCGAGTGCCCCCCCAGATACTTGGTGGCGGAGTGGAGGACCACATCGGCGCCATGCTCTCCCCCGCGGAAGTTCATGGGGGTGGCGAAGGTGGTGTCCATGACCAGCGGGAGTCCGGTCTCCCGCGCCAGGATGGCCGGAGGCCCCGGGTCCGGGACCCGCAGGGTGGGGTTCGCGGGGAGCTCCAGATAGATGAGCCGGGTGTTCCGCTTGAGCCCCCGCCGCCACTCCCGCGGTGAGTCCGCATCCACCAGGGTAGTCTCCACCCCCCTTCGGGGAAGTTCCTCCCGGAGGAGGTGGAGGGTGGCGCCGTAGAGGCGGTTGGAGGCGAGGATGTGGTCCTCGGTCCGGGTGAGCGCCAGAAGGGCGAGAGAGATGGCCGCCATCCCGCTTCCCAGTGGAACACCGGCCTCCATCCCCTCGAGAGCCGCCACCTTCGCCCCCACCATCTCCAGGGTGGGGTTGTCCCCATAACGAGTGTACCGGAGAGGACCGCTCTCACCGGGCCCACCTCCCATGAAGGTGGCGGACTGTATGATGGGCGGGGCCACCGGGCTCCCCGAACTCCGGGCGCCGCTCGCCGCGTGGATGGCCCGGGTGGCCAGATCCAACGAGTCCTTCCGGGACTTCTTCCCCTTCATCGGTTCCGCTTCCTGGAGGATGGGTTCCGGAGCTACTCCAACTCCCTCGCCAGGTGGCTGAGAGCATGGAGGTCTCCACGAAGGGGGTGGCGGAAGAGCGCCCGCCGCCCCACGAGGCGCTCCACCGTAGCGAGGGCTTCGGCCTCGGGAAAGAGTTCGCCGACCTCCTCCGCCCGGATCCGCCCCCGTGTCTCTACCTCGATCCAGACCGCCCTTTCTACCTGGCTTCCTGCACCCAGGAGGCGGTACACCTCTCCCCCGACCCCCGCGACGGCCACCAGGCCGTGCCGTTCGAGAACCGCCTCGATGGGCTCCACATGGTGCTCCTGGACCCCTCTGAAGATGAAGAAGGTCCGGGACCAGTCCTCGTCTTCCAGCGCCCGGAGAAGGAGCTTCGCCACCACCTCGTCCGCGCAACTGAAGTCGAGTATGGAGACCGAGGAGAGATCCACCAGAGAGAGCGCGGGACCCCGGATCTCCTCGAGTTGGCTCTCGATGGCGAGGCGCACCGCCCGTCCGGTGGGTCGGGTGACGAGATGGGAGTAGAGGTTGGCCACGCTCCGTTCGAGGAGGTTTCGGACATCCACCGAAAAGGCGTCGAGCTGCGGGTTCTCGTTCATCCGCGCCCCCCCTCTCCCTCCCGCTCGGGGAGGAGGATGGTGATGAGAGATCCGGGGAAGGGCGCAAGCCCATCCTCCAGGGGGGGGAGCTCCCCCTCCCACTCGGGGACATCGGCGATGCGAGCCGTCCCGCTCCGGATGGCGATGAGACCGTCCCACCTCCGGACCTGCTTCCGGATCTGCTGGATCCCCTGCCCCCGTCCCTGGTCGGGGAAACGGGTGAGTCCATGGATGAAGGCCGCTTCCAGGGCGGTGGCGTCGCTCCACCGGTCTCCGAATCGCCCGGCGTGCTCCGAGGTGAGGGAGCCCCGGAACCCGCGTCCCAGATCGCCCACTCCGATGACCAGAACCTGGCGACCGAGGCGGCGGCTCCAGTTGTACGTCTGGGCGGCCACCCATCCTGGGGCCTCGGCGTGCTCCAGGATGTTCTGGCAGACCTCCGCGAGGATGACGGAGAACTGGACCACGGCGGAGGGAGGGTAGCGGAGGGTCCGGGAAAGGATGGCTCCGGCTCGCCCCTGGACCCGCTCGACCACCGAGTGGACATCGTGGTTCTCGGTGATGGGGGTGAGTTCCAGAAGAACCTCCGAACTCCCCGAACTCCTTCGGCGCCCCCCGTCGTCCAGGAGGAAGATGGCGGAGGCCGATTCGAAGAACCCCATGCGGGCCAGATAGGTGGGGATCTCTCCCGAATCGGGGAGCTGGAGGGGGGGAGGTTCCCCGGAGCGATCCCGGATCACCCGACCGGCCCCCAGGAGTCCAATCATCCCCACCGGATCGATCCAGCGGAGGCGCCGGGCATCGAAGAGCGCCTTCCCGTTCCCGGCAGCCTCCACCTCGGCGGCCAGCCGGTCGAAGGTCCGGTAGTCCAGCGAGGAGGGGATGGTGATGACGTTCACGCTGAACCCTTCATCGGTGCGACGCGCCCCATGAGGTGATGGCGGAGTCCACGGGCTCCCCGGTGTTCCGCATTCCGCGCGGCCATCCGGTTCGCCTCGGCCATGGCCGCCTCCAGTGTATCCCCTCCCAGGAGGCGCGCAAAGCAGGTGGCTCCCCAGACGTCGCCACACCCGGTGGGATCCCCTGATTCCACCGGCGCTTCCCCCTCCACCCGGGCGCTCCGACTCGTTCCGGCTACCGCCATCCGATGCCGCTCCGCGGGCCACCGGAAGGGGTCTTCCCGGAAGGCCGCGCCGGCCACGTAGGCGGCGCCGCGCCCCCCCAGCGTCACCGTGATGAGTTTGAGCTCCGGACCCACCGCCTGGGCCGCCAGCGCCCACGGATCCCCCCACGCCCTCCCCAGGAGCTCGAACTCCTCCTCGTTCATCTGGACCGCATCGAAAGAGTGGAGCCATTCGGCGGCGTGGGGGAGGGGACGAGGGATGCGGTCGCCATGGTGTCCCATCCCCAGAAAGAGGGAGTGGAGATCGGCGTAAGTCGGTCCCGGAAAGGAGGCGCGAAGGGAGCGTGCCGTTTCCAGCTCCATCTCGTACCCCGAGATGAAGTTCACATAGAGGGCATCCGAGAGCCCCACGATGGGGGCCAGCTCGGGCCAGCTCCACGGAGGGACCCCTCCGGTGAGGCGCTCGCACCGACGCACCCCGTCATGGTAGCGGAGCTCCACCCGGTTGTTGGGCTCACTCACCACCACCACTCCGGGCTCCACCTGCACCCGGGGGAGTTCGCGCAGGAAGCGGAAGGCGGGCTCCGCCAGATCCCTCCCCACCTTCAGAATGGGGAGGATGTCCCACCCCTCGGGGAGGGAGACGGTGAGGGCTTCGAGGGCGTACCCGATCCCCCCCCACTCCTCCACCGGCTCCTCCCGTCCGTCCCGCTGATGGATGGCATCCCAGACCAGCGTCCCGATGACGCCGAGGACCCTGCGTTCACCGGAGGGCGGAGGGGCGAGCATCCTATCCCCCGTCACCCAACGAGAGGACGGCGAGGAAGGCCTCCTGGGGAATCTCCACGGACCCCACCTGCTTCATCCGCTTTTTCCCCTCCTTCTGCTTCTCCAGGAGCTTCCGTTTCCGGGTGATGTCCCCCCCGTAACATTTGGCGGTGACGTTCTTCCGGACCGCCTTCACATTCTCCCGGGCCACCACGCGGGTGCCGATGGCCGCCTGGAGCGCCACCTCGTACTGCTGGCGGGGGATGAGTTCCCGGAGGCGCTTCACGAGATCCCGCCCGTAGCTCTCCGCCTTGGCGCGGTGGATGATGACGGAGAAGGCGTCCACCGGCTCGCCGTTCACCAGGATATCCAGGCGGACCAGGTCGTCGGGGCGGTACTCCAGGAATTCGTAGTCCATGGCGGCGTACCCGCGGGTGCCGCTCTTCAGCTTGTCGTAGAAGTCCAGGACGATCTCGGCGAGGGGGAGCTCGTAGTCCAGCTCCACCCGCTGTCGATCAGGATAGTGCATCCCCTTGAAGACCCCCCGACGCTCATGGGCCAGCTTCTGCACATTCCCGATGTACTCGGAGGGGCAGACGATACGGGCCCGTACCATGGGCTCGCCGATCCGGTCGATGCGGGCGCGGTCCGGGAGCTTGGTGGGGGTCTCGATTCGCTCCATCGTCCCGTCCGTCATGTGGACGTGGTACTCCACATTGGGGACGGTGGTGATGAGATCCACCCCGAACTCCCGGTCGAGGCGTTCCTGGATGATCTCCATGTGGAGGAGCCCCAGGAAGCCGCATCGAAAGCCGAAGCCGAGCGCCGCCGAGGTCTCGGGTTCGAACTGGAGCGAGGCGTCGTTGAGCTTGAGCTTCTCCAGGGCGTCGCGAAGGTCTTCGTAGTTGTCCGAGTCGGTGGGGTAGAGTCCGGCGAAGACCATGGGGCGGACCTCCTGATATCCCGGGAGGAGGTCGGGGGCCCGGTTGTCCGCATCGAAGATGGTGTCTCCCACCCGGGTGTGGGACACCTCCTTCACCGCCGCCACCACATACCCCACCTCACCGGGCCCCAGCACCTTCTGCGGGACCCGCTGGATCCGCTGGAACCCCACTTCGGTGACCTCGTAGCTCTCCCTGTGGGCTCCGAAGGCGATGGACATCCCTGGCTTCACCTCCCCATCCACCACCCGGATGGAGGGGACGGCCCCCAGGTACTTGTCGTAGTAGGAGTCGAAGATGAGGGCTCGGAGGGGCGCTTCCCGATCACCCTTCGGCGGGGGAACACGCTCCACCACCGCTTCCAGGATCTCCGGGACGCCCACCCCTTCCTTCGCCGAGGCCAGGAGGATGGTGTCCGGATCCACCCCGAGGAATTCCGCCACCTCTTCCCGACGGCGCTCGGGCTCGGCGCCGGGGAGATCGATCTTGTTCAGAACGGGGATGATCTCCAACCCTGCCTCCAGCGCCAGGAAGAGGTTGGAGATGGTCTGGGCCTGGATCCCCTGGCTGGCGTCCACCACCAGGAGCGCACCCTCACACGCCGCCAGGGAGCGGGAGACCTCGTAGGTGAAGTCCACATGCCCCGGGGTGTCGATGAGGTTGAGCTGGTAATCCTGTCCGTCGACGGCGCGGTAGTCCATCCGTACGGCGTGGAGCTTGATGGTGATCCCCCGCTCCCGCTCCAGTTCGTTGGAATCCAGCACCTGATGCCGCATGGCCCGGGAGTCCAGGGTGGCGGTGGCCTCCAGGAGGCGGTCCGCCAGGGTGGACTTCCCGTGGTCGATGTGGGCCACGATGCAGAAGTTGCGGATGTTCTCGATGCGCACGGTGAACGACGGTTCGGGGGCCCTTTCGGGTGGGGACGGCCGGAGGGGCCGGGAAGGAGGAAGCTAATGGCGAGACAGGGGGCGATCAATCGGACGGAAGGCGAAAACCCCCGACGGCAGAACGACTTCCGGAGGATCTCGGGAGATCGGTACGTTGGTGGTGAACACTGGCGTCGGGGAGGGGGGATTGGTAGCGTGATAGGATGAGGAATGTACCCGTCGTCATCCGTGCCCCCGTTCTCTTCCTGACCCTCGTCGGAGGGATCCTCTCCGCCGCTCCCCGGTCGGGGAGTGCCCAGGGCGTCGAGGAGACGCTCGCCGCCCTCGCCACCGAGAACGCCCGCCTTTACCTGGAGCCCCTCACCCGCGGACTGGCGTTCGCTCTCAACGGGTCGGCCTTCGACCGCGCGGCCCCCCTCGGACGCCTCGGGTTCGATCTGGGCGCCCGCTTCACCGTGGCGCGTGTCCCCCCCGAAGGGCTCGAGTTCGAGGCCATCCGCCCCTCCTCCGTGGAGTTCACCCACCCGCTTCTCGGGACTCGCACCTACGACGACCCGTACGCCCCCAGAGGTGGATCCCTCACCACCCCCACCCTCTTCGGATCCGGATCCCCTCTGGTCCTCGAGCCGACCGGGTCCTTCCGACAGGACCTGCTCCTGGCAGGGGAAAACCCCTCCGACTACAACCTCCCCTTCCCCGAGGGGCTCATCGGGACACCCGCCGTCCCCTTCGCCATTCTCCAGGGGGCGCTCGGGATCGGGTTCGGGACCGAGCTGACGGGTCTCTATGTCCCGGAGGTCACCGTGCGGGACGAAGTAGGCGCCCTCCGCGCCGAAGGGTTCGGGATTCGACATGGGCTTTCCCACTGGTTCGTCTCGCCGGTGAGCCTCTCGGTCGGGTACCAACAGAGCACGCTTCAGGTCGGAGAGTACCTGGATGCATCGGCGCGACAGTTTTCCCTCCACAGCGGGATCGGGGTCGGTCCCCTTTCTCTCATGGGAGCCGCCACCATGCGCTCCGCCGACGTCGAGGTACGCTACACGGTAAACAACCCGGACGGGGTCCCCGGCCTCCCTCCCCACGGCGCCACCTTCTCCTTCCGGAGCGATCTCCCCTCCACCGTCGCCTTCGGCGCGGGACTCCGACTCCAGCTCCTCTTCCTGAACCTGGCCGCCGGGTACGCCGTGGACGAATACGACACCTTCTCCCTCAAGATCGGGATCGGAATCCCGTGACCTCCACCACCCGACCCGCCCCCGGCCGGTTCGTTACCCCTCTTGTCGTGGCCGCCGTCGTCGGACTTACAGGGGGGTGCGACATCCCCACCTCGGCACCGGAGTGGGACACCCTCTGGGCCCTCCCCCTGGACGATGTCCGCATGTCGGTGGAGACCCTCCTCCCCACCTCCGTATCGGTGGACGGCACCGGAGAGCACTTCCTGGTGGAGTTGTCCCAGGCCTCTCAAACGCGAACCCTGGGCGCCCTCTGTTCCGTGTGTCTGCTCTTCGAGGGCGCGGAGGTCCCGAAACCCGCCTTTGAGGGGAGCTTCCAGCTCGTGGAACCCCTTCCTTCCGAGGTGGAGGGAGGGGCGCTGGTGGGCGGGGTCATTCGGCTCCGCTTCCTGAACGGGTTCGCCTTCGATGCTCTCCGCCCCTCCGAAACGGCCCGAGGAGCCATCCTCCTCGAGCTTCGGGACGGCTCACCGCAGGGGCGGCTCCTGGCCATGGACACCATCCGGGGCGAGGAGTCCGCGCTCCCGGCAGGAGGTGTCCTCGTGAGAACCGTGACGCCGACCCCGGGACCGATCTCATCCGGTGTTTGGGTTCGGGCCGTCCTCACCTCCCCTGCCGGTGACCCGGTCCTCATCCAAAACGATGAGACCCTCACCATGGAGGTGGAGACCGAGGTGCTTCGAGTGTCCTCCGCCCGGCTTCGAGTGGCCGGAAGGGGAGTCGAGCTCGACTCCCAGCCCCTCGACCTGGCCGATGTGGACGGCCAGGTGGTCGATCGGATCCGGGATGGTGTGCTCCGCCTCGCCATTCGGAGCGACTTCACCTTTGCCGTTCAGATGGAATTGAGGATCGAGGGACCCCAGACTCCCGCCATCACCCGAATTCTCCCCATTGGTCCCGGCTCATCGGAGGTGGCGCTCTCCTTCACCGGGAACGAGCTGCGCACCGTCTTCGGGGCACCGGAAGTTCTCCTCACGGGTCAGGGGACCGTTCCCCAGGGAACCCCTCCGGAAACCGTCACCCCTACTCAGGCGGTGATCCTCCACACACGGTTCGACCTCACCCTCCGGATGGGAGGAAGCTGATGCGCCGGATTCTCCCCTCCGCTCTGGTCGCGCTCCTCTCCGTCACCTTCGTGCCCTCTCCCGGAGCGGCGCAGCTCCTTCCGTCCGCGGGGATCAGCTCTCTCTCCCTCGGCGGGAATGGCTCCGCCACCCTCACCGGGGCGGAGGGTGCGGGATTGAATCCGGCGCTCCTGGGGCTCCCCAACGTCCCTGTCTGGTCTCTCTCCCTCTTCCCGGGGATGGCCGGTCAGAGGGTGGGGCCGGTTACCCTCGCGGATCTGAACCGATGGAGTGGCACCGCCATCCCCGCCTCGGTTCGGGAGGAGTGGCTCTCCCGGATCGAACGCGCAGGATCCATGAACGGCACCGGAATGGGAGCGATCACCCCCTTTGCTCTCCAGGTGGGCCAGTTCGCCCTCCAGTACTCCGTCGTCGGGGAAGGTACGGTGGACCTCGGAACCGGTCTGGCAGAACTCGCACTCTTTGGAAACGCCGGGCGAACCGGCTCCCCCCGAGACATCCCCATCGGAGGGTCCGGAGGGGATTTCCGGGGAATCTCCACCCTGGCCCTCAGCTTCGCCATCCCCCTGGATCTGGAGCTGGGGTCCCTCCCGGACCAGACCTTCAGCCTCGGGTTCACCCTCTCTCGAACCACCGGGCACGCCCTCTTCCTTCTCGTCGAGGAGGAGGGGATCGCCGGCGCCGATCCGCTGCGTGTGGAGGCTCGCGCCAGGGCGGTCTACGGAGCCTCCGGTAATCCGTTCCAGGGGGTCGGATCGGGGCTGGGTCTTACGGCGGGGGCCGCGTGGGAAGGCGGAGCGTTCCGGGTGAGCGCGGCCCTCCGGAACATCGTCGCCTCTTTCGAATGGGATGAATCCATCCTCACCTTCGCCGAGGTGGAGGGGTTCTTCACCCGGGACGACCGGCGCTCCCGTTCGGAGGAGTTCCGTCTCTCGTCGGCGCCGGCCTTCGTTCGCGAACGGGTTCAGGATATTGGTCCGGCACCCGAACTGGTGGCGGGATTCGGGTGGGACGCCGCACCTTCCGTCACCCTTTCCGCCGACGTGCGGCATACCCTCGATGAGGGGCTCTCCCTCGGTCCCCGCACCCACGTCGGTGCCGGTGCTGAGTATCGCGCCCTCCCCCTCCTCCCTCTCCGAGTGGGTGGGGCCTGGGTCTCGGAGGGATTCCAGCTCGGGGGAGGGGCCGGCTTCCGGATGGGTGTCGTGGAGGTGGGGGTCGGGGCACTCCATCGGAGCCGAGACGGGGAAGGCCACACCTCCATTGGGTGGGCCGTCACCCTCGAACGCCCCTGACCACCCTCTTCCACCGGTAGGGGTCTTCGACCTCGTCGTAGCTCCTTACCTACCGTCCACCTCCACCGGGTGGTGGGGTGGAGCCCCCTCCGGTGGGTCGCCGATCCGATGTGGAGGGAGGATTTCCTCCCGAGCTCCCCCCTACCGAGGGCGGGGAGCGATCCCCTCCTCCGGGACGGTTCGGCTCCGGTCGGCGCTCCAGTACGGGCCGGCGCTCCGGCACCACCCGATCCGGGAGGACTCGGATATCCGGGATCACCGGGGTTCGGGAGGGGAGAGCCCGGGAGGGGAGGCCGCTCCGTGGAAAGGGAGATTCCACCGGAGCCGCCCTCCCCGGTTGAGTGGAGCGGGGGAAACCGGTGCCGGGCAGCCCGCCCCTTTCGTCCCTCACTTCGGGAATGCGCCCAGGAGACGACGATGAGGACCCGTAGGTGGTACGCCATGCATCGATGAAGCTCCGGATCTCATCCTCGCTTCGAAGCCAGATTCGGTCCGGGGATCCCTCACCCTCCACCACCGCCCGGGTCTGGATCACGGGCGTGCCCGCTTCCCCACGAGCGCGCTCCCGAACGGAAAACTGGGGAACTCCAGGATCCGGGGGGCGGGTGAAGACGACCTGGTTGGCCTGATACCGCGTGGCCGGGTAGAAGTACGGGTCGTTGTAGATCACCACCCGAAAGTTCAGGCAGGTGGAGTGGTAGGGGTTCCAGCTCCTGAACGGCTCATACCCGTGACAGTCGTAACAGAGAAAGCGGGGGAAGGAGTACGTCTGCCCCACATGGTAGGTAGCGAAGTCGAACCCATAGTCCACCCACTCCCATTCGGGGAGGAGGGTGGCGACGAGGTGGTGCATCGCCTCGTGGGGATCCCCGTTCACCCGCGCGCCCACCGGCGAGAGGTCCCATCCCCCTCGCAGGGGCGAGTACCCCAGACGCCGGAAGTCCAGCGGTACCGGAGAGGCGACCAGAAAGAAGTACCCCACCCCCGGCGGGTCCTCCACCGCCCAGTATGTGTCTCCCGAGAGGAGGAGGCGGTAGTCCCGTTCCGCTTGGACAACCCCGCCGTCGCCCGGTCCGGCCGGAGCCAGGAGCCGCAGGAACCCGTTGGTGTCCAGGTGAAAGAGCGCCACATGGGCGTCGGCGTTCACCCGGTAGTAGATGCGTACCCGGTCGCCACTCTGGAGCACCGCGTCGGCACCCCGGTCCAGCCAGACCCGCGCCACCATCCGGACCTCGTCCCCCTCCCTGGGGTCCGGGCGGTCGAGGGCCTCCACCCCCACCGGGAAGGTGAGGAGGGCGGCGAAAAGGAGGAACCCCAGGGAGGCCCCTCCCTGCGGAGCGGAATGAGAGATCGGAGTCACCGGTTTCTCGAGGAATGTCGGGGTGGCGCCCCTCATGTATCAGCACGGTTCGTGCCAGCGTACCGGGGCGAATGGGGCTTCGCTACCCCACACCCGGCGCGCCGACACACACATTTCGCCGGTTCGGCGATTGACGCCGTCCCCGTCGGAGGACACCACAGTCTCCAGCGGAGGACACCGGGGAACTTCCCGAAGTGTACCGCACTCCAACGGGGGAAGATCCATCGACGCCCCACATTGCCACCCTCCCACCTCCCGCGCTACCCTCGGACCTTCCCTCACCCCGACTCATGCCCGCCAACCACCCCGCAGACGGCGCACCGTCACGGCGCTCGGACCTTCTCTCCCCCCCCATGCTCGAGGCGCTGGGAGGCACACTCGAGTTGCGGGCGCGCAGGGTGGTGGACGGGTTTCTCCTGGGGGTCCATGGCTCGACGCGCCGGGGGTTCTCTTCGGAATTCGCCGAACTCAGGGGATACCGCCCGGGAGATGATCTTCGGCGCATCGACTGGCCCATGTATGCACGCTCCGACCGCTTCTTCGTCCGGGAGTACGAGGGAGAGACGGAGATGGAGGGAGTCGTGGTGATGGATGCCAGCGCCTCCATGGCGTGGAGTTCCCGCCCTGGAGAGCTCCCCACGAAGGAATGGTACGCCGTCACCCTCGCAGCCGCCCTCGCCCTCCTCCTTCTGGGGCAGGGTGATCGGGTGGGGCTCTCCGTCTTCGGAGACCGGGAACGGGTCTGGCTCCCCCCGAAGGGAGGTGGGCGACAGAAGGTCGAACTCCTCCGACGACTGGAGGAGATCCGAGGGAGCGGTCGCACTGAACCGGAGTCGGCCCTTCGCGAGCTGACCCTGCGACTCCGCAAACGAGGAGTGGTGATCATCCTCTCGGATCTTCTGATGGATCCTCCCTCCCTCATCACCCCCGCCCGGCACCTCCGGCACCGGGGCCACGACGTGCGAATCGTCCATCTCCTGGACCCGGGTGAGCGGGAGATCCCGGCGGCAGGAAGCCTTCGGCTCCAGGACCCGGAAACGGGAGCCGAACTCCGGGTGGATGGCGAAGGGCTTCGGGACCGGTATCGGAGGGCCGTGGAAGCGGCCATCCTCGGGTGGCGAACGGCGCTCGAGCCTGCCGGGGTGGGGTACACCCTGGTGGACACCTCGCTCCCGGTAGGACATTCACTCCGTGCCGTTCTCGGATCGAGGATGGGCATCGGCAGGTGATGGGATTCCTGGCCCCCGCTCTTCTCGGCCTCGGCGCCGTTGCACTCGTCCCCGTCCTCCTCCACCTCCTCCGGGAAGGGGACGCGACCCCCATCTCCTTCCCGGCACTTCGGTACCTGGAGAGTGAAGCGGTCAAACCGGATCCGCTTCTCCGACTCCGGCAGATCCTCCTCCTCCTCACCCGCATTCTGCTGGTGGTTCTCCTCGTCCTGGCGGGAGCGCGCTGGCTTGCCCCCCTCCCCGGGGGGACGGGGTCGCCCGGCGCCTTCGTCCTCCTCGTGGACAACGGGATCACCTCCAACGCGGTGGTGGATGGCGAACCCCTTCTCACTCGGGTCCAGGAAGGCGCCCTCGCCCTCCTGGAGGGTGCAGCAGAAGAGGATCGGATCTGGATTCTCCCGCTGGGGTCGCCCGACGCTCCCCTCTCTCCCCTCCCTCCCACCGAGGCGGCGGAAGTGATCCGGACGCTCGGCTCCACTCAGGTTCGCCCGGAGCCGGCAGAAGCGGTGGATCGGGCGACCGCCCTCCTTGCGACCCGGAGGGAGAGGACCCGGGAGATCCTGATGGTGGGGTGGCCCTCCCAAATGCGTCGGGGAGAGGGCACCACCGCCCCGTTCCTCCTCCTCGAACCCACCCCCCCTCCCGAAGGGAATCGTGGGATTCGTTCCGTGGAGGTGGCCGAAGGGCTCCCTCCCCGCGCCGGGAGCCCTCTACACCTCCGGATCCGGTTGGAGGGAGGCGGAATAGGCGGGGTCCCGGTACGCATCCTCCTGGATGACCGATTTTCCGGAGCCGGAGTTACCGATGAGGAGGGAGAGGCTCTGGTCCCACTCCCGACACCTGACTCCGGGTGGATCGCGGGATGGGCCGAGGTAGATCCGGACCTCCTCCGGGACGACGACCGGCGCCCCTTTGCCTTCCCGATCTCTCCCCGCCCCGTCGTCGGGCTCCGAGGTTCCTTCGGCCCCCACCTGGAAGCCGCCCTGGAAGCGCTGGAGGAAGGAGGGAGAATCCGTCTCGAGGGAGCCGGTGACGTTGCGACGGTCCTCATCTGGAATGGAGAGGTGAGTCTGACCTCCCACCCTCCACACCTCGTGGTGCTCCCTTCCAATGAACCCACCCGCCTACCGGCGCTGAACACTCAACTGGCCACCCTGGGAGTCCCTTGGAGTCTCGGACTTCCGTCGGTGCGAGGGGAACGCCGGGTTGTGGGAGGAATCCCCGGACTTTCGGAAGTCGTGGACGTCAACGGGCCCGGTACCATGGGAGTCCGACGCTCCCATCCCCTGGAGGCGCTCTCCCCCGACTCCGATCCCACCGTCCTCCTGCGGCTTTCCGACGGAGACGCGTGGGCGGTGCGAACCGGGGAGGTGGGGAGGGTGGCGACCCTCCTCGGATCCCCCCTCCTCCCCGAGGCGTCGGACCTCCCCGGAACTCCGGTTCTCATCCCCCTCCTGGACCGGCTCCTCGACCCCACCCCCCCGACCCCCTCCTCCGCGCTCCGGACGGGAGAGCCTCTCCCCCTCCCGGCGGAGGCGCGCTCGCTCGCCTTCGCCGACGGAACCACGCTTCGGGTGGACGGTACCCCGTCCGGTCTCGTCCTCCGGGAGGCCGGGATCTACGAGGTCCGGGACGAGGAGGGGAACCCGATCCACCTCCTCGCCGTGGCACCGGCACCCCGGGAGGAGAGCGCAAATGGAGAGGCGACCGAACCTCTTCCGGCGACCCCGATCTCGTCGCCCCACAGGGCGCTCCGTGAGAATCGAAGCGGGAGGGAGCTCTGGCGCCCCCTTGTCCTGGGAGTACTCTTCCTCCTCCTTCTCGAGGGGTGGCTCGCCGCCCCCCGACAGGGGCGCCCGCAAACCGGCACACCCATCCTCATGAACCGACGCACCCCTCAGGGGGAAGAGAAAAACGGAATTCTGCAGTGACGGACCACATCCATCCTGTCCTTGGAGGGACCCTCTCCACCCCCCTCCTCATGCGTCTCCGATCCGCACTCCCTTCCCCGGGGGGGCGGATCACCGTCGGGGGAAACGTGGGATCAACGGCCTCCGCTCTGGTGGCGGCTCTCCACGAACTTCATCGGAACCGGATCTTCGTGGTGGTGGCCCCGGATCCCGAGGGAGCCATGAAGGTGGAGGCGGACCTCGTTTCCCTCCTGGGCGACGACCGATCCCTCCTCTACCCGCAGGGGGAGACGCGCTTCTACGCCGAGGCGGATGAGGGAGACCCCCGCATTGGAGCACTCCGGGTAGAAGCGGTGGAAGCGCTCATGAGTGGCCACGCCCGCCTCTTCGTCACCACTCCGCGGGCGCTTCAGGAGCGGGTGGAGATGCCGGATCGCCTCGCCCGCCTCCGTCTCGAGTTGTCGGTGGGGGAGGAAATCGGGTTCTCCCTCCTGGTGGAGGAGCTGGAATCGCTGGGATATCGCAAGGTTCCTCTCGTGGAGGAGGTGGGACAGTACGCGGTGCGGGGAGGGCTCGTGGATATCTTCTCGCTGGGGCTCCCGGACCCGGTTCGCATCGAGTTCTGGGGAGATGAGATCTCGTCCATTCGCCGCTTCGACGTAGCCGATCAACGGTCGGTGGGAGAGGAACGATCCATCCACCTCCTCCCCGCCTCCTTCCGGGGCGGAGAGACGGGGAGCGCCACCTCGCTCCGCAGCTTTCTGGAGGTGCTCCCGACCGAGGCCCTCCTGGTGGGGGTGGAGGGAACTCACTGGGAAGAGGAATTCCACCGGAACTGGATGCAGGCGCGCCGGATCCGCTCGGATCGGGAAGAGGGAGGGGAACGGCTCCCATCTCCGGACCGAATCCTCCTCCCCCCGGAGGAGGCGTCGGAGCTGGTTCGGCGCCACCCTGGACTCCGCATCACCGGCGAACGAGAGCCCGATCTGTCGCTCTCCGCCACCCCTCCCCCGGTGGTGGAACGTAAGCTGGATCGACTCACCAGCTTCCTTCGCGAAGAATCGGCCCGCGGGCACCGCTCCGTCATTCTCTGCGACAATGAGGGGCAGGTGGAGCGGCTGGAGGAGATCCTGCAGGGAGCCGGAGGGATTCCTCCGGAGGTGCAGATCGGGGTAGGGGCGGTGGAGGGAGGATTTCTCCTTCCGGAGGCGACCCCTCCCCTCAACGTCCTCACCGACCACGAAATTTTCAAGCGGAGCCGTCGCGTCCGAACGGGGCGTCGGTTCCGGGGAGCGGTGGCGCTGGAAAGCCTGGCCCAGCTCTCTCCCGGGGACTATGTGGTCCACATGGATCATGGGGTGGGGCAGTTCCGAGGACTGGAGAAGATCGACATCGGGGGCGAGGCCATCGAGGTCCTGGCCATCGAGTACGCCGGGAGCGAAGTCCTCCGGGTCCCGGTGTATCGCCTTGACCTGGTGGAGCGGTGGAT
>JBJHBD010000053.1:0-19321 GCA_050485305.1 Gemmatimonadota bacterium
TGGGCGTTGTCCGGGGGGGCCTCTCCCACCAGGATCCGACGGGGGGGGGTGGGAGCGGCGGGCGATGCGGACATGGGCAGCGGAAGGGGGGGAGGAGAGGGCGGCGGAAGACAGGGTACGGCGCGCAGGAGAGGGGAGCAACGGAAGGGGATCCCCCTCCCCCTGACCCGGGTCTGGCCAGCGGCGCATAACCACCTACCTTCCGGGACGTCACGAATGTCACCAACCTCCACCCTTCAACGCCCGGCGCATGATCCAGATTGACGGACGGACCCTGACCCTCGAAGCCCTCGAACGCATCGCGAAGGAGCCGCGGAGCGAGCTGACCCTCTCTCCCGCGGCCCGTGAAGCCATCGCCCGGGCCCGCGACCTGGTGGACGACGTGGTGGAGGAGGGGCGGGTGGTCTACGGGATCAGCACCGGGTTCGGTCGCCTCGCCGACGTGGTGATTCCGCGCGAAGATCAGGTTGCCCTCCAGGAGAACCTCCTCCGAAGCCACGCCGCCGGGACGGGTACGCCCCTCTCTCGGGAAGAGGCCCGAGCCCTCCTCCTTCTTCGGGCCAATGCCCTGGCCCTGGGGCACTCGGGGTGCCGGGTGGAGGTGGTGGAGCGGATCCTTCGCCTCCTCGCGCTGGGGATCACCCCGGCCATCCCCGAAGCCGGTTCGGTGGGGGCCTCCGGGGATCTGGCTCCCCTGGCCCACGCCGCCCTCCTCCTCATGGGAGAGGGAGAGATCCTCGGGGAGGATGGGTCTCCGGTGGCCGCCTCCGGTGTCCTGGAAGAAGCGGGGCTGACTCCGCTGGTGCTGGCCGAGAAGGAGGGGCTTGCCCTCATCAACGGGACCCAGGCCACAACGGGGGTCGGCGCCCTGGCTCTTCTCCGGGTGGAGCGAGCGCTGGAGGCGCTGGAGGTGGCGGGGGTCATGACGCTGGAGGCGCTCCGGGGAACTCCCGCCCCCTTCCATGAAGCCGTGCATCAGGCAAGGCCCCACCCGGGGCAGATCCGGAGCGCCGAGCGACTCCGCTCCCTCATGGAGGGGTCGGAGATCCGGGAGTCCCACCGTCACGACGACCCCCGGGTCCAGGATGCCTATTCGCTCCGGTGTATGCCCCAGGTCCATGGGGCGGCGCGGACGGCGCTGGGATACGTGCGTTCCGTCCTGGAGATCGAGGTGAATGCCGCCACCGACAACCCCCTGATCTTCCCGGAGACGGGTGAGGTGATCAGCGCCGGGAACTTCCACGCCCAGCCGGTGAGCCAGGCGCTCGATCTCCTCTGCATCGCCGCGGCGGATCTGGCCGCGGTGAGCGAACGACGGATGGAGCGTCTCCTGAACCCGGATCTCTCCGGCCTCCCGGCCTTCCTCTCGCCGTCGCCCGGGCTCAATTCCGGGTACATGATCCTTCAGGTGACGGTGGTGGATCTTCTCTCGGAGATGCGGGTGCTCGCCCACCCGGCGTCGGTGGATTCGGTTCCCACCAGCGCCAGCCAGGAAGACCACATCTCCATGGGGATGGCATCGGCCCGGAAGGCTCGGCGGGTGGCCGATTTCCTGGAGCGGGTGGTGGCGGCGGAGCTCCTGGCCGCAGCACAGGGGCTCGAGTTCCGACTCCCCCTCAGGGGAGGGAAGGGAGTGGAGGAGGCCCGGCGGCGGATTCGCTCCCGGGTCGCCCCCCTGGAAGACGATCGCCCCCCCGCGCCGGATCTCCAGCGGGTGCTGGAACTCCTCCGCGAGGGGGCGTTCGACCCCGCCGAACTCCTCGCCTGAGTCAGGGCTCAGGGAGGAGGGGCGGGGAGACGGTCATCCTCCCCCTCTCGGAGGGCGCCGGGGAGGAGGAGGTGCCCCGCCGGGGCGGCTCCCACCGGCCGGTGGGCGGCTCTCGGCGGTAGGTCGGCTCCCGGCCTGGGGGCGCTGCTGCTGTTGAGGACGTTGCTGCGCCTGCGGACGTTGCTGCGCCTGGGGTCGCTGAGCCGGAGCGGGGCGCGCCTGGGGGGCCGGTGCCGGGCGGGCCTGGGGTGCAGGTGCGGGACGAGCTTGGGGCGTCGGCGCCGGGCGAGCCTGGGGCGGCGGCTGGGACCGCTGCTGCGCCTGGGGCTGGGTCCGTGCCGGGGGTGCCGGGGCGGGACGGGCCTGAGGTGCCGCCGGCGCCGGGCGAGCCTGGGGTGTCGGCGCGGTTCGCGTCTCCGGCCTTGGAGCCGGACGTGCCTGCGGAGCCGGGCGGCTCTCGGTGGGCGGCGCCGATCTCACCTCGGGGGCCCGTCGCGCATCAGGGGTGGGCGCCACCCTGGGATTCCCGGGGACGAGGGTGGCGGGACGGTTCCCATCGGCGGTTCCGCGCTCCACGGGAGCAGGTGTCCGGTTCGTGGGAACGGCCCCTCTGGGTTCGCCTCCGGCGTTCCGATCCGTAGGGGTGGCTCCACGCTCCGTCGGGACGGCGCCGCGTTCCGTCGGGATTGCCCCGCGCGTCGTTTCTTCCCCTCCCCGCGCCACCGGCCGGAGCCGGATATCCGGGGGGGGAGCCGCAGTGCGAGCAGTGGAGGACCCGGGCGCCGCCACCGCGGTGCGGGGGACGGCGGTGCGGGTGGTGGGTACCCCCGCGCTCCGGGGGTCTTCCTTGTACCCACCCGGGGTCACATACCCGCCTCCCCAGTTCCCGGCATACCCCACGGGGCGGACCCGGGCGGGAGGGGGACGCACGACCCACAACTCGGGCGAGGTGACGTACACGGTGGTCCAGGAAGGGCCATACCAGGAAGGTCCATGCCACGACGGCCCGTACCAGGAGGGCCCGTACCACGCGGTGTGGCCGTACCACCCCGGACCCGCCGACCAGGAACTCCACCCGAAGCCGAAGTGGAAGGCGAAGCCCGAGCGGAACCGCTTGCGGGGGCGGTAGGGAGTCCAGTAGGGGACGGCTCCCCACCCGTACCAGGGATCATAGTACCCGTATCCGTGCGTGACTTGGAAAAAGCCGTCGCAGGCGGGCCAGTAGGCGAGCCACGGATCCCACCAGAGCTCCCAGCACGACACCCCAACCGCCGGTCCCCAGCTCGCCCGGGCGTAAGGGTAGTGCGCGGCGACCCCGGTGGTGAGGGCGACTCCCTGGCCGTATCCGAGGTAGGCGGCGAAGGTCATGGCGTCGGTGCCATGGCCGTACTGGGTTCCGGAGACGGAGAGCGCCACCCCCCCGGTGGTCTGGCGGGCTTCCACCTCGGTGGGGGAGGAGAGGGCAACGAGGGCGAGGAGGGCGAGGGCGGTCCCCCGTGAGGGGAGTCCCCATTGGGAGGGGTGGGCGGCCATGGCGGATCTCCTTGGGTTTCGGGTGTTCCCTCTTTCATCCGATGCACGGATCGTGCCAGGGAGGTGTTCCCGACACGCCGGGGGATGGAACCCCGTATCCGTTTCAGGTGCAACGGGTTATGTGCCCGCGCACCGGCAGTGGCCCGAGGCGCGGAGAGCGGCGCGATGTCTCCGGAGCGGGACACCCATCCTCCCGAAAGGGGACGTTCCATGCCCTTTCGGATGGGTACGCGGGCTACCGGATCAGCCGGTCCAGCGCCAGGAAGGCCCCGAAGAGGAGGAAGGGGGAGGCCACCAGAACGAAGAGGGCCAGACGCCCCATCCCGGTGGGGGAATCTGGGGTCGCCTCACCGTTGCCCTTGTCCTCCGCGCCATTGTCATGTAACGTCTCTCCACGCATTCTTCTCGGAACCCCGGTTGGATTCTCGGGTTCCTGCCGCCGCCCTTCGGGCGCCTTCGGCAACCTTGCGCTTCTTTCATCCCCTCGCTTTCGAACGTGACCAACGATCGGTGGCTGGGCGTGCTGGAGGTTCTCTCCGGCGGCTCAGGATTCATTCGGCGTCGAAGCTCCGGGTACATTCCCGGCAACGATGACATCTACGTCAGCGGAAAGCTGATCCAGCGGTTCGGACTCCGAACCGGTGACGAACTCTCCGGTACGGTGGGCGGCAAACCCCGGAACGGGAAGGCTCCGCCCCTGCAACACCTGGAGATGGTGAACGGCGTCCCTCCCGAGGAGGTGAAGAGCCGCCATCAGTTCGACCGGCTCGGGGCCATGCACCCGGACGAGCAGCTTCGTCTGGAGGTCCCCACCGCTCAGGGGCATCGCGGGCATCTCGACTTCACGAACCGGGTCATCGACCTCTTCTGCCCGCTGGGAAAGGGGCAGCGCGCCATGATCGTGGCGCCGGCCAAGGCCGGGAAGACCACGGTGATGCAGCGGATCGCCGAGGGGATCGTCTCGAACAACCCCGAATGCCAGCTCTACATCCTCCTCGTGGACGAGCGCCCCGAGGAGATCACCGAGATGGAGATGTGCGGGTTCGGGGAGGTCATCGCCTCGTCCTTCGACTTTCCGGCCGAGCGCCACGTGGCGCTGGCGGAGATCACCCTGGAGCGGGCTCGACGTCAGGTGGAGATGGGGCGGGACGTGGTCATCATCCTGGATTCCATCACCCGATTGGCCCGCGCCCACAACACCACCGACGAGGGGAGCGGCCGGACCCTCACCGGGGGGCTGGACGCCACCGCCCTCGAGCGCCCCAAGCGTTTCCTCGGCTCGGCCCGGAAGATCGACACCCGGCAGGGCGGGGGTTCCCTCACCATCGTGGCCACCGCCCTGGTGGACACCGGCTCCCGGATGGATCAGGTGATCTTCGAGGAGTTCAAGGGGACGGGGAACAGCGAACTCGTGCTCAGCCGCGAGCTGGCGGACCGCCGGATCTTCCCCGCCATCGACCTCATGGCCTCCGCCACCCGCCGGGAGGAACTCCTCCTGGGTGAAGAGGCGCTCATCCTCTCCCGCGCCATGCGGCGGCAGTTTGCAGGGAGGAGCGCCCACGAAGCCATGACCGAACTCCTCGGCGTGATGCAGCGCACCCGGACCAACGACGAACTCCTTTCCCTCAGCCGCACCAACGCCTGACCGTCACCCTTCCGGGGTGATGGGAACCCCCTCCTCCACCAGGAGGCGGAGGGACTGGAGCGACGCTTCGAGCTGCCCTCCCTGGAGTTCCTCCATCCGGATGGCGATGTAGCCGAGGAGGGGATTCCACCCGAAATCCCCCTCCTCCCGCCAGAGAATCCGGGTCCGCTCCCCCTCCGGGGCGAGGCGGATCTCTCCATGGATCCGGATGCTCCCCCCCTCCACCAGTACGTCGTATCCGACCCGCTCCCCGGGCACGGCTTCGGTGACGACAAACTCGCCGGACCCGTACCCGCCGTCGTCCCAGCGCCGTCCCGACCCCGCTCCCTCGGCGGGTCCGAAGTACTCGCTCCCACTTTCCGGTGACGGGGTCCACCGCTCCCACGCCGCCGCTCCCGCCAGGTGGGGGTAGATGGCTTCGGGAGGTGCGTCGAAGAGGGCGGTGCGCTCCACCGTCCACCCCGAGGGGAGGAGGAATCCGATGGCAAGGAAGCCGAGGAGTAGGGCGGCGATGACGCCGAGGGTGACTCCTGCGATGCGAATGGGGTTCATGGGGTCCGAGTTCGGGAGGATGGGGTTTCGGGAGCTCCTGCGTTCCCGGTAGTGAGGAGGGGTTCCAGGTAGGGCCAGATCCCTTCCGCCATGAGGCGGTGCCCCTCGGCGGTGGGGTGGATCCCGTCGGGGAGGTTCAGCCGGGGGTCGCCCGCCACCGGGCCGAGGAAGGCCTCGAAGGGGACGATGTGGGCGTTCCACCGGCGCGCCACCCGGGGGTAGAGGGCGCGGAACGCCTCCACGTAGGCGCTCCCCATGTTGGGAGGCGCCTCCATGGCCACCACGACGACCCGTGTCTCCGGCGCCTGCTCCCGCACCGCGCCCAGGAGGGCGTCCAGATTCTCTTCCAGTTCGGCCGTGGGGAGCCCCCGGAGTCCGTCGTTGGCGCCCGTCTCCACCACCAGGAGGTGGGGGCGGGAGCGGAGGACCCACTCCACCCGTCGAAGCGCCCCTGCGGAGGTTTCGCCGGAGAGCCCGGCGTTCACCACCTGGAGGGGGATCCCACCTTCCCGGGCCAGCATCCCCACCCGGGCGGGCCACCCCTCACTCTCCGGATCGGCGAGGCCGAAGCCTTCGGTGAGGCTCGTTCCCAGGAAGGCGACCACCGGTCCTTCCGGGAGAGGATCCGCCGAAAGAGGCGAACCTTCCGGAGACGTTTGGCGTACCACCGGAGCTTCAGGCGCCGAGGACCCATCCTCCGAAGGAGTGTCCTGGCCCGGGGAACAGGCCACGAGCCCCGCGACGAACCAGAGGAGGACGGTCGACCAGCGCATGCAGATCCGGGCGGATGGGGTGGGGAAGAGCTTTCGGAGTGGGGGGGAACCACTTCAAATCCTAACGGATGTGAGCTTCCAGGTGGACTCCAGGACGGTGGCCTCCATCGTGGGGCCTTCGGGGAGTGGGAAGACGACCCTCCTGGGGATCCTGGCGGGGCTCGACACCCCCACCGGGGGGGAGGTGTGGCTGGGGGAAACTCCCTTCACCCGGTTGGACGAGGATGAGCGAGCGGCGTTCCGTGCGGCCCATGTGGGGTTCGTCTTCCAGACCTTCCACCTTCTCCCCTCGCTGACCGCGCTGGAGAATGTGCAGGTTCCGCTGGAGCTGGCGCCGGCGGGGACGCGCCTTCGCCCCCGGGAGATTCGGGAGCGGGCGGCAGCGCTCCTGGAGCGGGTGGGATTGGGCGAGCGCATGGGGCATTATCCGGTGCAGCTCTCCGGGGGGGAGCAGCAGCGGGTGGCGCTGGCCCGGGCCTTCGTGACGGAGCCGGACCTCCTCTTCGCCGACGAGCCCACCGGGAATCTGGACCGGGAGACGGGTGCCCGTATCGTGGAGCTCATGGAGGGGCTCAACCGGGAGCGGGGGGCGACCCTCATCCTGGTGACCCACGATCTGGAGTTGGCGAGCCGGGCAGACCTCCGCCTGGAGATCCGCGGAGGGCGGATCACGCACCTACCATGATCCCCTTCTCCCTCCGCCTGGCCCTCAGGGAAGGGCGCGCCGGGGTGCGCCGCATCGGGGTCTTTCTCCTGGCGGTGGCGTTGGGGGTGGGGGCGCTTGTAGGGCTCTACTCCTTCCAGGAGGATGCCGCCCGGGCGGCCCGGAGCGAGGCGCGCGCCATCCTGGGCGGAGACCTCCGGATCCAGAGCCAGAGTCCCCTCCCGGAACGGGTGGAGGTGCTCCTCGATTCGCTGGAGGCCGAGGGGGCGGCGGTGTCTCGCGCCATCTCCCTGGCCTCCATGGTCTCGGTTCCCGCACTCGGACGCGCCCGCCTCCTCCAGGTGAACGCGGTGGACGGGCGCTATCCGGCGGCGGGAGAGGTGGTGGACTCTCCTTCCGGGATCTGGGAAGGGAGAGGGGCGGCTCCCGGGGCGTTCGGGGAAGGGGCGGTCCTTCGCCAGCTCGGGGTGGAGGTGGGAGATACCCTCCGGATCGGCGGGGCGTACTTCCCGGTGCGGGGAACGGTCTCCGGGCTTCCGGTGGATCTCGGCCTCCAGACGGTGGTGGGGCCTCCCATCTTCATCGCCCTCGCCGACCTCCCCGAAACGGGGCTCCTGGGGTTCGGGAGCCTGGCCCAGTACCGGGCCTTCGTCCTCCTCCCGGAGGGGGTGGAGGGGGATGGGGTGGCGGAGCGATACCGGGGCGAACTCCGGGAAGCGCAGGTCTCCATCCGCTCCGCGCGGGAAGAGGCGGAGGAGCTGGCACAGGGGTTCCGGAACCTGAGCCGCTTCCTCGGTCTGGTGGGGCTCGCCGCCCTCCTCCTGGGGGGGATCGGGGTGGCCGGCGCCGTCCACGTCTATGTCCGGGAGAAGCTCGCGTCGGTGGCGGTCCTCCGCTGTCTCGGCGCTCGCCAGGGGACGGCCTTCCGGGCCTACCTCCTCCAGGCGGCGGGGCTGGGCGCGGGAGGGGCCGTCCTGGGGGCGGTGCTGGGGGTGGGGATCCAGCACGCCCTCCCCCTACTCCTCGGCGCCTTTCTCCCCTTCACCATCACCCCGCGGCTCCATCCCGGCGCCCTCCTGGTAGGGGTCGCACTGGGGGTCTGGATCGCGGTGGTCTTCGCCCTTCTCCCCCTCCTTCGGACCCTCGACGTCCCACCCCTCGCCGCGCTCCGCACCGAGGTGGAGGGGGTAGGAGGAGGGGTGAAGGGGCGCCTGCGCAGGGGTGGGGTCGTGATCCTGCTCCTCCTTACTCTCCTGACGCTTTCGGCGCTCCAACTCGGAGCCATGGGCCCTGCGCTCGTTCTGGCGACATCGCTGGCCCTCGTGGTCTTCGCGCTGGGAGGATTGGCATGGATCCTCATCCGGGTCACCCGCCGCCTCGTCCCCGGCAGGGCGCCCTTCCCCCTCCGGCAGGGGGTGTCAGGGCTGGCCCGACCGGGGAATCAGACGGCGGCGGTCACCATCGCGCTGGGATTCGGGAGCTTCCTCATGGGGTCGCTCCTGGTGGTGGAGGCCAATCTCCGGGCGGCGCTCACGCTGGAGGGGGTGGACGATCGCCCCTCGCTCCTCCTCTTCGATATCCAGAGGGATCAGCGCGCGGGGGTGGAGGCGCTCCTCGGAGAGGTGGGGGCCGGCCCTGAACTCTTCCCCATCGTCCCCTCGCGGATCCAGGCGGTGAACGGGGTGGCGGTGGGGGAGCTGTCCGCCGGCGCTCCCGAGGGGCGGGTGTGGAGCCTCCGGCGCCTCTACCGAAACACCTGGCGAGAGGCATTGGGCCCTCTGGAGGAGCTCATAGCCGGGGAGTGGTGGGGTGGGACCGATGCCCCCGAGGTGGCTGCCGCGGTGGCCGAGGGTGCGCTCCGGATCTCGGTGGAGGAGGAGGTGGCGGAGGTGCTCGGGGTGGGGGTGGGAGACCGAATTCGGTGGGACGTCCAGGGGATCCCGGTGGAGTCGGTGGTGGCGAGCCTCCGGAGGGTGGAGTGGGGCTCCTTCCAGCCGAACTTCTATGTGATCTTCGAACCAGGGGGGCTGGATGGGGCCCCCGCCACCTTCGTGGGGGTGGTGGTCCTCGACGACGAGGCCGCCCTCGCCCACCTCCAGGGCGGGCTCCTGGAGAACTTTCCCAACGTCTCCTTCCTGGACATCTCGGCGGTACGGGAGGTGCTGGGGCGCATGGCCGACCGGATCGCCCTCGTCCTCCTCCTCATGGGTGGATTTGTTACCGGCGCCGGATTCCTCGTCCTCCTCGCCGCCCTCCTCACCACCCGGTACCGTCGGCGCCGGGAAGGGGCCCTCCTCCGGACACTCGGCGCGGGACGCGGGGTGATCCGAGGGACCCTCCTGGCGGAGTACGCCGGAGTGGGTATCGTGGCCGGAGCGAGCGGCCTTCTCCTCGGCGGGGTTGGAGGGGTGTTGGCGCTCCGGTGGGGGTTCGACGGAGCGACCACCTTTCCATGGACCTCGCTCCTCGGAGTCTGGGGAGGGGTGATCCTCCTTACCATCGTAGTGGGGTGGGGAGTGAGTGGACCCATCCTCCGGGCCACTCCCATGGAAACGCTCCGGGGCGAGGGGTGAACGGTTCCGGGGAAGACTGGCGATTTCCCCCTCCGCCTTCGAGATTCCTCGTTCCGTTCGTGCGTGCCCCGAACCGGCAAGGAACGCTTCGTTGACGACTCCCACCTCCGATCGCCGCGAGACGAAGAGGGCCGTTCTCCCTCGCGACCTTTCGGAGTTCCTCATCGAACTCTCCATCGGGGTCCACCGCTTCGCCATGTACCCGGCGGATCACCCCTCTCTCCAGCCCGCGGTGGAGAACGTCCTGGAGGGGTTGAACGAACTCCTCCAGACCCGTCCGGTGCTCTCCATCGGGGTGACCCCGTCCCAGCTCGTCATCGAGGGGATGGCCACCGATGAGCGGCACCCGGTCCTCTCCGATCTGGCCCGTCGCCTGCATGACCATCAGCTCGCCGCCGTGGCCTTTTCCCGGGGAACCACCCTCGACGAGGTCCGGAAGCTTCTGGAGACGCTCTCCGCCGAGTCGGAACGGGGAGCGACCCCGGTGGGGCTCCTCCCCGAAGAGGAGGCGCCCCGGTGGGAGACGATTCGCCTCCATCCGGTGGGGTACGATCAGCTCGAGATGGCCGGCGCGGGGAAGGGGAAGCGCGTTCCCCGCTCTCAGCAGCTCTGGATCAACCTGGCCCGCTCCGCTCTCGAAGTGGGAGAGGAGGAGGACGTGGCGGTCGAAGCGGGACCGGCGGCTCTCGCCCGAGCCATCCGGGAGCGGCGAGAGGCCGGCTACGATCGGGTCATCGTGGGGTATCTGCTCCAGCTTGCCGACGAACTGAATGGCGCCGAGGGGGCGGCCGCCGAGGAGATTCGGGAGAAGATGGCCGAACTCCTGAACGAGTTCGACGACCCCACCCTTCGGAGGCTTCTGAAGCTGGGAGGTGGGTACGCTCAGCGGAAGCGATTCGTCTCGGATCTGAGTCACTCGGGGATGGCCATGGACGCCGTCTTCAAGGTCCTTCGCGCCGCCGCCGAAGTGGAGGGACAGGCCATCTCCACCTCCCTCACCCGCCTTCTCTCGAAGCTGGCGGTACACGCCGAGGAGGGGCCTCGGACCACCCGCGCAGAGGCGCGGGAAGCACTGGCCGAGAATGTGGACCGCCTCCTTTCCGAGTGGGAGCTGAAAGACCCCAACCCCGACGCCTATACCCAGGTGCTGGACCGGATGGCGAGGGCGGCGCCCCTCCTCCAGTCGTTGGATGAAAAGGAGGAAGACCCGGTGGCGGGAGCGGAGCGCCTCGTCCAGATGGCGCTCGAGGTGGATGCGTACGGCCCCATCCTCGAGAAGGCGGTCATGGACCTTCTGGAGGCGGGGGAAATGGCCATGATCCTGGCGCTTCTGGACCGTGCTCCCGAGGGGAGTGAGGTGGCCGCCGAGCTCGCCCGGAAACTGACCACCCCCACGCAGCTCAAGCGCATGCTTGCCGGTGAGGATGTGGATGTGGAGGGGCTCGATCGGCTGGTGGAGCGCCTCGGTGCGACGGCGGTGGCTCCCCTCCTCGAGGCGCTGGCCGAGTCCCAGTCCAGGGCGGTGCGGCGGAAGATCTTCGACGTCCTTGCCCGGGTGAAGGCCGGAGTGGCCGATGCCGCCCTCCGTGGGTTGAATGACGAGCGGTGGTACGTGCAGCGGAACATGTTGGCGCTCCTGCAACGCCTCGACGATCTCCCGTCGGGGTTTTCACCCCTCCCCTACCTTCAGCACGACGACCCGCGGGTGCGCCGCGAGGCCGTCCCCCTGGCGCTCCGTGATCCCTCGACGCGGGAGCGAGCCATTGCAGCGGCACTGGCCGACACCGACGAGCGCATCGTTCGGACGGCCCTCCTGGAGGTGCAGGACTCGCTTCCGGAAGGGCTCGTCCCGGTGGTGGCCGGCCGCCTCCTGCAATCCGACACCTTTCCCCAGCTCCGAAGCCTCGCCACCCGGACCCTCCGGAACTCCCGGTCGGCGCTGGCCCTGGAGTCGCTTCTGGAGATCTGCTCCGGGGGGAAAACCCTTTTCGGGAAGCGGAAGCTGGCGCCCAAGAGCCCGGAGCTCCTGGCCGCCCTCACCGCGCTGGGGGAAGGGTGGGGCGATGACCCTCGTGCCGGCTGGGTCTTCACCCTGGCCGCCGAATCCCGTGATCTCCAGATCCAATCCGCCGTCCGGGGAAAGGCCAGAACATCGTGAAAGCTCCAATCCGCTTCCTGACCACCCTGGCCCAGGCCTTCTCGGCCATGAACCTCTATAAGGAGGGGCACCCGGCACGGGAGCGCGCCGTCGAAGCCGTCCACACCCGCCTCCAGGAACTCCAGGGGGAGGAGGCCGAGTTGGAGTTCCTCTTCCTGGGCTCCGAGGTGGTCTTCGAGCGACACCCCATTCGGGAGCTCAAGGGGTGGGACTGGGCAGAGCGCTTTGCCGCGGTGGGGGTCCAGAAGCTCCAGTTCACCGGACCGGTCACGCGCGACGATCTGGATGGATTCCTGGCGGAGGTGATGGCCCTCCTCCTGGGAAGACCCATCCCCACGGCGGAGGTCCGTCAGACCCGGCGTACAAACATTCGTTGGGGGCTGGTGCAGGTGAAGGGGCAGGAGGGAGGGGAGGAGGAGGAGGAGGGGATCGCCACCGCCACCCTGGACTTCAGCCTCCGGGAAGAGGCCGATACGGTCCGGTGGCTCCACGAGGAGATGAAGGACCGGGACCAGCTCCACATGGTGGAGGCGGAAGCGCTGGTGCGCTCCCTGTCGGTGGCCATGCATTCGGATCAGCAGTTCCTCATCCCCCTCCTCCGGCTGAAGGAGTTCGACCAGTACACCACCACCCACGCCCTCAACGTCTCGGTTCTTGCCATGGCGCTGGCCGAGTTCATCGGGTGCGGGGAGCATGACGTGCGCGCCTTCGGGATCTCCGGGCTCCTCCACGACCTGGGGAAGACCCGGATCCCCGAGGAGATCCTGAACAAGCCGGGGAAGCTCACCGACGAGGAGCGCCGGATCATGAACCGGCACACCGTCGAGGGGGCCCGCATCATCCTCGAGACGGATCGGCAACTCGACCTGGCCGCGGTGGTGGCGTACGAACACCACATCCGGATCGACGGGGGAGGGTATCCGACGCTCCGGTATCACCGGAAGTGTCACCAGTGCTCCAACCTCGTTCATGTGTGTGATGTCTACGATGCCCTCCGAACCCACCGACCCTACCGGGAGGCTTGGGAGCACAAGCGGGCCATCGGACTCATCGAGGAGGGAGCGGGAACCGAGTTCGATGGGGAGATCGCCCGGGCCTTCGTGCAGATGATGGATCGATGGGAGGCCCGCATCGCCACCGTCTACGGGGAGGACGAAGTGGTTCGATCCGCCGGGACATCGGAGGACGGGTCTCCGGACCCGTCACCCCCCGGCGCGGGCGAAGCGAAGGAGGCGGGCTGACGCCTCTTCCAGGGTTTTGCGCTCCTTGCAGAAGGCGAAGCGCACCATCGTTCGTCCGTCCCCCTCGCGGGAGAAGAAGCTGCTCCCCGGGACCGGGGCCACGCCCCCCTCGCGGGCCAGGCGACGGCTGAAGGTGTTGTCGTCCTCATGGGAAAGGTGGGAGAAGTCGGCGAGGATGTAGTAGGCGCCTTCCGGATCGGAGCACCGGAATCCCGCGCCCCGAAGCCCGTCCAGGAGGATGGATCTCCGCTCACGATACTCCGCGAGGAGCGCCTCGAAGTAGCTCTCGGGCATCTCCGTGTAGGCGAAGGCGGCCGCCTCCTGAAGGGGCGCGGGGGCTCCCACCGTGAGGAAGTCGTGAACCTTCCGGATGGCCCCGGTGAGTTCGGAGGGAGCCACGATGGTCCCCACCCGCCACCCTGTGACGCTGAAGGTCTTGGAGATCCCGGAAATGGTGACGGTGCGGTCGCGCATCCCCGGCCAGGTGACGAGGGGGCGGTGCTCTCCGGTATAGACGAGGCATTCGTAGATCTCGTCGGTGATGGCGATGAGATCCCGCTCCCGACAGATCCGAGCCACCCCCTCCATCTCATCGTGGGTAAAGACCCGACCGGTGGGGTTGTTGGGGGAGTTCAGGACGATGGCCCGGGTCCGGGGTGTCACGGCCGCCGCGAGGGCGGCAGGGTCGAGACGGTACCCGGGCGGGTCGAGGGGGAGGAATCGGGGAGTGGCAGCCGCCAGGATGGCATCGGGGCCGTAGTTCTCGTAGAAGGGCTCGGGGATGATGACCTCGTCTGCCGGGTTCAGGAGCGCCAGGAAGACTGCCGCCATCGCCTCGGTGGCCCCGCAGGTCACCGTCACCTCCCGATCCGGGTCGATCTCCACCCCGTATCTCCGCCGGTACCAGCTCTCCAGCGCACTCCGCATGGCGGGGCTCCCCCAGGTCACCGCGTACTGGTTCACATCGACGCGGATGGCCCGGCAGGCGGCCTCCTTCAACGCCTCCGGGGCCGGGAAGTCCGGAAACCCCTGAGCCAGGTTCACCGCCTCCGCCTCCCGGGCGACCCGGGTCATCTCGCGGATGACCGATTCGGTGAACCCCTCGGTGCGGCGGGCAGGACGGAGAAGACTCACCCTTCGGCTCGGGGTTTTGCCGGCGACGGCTCCGCCAGGTGCGGAGGGCGGGGTTCCAGACAGATGGCCCGGAGCTCCGGGAGGGCGGCTTCGAAGGGGGTCTCCAGCGCCGGATCAAAGTGGGTTTCGAAGCGGGAGCGGATCACCTCCACCGCCTCGTCCCAGTCGAGACGACTCCGGTAGGCACGAGCGCTGGTCATGGCCTCGAGGGCGTCGGCCACGGCAACCACCCGTGCCGGAACGGGGATCGCCTCTCCGATGAGACCGTCGGGGTACCCCTCACCATCCCACCGCTCATGATGCCAGGTTGCGATTCCCAGGACCACTTCGTCCCCGATGAGGGGCTCCAGAATCCGACGGCTGGTGCGCGGATGGGTGCGCACCAGGGCGAACTCCTCCTCGGAGAGGGTGTCCGGTTTGTTCAGGATCGCGTCGGGGACCCCGATCTTCCCCACATCGTGTACCTGGCACCCGAGGCGGAGGGCATCCCGGCTCCAGTCACCCATCCCTTCCGGGAGGTGGGCCGCCAGGCGGAGGGCAAGTTCGGCCACCCGCCCCGAGTGCCCCCGGGTGTACGGATCCCGGATCTCTACCGCTTCCACCAGCGCCATGGCCCCGTTTCGCACCGCTTCCCACACCCCTTCGGCTCGGTCGTTCGCCCCTTCGGTGAGACCGAGCCGGTCGAAGCGCTCCGAAACCTCGTGGTCCCGACGGGCCAGCGCCTCCTTCAGGTGGGTTTGAAGCTCCGGCATTCCGAAGGGTTTGAAGAGGTAGGCGTCCGCTCCGGCCTTCAGCGCCCGAGCCGCCACCCCGGCATCGCGGTATCCGGTAATGACGAGAGCCTGCGTGCGAGGCCATCGCGACTTGACGGTGGTGACCAGCTCATTCCCCGACGCCCCCGGAAGTCGGATGTCGGTGATGACCACATCGAACTCCTCGCCAAGCGCGCGCGCGGCCGCAGGGGCATCCTCTGCCTCGACGACCTCGAAATTCTCCCGGTTCAGGTAGCTGGAGATCAGGTTTCGTACCGGGCGCTCGTCCTCCACCAGGAGAACGCGCCGCCCTTCGCCGAAGCCGGTGATCTGGTGGGGGAGGAGGGTGACGGGCGGGCGGGATCGTCCGATGGCGTCGGAGGAGCGAGGGTACTCGTTGGGGGGAACTTCTCCCCGGAGCGTGGCCAGGACCTCTTCGGACTCGGCCTCTTCGTCGGGGATGGCCACCTCCATGGCACGACCGAAGATCCGAGAGCAGTTGCGGCCATCCCGCTTCGCCCGGTAGAGCGCGAGGTCGGCCGCGGCGATGAGTTCGTCGGGTGAACGCATGGAGGGGTGATAGGCTGCGATCCCCGCGCTCACGGTGAGGCGGCCATGGGTCAGGTGGGCGTTGGCCAGCGACTCCCGGACCCGCTCGGCGAAGATCATGGCCCCATCGTCGTCGGATCCGGCGAGGATCGAGAGGAACTCTTCCCCGCCGAAGCGGGCCGACAGGTTCATCTTCCGGGTAGTGGCGACGAGGATTTCCCCAAAGCGTTGGAGTGCTTCGTCACCGGCCTGGTGGCCGTAGTCGTCGTTGTACTTCTTGAACTCGTCGAGGTCGAAGAGCACCACCGCAAGGGCGCGTCCCCGTTCGGCGGCCCCAAATTCGTTCTCCAGGAAGATCCGGGCGTGGCGACGATTCGGGAGGCGGGTCAGGATGTCGGTAAGGGCCAGATCTTCCACATCGGCCCGCTGCCTGTGAAGAAGCTCGGTGACCCATCCGATCCCCACACTGATGCCGAGATAGGCGACGACGATGGCGAAGAGGATCTCCGGGATGGCTCGATCCAGAACGGTGGCCGCCACCTGCGTGAGGGAGAGGGTGGCCATCCCGAGCGCCAGCGCGGTCGCCACTCCTCGCCATCCGCGGTAGTATGCCAGGAGGAAGGCGGGAACGAGGGCCAGGAGCCAGAGGAGAGCCCCCGCCTCGCCCAGGGCGTCGGGGAAGGCGAGGGCTCCGGTCACGGGGACGAGGAGCGCGGACACGGAGAGCGCAAGAGCTCGCGCCGGAACACTCCGCGTCTCGTATTCGTCCCCTCCTGCCATGGCCCCCCCCGATCCGTGGACGCAACTTTCCCGGGCATCTCCCTCCGGCAAGGGAAAATATGGCCGGGGACCGCCTCGGGCGATAGGATGGCGGTGAGGGAGAATCGCACACATTCCTGACTAAATAATTAGTTGACACGACGGTGGTGGTGGCCTACCATGATTCTCGTTGCGAAGGTCGCCAGGCTCCGTCCTGAGAGGAATCACACATGCTGACAGCGTGGATGATCTATGCGGTGGTGGTGACGGCCGTCATGGCGGCAGCCGCCCTCGTCCTCGAACGAGCGGCGGTTCTCCTGGGTCGTCCCCTGCGTTGGGTATGGGGCGGGGCGGTGGTTGGCGGTGCCGCGCTGGCCGTCAGCCCCTTCTTCCTCTCCACAGGGGGGAGTGAAGCGGGTGGGGGTGCGACGACGGGTGCGGTGGAAGTGGGTACACCCACCATCCTGGCACCCGCCGTGCTTCTGGCCGATGCGCTCCGGGTTCGGGAAGGGGGGGTGCTGGACATACTTTCCCTCCCCATCGCTCTCCTCTGGATGGGAGCCGGGCTCCTTCTGGGGGTGATGGTTCTTCGGAGCCTCACACGCCTTCGGGGAGCGTCCCGGAGGTGGGAGAGGGGAGAGGCGCTCGGGCAGCCCGTGCTCCTTTCGGGAAGTGAGGGACCGGCGGTGGTGGGGTTCTGGCGTGGAGAGGTGGTCCTTCCCCGCTGGTGCCTGGCCCTTCCGGATCCTGCGCTCCGCCTCATCCTCGCCCATGAAGAGGAGCACATCCGCACCGGGGACAATCTCCTGGCGGCGGGCGTGCTGGGGCTCTGCATCCTGGCCCCCTGGAACCTCCCTCTCTGGTGGATGGCCTTCCGCCTCCGTGAGGCGGTAGAGGTGGACTGCGACGGGCGAGTCGTCCGGCGCCACCCCACCGAGATCCGGAGGTACGGGGAACTCCTTCTCAGTATGGGATCGCGACCCCATTCGGATCTGGCGGCCTTCGCAACCTTCGCCGCAGGTAGACCAACTCTTGGCAGGAGGATTCGAATGCTGGCCCCAGACAACCCGAAACACCCGTTCCGACGTGCACTGCTCCTCTCCATGGGAGGGGGACTCCTCATCCTGGGAGCGTGCCTCGTCCCCGGGCCGGACCGGGAGAACACTCCCCTCGGCCCCGAACTCGCGGAGGACGCGGGAGCCCGGGAGCTGCCGGCCCCTCCCGGGGGTGAACCCCGATCCATCGCATCCGAACCCACCTTCACCCCCATGACGGTGCGCCCCGAACTCCGGAACCGCGCCGAGTTCGAGAGTCTCCTCGAGCGGGAGTATCCGGCTCTCCTACGTGATGCCGGGATCGGGGGAACCGTGGTCGTCCACTTCTTCATCAATGACGAGGGAGTGGTGGAGAACCACTTCGTCGCCGAGAGTTCCGGGCACGAGGCGCTGGACGCGGCGGCGAGCCGGATCGCACCGGAGCTCCGGTTCACCCCGGCGCGGAACTATGATCAGGAGGTTCCCGTGTGGGTGATGATCCCCATCACCTTCCGGGCTCTCTGATCGCCCCATGACGCCGGTCCCGGTGAGGGGGGACGAGTGGGTCGGTTCCCCGGAGTTCCCCCTCACCGGGGGCTGCATCTGAACGACCTCGCCGGTCCCGTTTCCGACGAGCCCTACCGGGGCGGACCGGGGTCTCCCTGGCGGGCCCTCGCCCTCCTCTCCGGCGCGGTCCTCCTCGCCATGTCCCCCTGGTTCACCGCGGCGGCGGCCGGCGACCTCCTGACCCTTCGCCTCGGTCTCACTACCGGACAGCTATCCGCTCTCACCGGCGCGGTGCAGGTGGGGTTCGTGGTGGGGACGCTGGTGGCGGCGGTGCTGAATCTGGCCGATCTCGTCCCCGGGCGATGGTACTTCGGGGTCTCGGCGCTCCTGGCCGCCCTCTCCAACACCCTCCTCCTGGCGGCCACCTCACCGGAACTCCTCCTTCTGCTCCGGGGGGCCACCGGGTTCTTCCTCGCCGGCGTCTACCCCCCCGCCATGAAGATGGCGGCCACCTGGTTCCGGGCCTCCCGTGGGATGGCCATCGGAGCGGTGGTGGGAGCGCTCACCCTCGGGAAGGCAGCCCCCTACCTCCTTCGGGCCGGAGGGGGGGTCGAAGAGGGGATGACCTGGGTGATCCAGGGGGCGTCGCTGGCCGCGGTGATGGGTGGGCTCCTCATCCTCACGGCGTATCGGGACGGGCCGTACCCCTTCCCCCGCCGCGCCTTCCGATGGGGGCTCGTGGCCACGGTGGTTCGCCACCGGGAGACTCGTCTCGCCACCGTGGGGTATCTGGGGCACATGTGGGAGCTCTACGCCATGTGGACGGCCATCCCCCTCTTCTTCGCCGCCCACTTCGCCGGGAGGGTGAACGACCCGGGAGGGGCCGCCGCCCTTGTGACTTTCGCCGTGGTGGGGGTGGGTGCCCTCGGTTCCCTGGCCGCCGGCGTCCTGGCGGATCGCCTCGGGAGAGAGCGGATCGCCGGAGGGGCCATGGCCTGCTCCGGGGGGGTGGCGCTCCTCCTGGGGTGGCTCCTGAACGCGCCCACCCTCCTTCTGGTGCTCCTGGCCCTCTTCTGGGGGGTGACGGTGGTGGCGGATTCGGCCCAGTTCAGCGCCCTCGTCACCGAACTCGCTCCCCAGGATGCCGCCGGAACCGCGCTCACCCTCCAGACCTCGATGGGGTTCCTCCTCACCACGGTGACGATCCAGGGCGTTCCCCAGGTGGCCACGTCGGTGGGGTGGGGGTGGGCCTTCGCCCTGCTCGTTCCCGGCCCGGTGGTGGGGATCGTCGCCATGCACCGGTTGGCGGCGTTCCGGCGGGAAGGCGGTCCGGCGGGTTAACTACAGCCGATCCCACCAGGCGGGATCCACGGAGAGAATGAGCTGCCACTCCCCTCCGTTCACCCCGTGCGCCCCCTCGATGCGGATCAGATCCCACCCGAGGCCGAGCCCCAGCGTCACCCCGACCCGCACTCCGTCGCTCCCGGCGAGGCCCCACTCGTCCAGAAGGGTCGCATCACCCCCGCCGATCCACCCGGCGTGGATCCCTCCCCGGAGGCGAAGGAAGGCCCCCCGGAGGTCGGCGGCTCCGGTGACGCTCCCCAGCGCCGCGTGGCGTCCGGCGAACCCCCGGTACGGGAAGCCCGGAAGGGTCCCCATCCCCCCCATGAGATCATGCC
>JBJHBD010000054.1:0-19286 GCA_050485305.1 Gemmatimonadota bacterium
GGGTGGAGGTGCTGGCGGAAGCGGTGCGCGAGCGGAGGGTGGTGAGATTCATGTACCACTCCATGACCCGCGACGAGGTGGGCACACGACGGGTGGAACCCCAGGCGGTCCTCTTCAAGCTCAATCGCTGGTACCTCATCGGGCACGACCTCGATCGCGGGGCTCCGCGAACCTTCCGGGTCAGCCGAATGGATGGGGTCGAAGTGCTCGACCCGCCCGATGCGTTTCCCCCTCCGGAGGTGGATCTGTCGGCATGGACCGATGCGAACGCCTGGAACCTCCCGGGAGAGGAGGTACCCGCCACCCTCATCGATGTACGCTTCGCCTTCCCCCGCTCGCTCTGGGCGGAGCGGAGCCGGCGCGGGACCCTCCTCACGCGCGACGACGATGGAAGCGCGGTGCGCCGCTTCGAGGTTCGAAGCGTGGATCCGTTCCTTCGGTGGCTTCTGGGCTTCGGCACCGAGGTATCCATCGAGTCCCCGCCCGAGATGGACGAAGCGCTCCGCCTCCTCCGAGGCCGAGTGGCGGCCATCTACGGGATCGAGGCGGAAGGAGGCGGCGAGTGAGCGGACAGAGTGAGCAGCTCCTCCGGCTCCTTCGACTCATCCCCCTCGCTGCCCGCCCGGAGGGACTTCGACTGGCCGACGCGGCCCACCTCTGCGAGGTGCCGGAAGGGCAGATCCGCCGCGACTTCGATCTCCTCATCGCGCGGGCGTGGTACCTTCCCCCGGGACGCACCGACGACTTTCAGGTCCTCTACGAGGGGGACCGCATTCACATCCATGCTCCCCCGGCCTTCGAGCGCCCCATCCGGCTGGGACTCCACGAGATGCTCGCCATTTCCCTCGCCCTCCGGTGCGCCGGGGTGGAGCGGACCGAGGCGCGGGAACTCTGCCGCACCCTCGAAGCGGCCTGTGCCATGGAACCGGATCGGACCACCTCCTCCGCGGCGGCGGAATCGGTGGAGTTCGTGCTCGACCGCGGCGACGTTGATGACATCCACGACGAACTGGGACGCGCCGTCGTGCACCGACGGCAGGTCCGGATCGGATACGTGAAGGCGGAGGCCACACTCCCGGAGGTACGGCGGCTCGAGCCGTGGTACCTTCTCCACGCGGAAGGAGAAGGGTACCTCCTGGCGCACGATGTGGAGCGGAACGCCCCCCGCCTCTTTCGCCTCGACCGCATCCTCGGCGCGCGGATGACTCAGATCGAATGCACGGAACCGATCACCATCGACCCCTCCGAGATCGACATGGGGGGCGCCGTGCGCCTGGTGGCGGGCGAGCGCCCGGAGGAGTTTGCCCTGGTCCGCTACTCCCCCCGCGTGGCTCGCTGGATGCAGGAATCCCATCCCGGTGAAGATGGGGAGGATGGAAGCTACCTGGTCCGCCACCGCATCCTGACCGACGAGTGGGTGGTACGGCATGTGCTCCGCTTCGGGGTGGAAGCCGAGATCCTGGAGCCGGAACGCCTTCGCCGGGCGGTGGTGCGGGCGGTTCGCGGGGAGGTCCGCAGGTCGGGGTAGGAAACGTCGGGCCGCACAGTCTTCCAGGGCGCAACGTCTACCCGAAGTTCGCTTGACCTGTCCTGGCAAATCCGCCAACATTCATGTGCAATCTTGCACAGGGAGGTCTGATGGCGAGCAAAGGCACCACGGAGCGGCGAAGGGCTACGAAGCCATTCGAGCCCAAGAAAGCGGGTTCCGTTCTGGAGAGGTGGTACGTCGTTGAGCCGAAGCGCTCCCCGAAGACGGCGGAAACGTTGAGTGAAACGCTGCGGCTCGCTCGGAAGGTGGCTGAAGGCTTTCCGACGCGCGCCGTGGACGACGTCATGGGCGCCGGATTGGTCGAGCCGGCGGTGCTGTACGAGGTCGTGATTCCGCGTCGCACTCTCGCGGACAGGAAGCAGAAGCGGAAGCCGCTCAGCCCGGTCGAATCCGATCGACTCGCACGCGTCCTGAGGGTGTACGCACGCGCGGACGAAGCGATCGGTGATATGACCCGCGCTTTCCGCTGGCTACATAAATCCAATCGTGCATTGGGCGATATGCGTCCGGTCGATCTGCTTGGGAGTGATGCGGGAGCCCGCGCCGTCGAAAAGGTACTGGGGCGCATCGAGCATGGTATCGTGAGTTGAGGACCCTCTGGCGCATCACGCGCGAGGCCTTTCAATCTCTGGACGGCGAAGGGGCGCGGCTGAACGGTGGCCGTTGGAACTCCGAGGGTATCGCAGTCGTCTACCTGTCCTCGACGGAGTCACTGGCCGCGCTCGAGTATCTTGTCCACATCGATATCACCGAAGCGCCGACAGACCTGGTCTCTTTGGAGATAGAGGTGCCGGTCGAGGCTTCGGTTCTGGATGTGGACCCCGCCACCCTTCCCCCGAATTGGGCGAGAACCCCCGATCACCCCGCTTGCTCAGAAGTGGGGAATACCTGGGCGACAGACGGGAAGTCTCTTCTTCTTCGCGTACCAAGCGCACTGATATCGAGCGAGAACAACTACCTTCTCAACCCCGGTCATCCGGAGGCGGAAGCGGTCAAGATCGTCCGAGTGAGGCCGTTCAGCTTCGACCCTCGGCTGGTCATGTAGATTCTCGATCCCCCCGGGTACGCAGCCCCTGCCGTGCAACGGGGGGAGCCGGACTCCGCCCATCCCATCAGGGTTGAAAGCGGTACCCGACCTTGCTCACCGTCACGATGTGCCGGGGCTGCGCCGAATCGTCCTCGAGCTTTTTCCGGAGTTCGGCCACGTGGGTGTCCACCGTTCGGGTAATGACCGCGCCCTTGTGTCCCCAGACCTCTTCGAGAAGCTCCAGGCGGGACACGGCGGCACCCTTTCGGGCCATGAGGGCGAGGAGAAGGTCCAGCGCGCGCGGGGTGAGCGAGATCTCCCGCGGCCCCTTTCGAACGATGCGGGCGTGCGGGTCGACGGTGATGTCGCTGAAGCGGATGAGAGAGTCCACCTTCCCGACCGGCGCTTCGTCCCGTGCCACTCGCCGGAGAATGGCACGGATCCGGGCCACGACCTCCATGATCCGGAAGGGTTTGGTGACGTAGTCGTCCGCTCCGAGCCGGAATCCCAGGAGTTTGTCCATCTCCTCGCCTCGTGCACTGAGCACCAGAACCGGCGTCTCGTGCCCCTCGGCACGGAGGGTTGAGAGGACATCAAACCCATCGATCCCAGGGAGCATCAGGTCCAGAACCACGAGATCGAGGGTGCGGGAAGAAAGGACCTCCAGCGCTGATTCTCCGTCGGGTGCGACCGCGACGTCAAACCCCTCCACCTCGAGGGTGCGTCGCAGCCCGAAGGCCAGGTTTTCGTTGTCCTCCACCACCAGGATCGAGGCCATCGATCACCTCTCCGGGGCCGGGGCGGTGACGACTGCGGCATCGTCGGACGCCTGCCCCCCTTCCGCCGACATTCCGCCGAACTGCGCCGTCTCTCGAAGAGACGTCGCCCCCCACGTCGAAGTGGACTCCTCGGGTGCGGGTGCGGCGGCAATGGGCAGGAGCACCACAAATCGGGCGCCTCCGCCCGGGGCATCTTCCACGAAGGCCCGTCCACCATGCCCTTCGACGATGCTTCGAACGACGGCGAGACCGATTCCGCTGCCGGCAACGCCGCGATCGATCCCCACCTCCAGTCGCTCGTACGCCTCCCAGATGCGGCGGCGATCCCGGTCGGGGATACCGGGGCCCTGATCGTCGACGACGATGCGTGCCCATCGCCCGTGGCGGTGAGCCGCGATCTCCACCCTCTGCCCGCGGGGACCGTACTTCACGGCGTTGTCCAGGAGATTCAGCACGATGCGGTGCACCGCATCACCGTCGGCATGCGCCCGCAGCCCCGGTTCGACGTCGAGGGTGATGGTGGCTCTCCGTTCTCGCGCCAGCGGTCGAAAGCGCTCCACCACCTCCGGGAGAAGTTCGTCGAGGGCGAGAGGTCGAAGCGCGGAGGGCCGGGTGGCCGACCCCATGCGCGCAAATCCGAGGACGTTGTCGATGAGGTGATCGAGGCGGCGCGACTCTTCGTCGATGACATGCAGCGCCCGCTCCCTCTCCTCGGAGGATGAGAGCTTTCCGAGGGAGAGGAGCTCCGCAAACATGCGGATCTGGGCCAGCGGGGTCCGGAGCTCGTGCGTCACCCCCGCAACGAAATCGGTGCGCATGCGGGTGAGGCGCGCCTGCTGCCGAAGGAGGAGGAGGGCCACGAGGAGAATTCCCCCGGTAAGGGCCAGCAGGAGCAGAATGAGGGGGAGTCGCGAAGCGGGAAGCCCCCCGATTACGAGCGCCGAGGCCCGGGACTCCGGCACCGCCACGCGCACCTCCATGCCGCCGAACCAGGCCGGGAACCCGACCCCGCCCCAAATGTTCGCACCCCGATCCTCAGGACCCTCCAGCACAAAAAGGGTCGGACCGTCCGGGACCCCAACCTCGATGCGGAAGAGGGAGTCCGAGGGGAGCCCTCTCGTAACGGACTCGGGGAGGAGAGGCGCCTCGACGAGTGGATCCAGAAGCGCCTCCACAAGCGCCTCGGCGCCAACCTCGTATCCGTAGGCAGCTTCCATCCCTTCGAGGTAGTAGACGAAGGCGCGGTTCCGCCCGCCCTCCGGTCGGATGAGGACGCCGGCTCCGGGGTTCTGAAGGGACCCCGGCGATTCCCGGGATCGGACCGCCTCCTCCGCCAGCCGGGCGGCCAACCAGACTGCCGCCGGTTCGTCGACGGGCTCCCCCAACGTCTCGAGGTCGGCGGCTCCCGGCGTGGGTCCATCCCTGGGAATGGGGAGTCGGAAAAAGGTTTCGGGGGTGTCGAGGTGGAGGCATCGGCACGGGGTCCATCCCTCCATCAACTCCGGCATTTCGCTCAACGGAAGATGGGTTCCCGACGCCGCCCAGGACCGGAACACCGGCTGGGCCAGGCTTTCCTGCAGGAGATCGAAGTAACGGAGCTGCGCCCGTTCGCTTAGCTGCCACCCCGCCGCGGAGGCCAGGTCGCTCACCGTCCGGTGGGCCAACGCCCGGTGAGAGCGGGCGGCATCGTGTGCATGGTAGGCCAGGACACCCGTCACCACGAGTGCGACGGTCATCAACGCCGTAAGCGCAACCGGGACCGCCCCTCTTCGACGGAACATCCGACCTCCTCGTTCAGTTGTGGCGACCCGCCGGTGGACCTCCGCCATGGAGGAATCCGCTCCGGCACCGATCGCGCCGGTCGCGGTGTCCGGTGCTTCGGCTCACAATCTCGCGCCCGTTCGGATCGCTGCGGCGCAAGGGTGGAAAAGATCCCGTTCGAAGATCGTTAAAGGCACGTTGCAGGATGGTGGAATGGGCCCCTCGGCCCCCCACGGATCGCCGCCCTCGAAAGCGTCGGAGGGGCCTCCTCCAACCGTTGGCTTCCCGGATTCCAACGAATCTCGCGCAACAGCCACACCGGTGTACCACCAAACCCTCCGTCCATGAGGCGAGCGTTCGGGCGAACCACGGATCCACCCGTGCCACATACCCGAACCGATGGAGGTCATCATGTCCAGTCTTCGCTTACCCACGCTCCCACGTACTCCGGTCCTGATCCTGATCTTCCTCATGATGCCGTACATGGCGCTCGAAGGACAGCACCACGCTCCCAACGGCGGGTCGGAGCCTTCGTCCGCCGGGACCATCGCGGGCATTCCCGAGGAGATCGTCCATCGCGCCATCCCCCTTCGAAGGGATCTCACCACCGTGAGCCACCCCATCCGCGCGAAGTCCGACGAGGCGCGCTCATTCCACGAACAGGGGCTCACCTACCTTCACCTGTTCAGCTACCTGAACGCCGCGCGGAGCTTTTTCACCGCCCTTCAACTCGACCCCGATCTCGTCGCGACCCGGACCGGGCTGGCCCTCAGCTACGCAGCTCTCGGTGACCGGGAGAAGGCCACCACCATGATGAACGAGGCGGAGGCCCGCACGAATCAGGTTGGTGAAGCGGAACGGCTGTGGGTGTCCGCCTACGCTGCGCTCGTCCGGCTGCACGCGGGTGAGACCGGCGACATCGAGGCGCTGCGCGCCCGCATCGGGGAAGGTGCGTCGTCCCACCCGAACGACCCGGAACTCCTCCTCGTTGCGGCACAGGTCGCCCAGATGGAGGAGCGCGTGGCCCTCCTCCATCGAGTTCTCGAACTCGTTCCGGACCATGTTGGCGCCCATCACCACCTGGTTCATGTGTACGAGGACGACCTCCGGACCCTGGATCTCGCCGTAGAGCACGGCGCCGCACTGGCCCGCCTCGCTCCCTCCGTGGCCCATGCGCGTCATATGTACGGTCACAACCTGCGCAGGGTCGGTCGTGCGGCGGATGCCGTCGTGGAGTTCGAGGCGGCACGGGAAATCGAGCGGCGTCTCGAGCGTGAAGAGGGGGTACCGGTTCGCCACGACTGGCACCACCCCCACAACCTCCTCCTCCTCGCCATGTCCCGGCACCACCAGGGTCGAATCGGTGAAGCCGAGCACACCTTCCATGAACTGATCAACCTCCCGGTCACCGGGGGTGAAGCACCCCTCGGAAGGCAGATCGGCCTCCTCGACTTCTACCTGGCACTCGGTCGATGGGAGGACGCCCTCACGGTAGCGGAGGCGTTGCATTCGTCCTCCAATCCCACGCGCCGGGGCGCCAGGAAGCTCGCCATGGCGCTGGCCCACCTCGGAGCCGGCGACCCTGACGCCGCCCTTCGAGGGTGGAGCGAGGCCACCGCAGCCTTCCCGGCCAACAGAAACCCCTTGGCCTTCCACGGTGGGCTTCTGGAAATCCTCCTCGGGAGCGACTCGGATCGTGGTGCCGAAAGCTCCCATGAGCTGGAAGCCCCACACCCCCGGCTTGCGGAGATCCTGAACGGGCTCATGCGTCGGAGCGGCCCCGACGCCTGGTCGGAAGCCCACCTGCGGATGGAGGTCTTCGCCACCATGGCCGCGGCAGTCGGGCGCTGGGAGCTGGTCGATCAGGTTGCCGACGCCCTCGTCACCCATGACCCCGGGTACGCGGGAGGGTACTACTGGCGGGGGAGGGTGGCCGAAGCCGCCGGCGACGAAGCCGGGGCGCAGTCGGCGGCGGAGCGCGCAAGGGCGCTCTGGCCGGAGGCCGATCATAGCTTTTCTCGAGCCGCAACTCCGACGGCGGCGGCGCCGGTATCCCCAACGCGAGAAGTGCCTGCCACCGGGGCTCCCCCCGTCCCCTCGGTCCGTGCCGCACGAGCTGGGGCATCCATCGTCATCGACGGGACCCTCGATGATCCGGCCTGGATCGAGACGCCCCCCATCACCGGGCTTGTCCAGACCGAACCCCGTGAGGGTCACGCCCCCACCGAGCCCACGGAGGTCCGCATCCTCTACGACGACGAAGCGTTGTACGTGGCTGCCCGCCTCTACGACTCCGAGCCCCCCAGCTCCAGGGTGGCCCGTCGCGACGCCCGCCTCCCGGACTCCGACTGGTTCTCCGTCTCCCTCGACTCGAATGGCGATGGGATGACCGCGGTGCGTTTCCGCGTGAATCCCGACGGGGTCCGCGGTGACGAAGCGCTCAGCCGGAACGGGGCCGTTGATCCCGCCTGGAATCCGGTCTGGGAGGCGGCCACCTCCGTCGATGCCGAGGGCTGGACGGTGGAGATGCGGATACCCTTCAGTCAGCTTCGCCTCGACGGCGACGGGAGCGGGAGATGGGGAATCCAGATCGAACGGACCCTCCGCCGCAAGAACGAGATCTCCGTCCTCTCCTTTACCCCTCAGCGGGAGGCGGGGGGAATTGCGCGCTTCGCACTCCTCGAAGGGATCGAGGGGCTCGCGCCCGGCGGAAAACTTGAACTCCTCCCCTATGCCGTGAGTCGCGCCTCCACCGGTGCCGCGGCGGCACTCCCCGGCGGGAGCCACGCCGCCATGGACGTGGGGATGGATCTTCGCTACCGGATCACCCCGGCCTTCACCCTCGATCTCGCGGCGCGCCCCGATTTTGGCCAGGTCGAGCTGGATCCGGCGCAGGTGAACCTCTCCGCCTTCGAACTCTGGTTCCCGGAGAATCGACCCTTCTTCGTGGAAGGCGCCGACGTCTTTCGACCGGGATACCGGGGGTGGATCGCGCCGGAGCTCTTCTACACACGCAGGATCGGGGCGGCGCCACAGGGGCGTATGCCTTCCGGGACGGTCTCTCAGGCTCGACTCGAACCGGTCCCCATCCTCGGTGCGGGAAAACTTACCGGTCGCACCGGGGGAGGTTGGTCCGTAGGAGCGATGTTCGCGGCCACCCAACGCACCGACGCTCCCTTCGAGGACCCGGAAGGCGACTCCGGCGTAGCCACCCTCGAACCCAGCACCACCTACACGGTGGCCCGCCTCCGGCGCGAACTCCGGGGAGGCGCCACCACCTTTGGTGCCATGGGCACCGCGGTTCGCCGCGGGGACACCGACGTACCCGGGCTCGCTCACCTGAACGATGCCGGGTACACCGCGTCATTGGACTTCACCCACGAGTTCGCCGAGCGACGCTGGCGGCTCGGCGGGGAGTTCCAGGGGAGCCGCGTCGAGGGTCGGCCCGAAGCCATGACCACCATCCAGCGTTCAGGGATCCGCGCCCTCCAGCGCCCGGACGCCGATCACCTGAGCGTGGACTCCCTTGCCACCCACCTGACCGGATGGGCCGCCCAACTGGAGCTGAGTCGCCAGGCCGGTGAGCATTGGCGAGGGAGCGTTCATGTGGGGGCGGTGAGCCCCGGACACGAAGTCAACGACCTGGGTTTTCAGACGAGCGCCGATCGGATGACGGCGGTGACGGAGCTTCAGTTTCGCAGGGATCAACCCGGGGATTACTTCCAGCGGTGGAATGTCTCCGCGAGCGGCGCCGGGATGGCCAACTTCGCCGGCGATGTGGTGGCCGCGTCCGGACTCGTCACCTTCAACGGCCTGTTCCACAACCGATGGAACCTCCTGGTCCAACTCATGAAGGCGCCGAGCGTAAAGGACGACCGCCTCACGAGAGGTGGCCCCATGTCTCGCACTCCCGGCACCGGCCTCGCCTTCGCCTGGTTGCGCTCAGACTCGCGCCGCGCTCTCTCGGGTGACCTGCTCACGGAGGTGGCTCGGGACGACGACGGTGGAGCCCGCCGAAGGGCCCAGGGGAACCTCACCTTCCAGCCCTCGCCACGGTGGTCCATGGGGCTCTCCTCCGCCCTCTCCCGAACCACCACTCCGGCGCACTACCTCGGTGCGGTGCCCGACCCCGCAGCCGACCACACCTACGGCGCACGCTACCTCTTCGGGGCCCTCGACCAGCGCACCTTCGAACTGGGGGGCCGTCTCGATCTCGCCCTTCGCCCTGAACTCACCCTCGAGCTTCGGGCGCGGGGACTGGTGAGTAGTGGTGCATTTGATGAACCGGGGGAGCTGGCACGCCCGGGTACCCGTACCATCCACCGATACGGTCGCGATCTCGGAGAGGTGGAAGAGACGGATGGGGGGCGCCGCATCCACCTGGGAAGTGAAAGCGGAGACTCGTTCCTTCTCCCGCACCGCGATTTCACCTTCCGGAACCTCCGCGGAGGAGCCGTGCTCCGGTGGGACTGGCACCGTGGATCCACCATCTATGCGGTCTGGCAGCAGGACCGATCCGGGGCGGTGGGCGAAGCCGACTTCCAGTTGGGCCGGAACTTGCGGACCTTCGGAGATCTCCCTGTTCGCCACTCCTTCCAGATAAAGGCCAGCTACTGGCTAAACCCATAAGCGGGCGGCCTTTTCCGAAACGGTTGGGGGCGCGCTACGGGCGGTGCCCGTGGCGCGCCCCCTTCTCACATCCTCCGGTACGCCGGCCCACTCCCCCCCTCCCGAGGGGTCCAGCGGGGGCCCACCACGTCGGTGGCGCGACAGTCCACGCAGTTGGGGGCGTTCACCACCAGCCTGTCGCCGTCCCGCTCGTACACCCCGGCGGGGCAGACATGAGTGTAGAACTCGGCCATCTCCGGCGAGATGTCCTTCCCCACGATGAGGTGAGAGGGGATGTCGTCCCGGGTCTTGTTCCCCGACTTGAAGACGGCGTCCACCTTGGAGAAGGTCAGCTTCCCATCCGGGACGAACGCAGGGGCCGGCGCCGCCAGCGACCGCGCCTCCGCCGCATCTTCCTCCACCGCGATCCGCCCGCCGGGGAAGCGCCCCCCCGTCACCGTCATGAGCCCGGCCCTCACCCCACCCCCGTAGAAGCCGGACTTGAAGGCGAGCCGCATGTTCCGGGTGCGGTACAGATCCTTCATGATGTACGACCCATCGACGCTCTCGGTATAGCTCCGGAGCCCCGCCTCCGAGGTGTCTCCGGCCTTGAGCGCCCGGAAGATGGCCCTTGCCGCCAGCATCCCCGACCAGGCGGCGTAGTGGATCCCCTTGAGGGAGGGGACGTCCACGTACCCGGCAGCGTCCCCCACCACGAGGGCCCCATCCCCATGGCGCCGCTCGGGCACCGAGTAGTACCCCCCCTCGGGGATGGTCTTCGCCCCCCACTCCACCATCTCGCCCCCGGCCAGGATCTCCCGCACCATGGGGTTCTCCTTGAACTGCTGCAGGAGGGCGTGGACGTCGAGGCGGGCGTCGGGGTAGTCGAGCCCCACCACCAGCCCGACGGCGACCAGATCGTCCCCCATGGGATAGATGAAGCTCCCCCCGAAGGCGCTCTTCGGAAGGGGCCACCCCATGGTGTGAATGACCCGATCCAGCGGCTTCTTCACCTCCCAGAGCTCCTTCACCCCCAGCGCGTAGATCTGGGGATTGGCGCTCGTGACCCCCTGCCACTCCAGCCACCCCTGGGTCAGCGGACCCCGCCCCCCTTCGGCCAGCACCGTCACCTGAGCAGTGAGGTCCATGGCGGGGGTGAACCCGCCTCCGGGGTTCCCCTCCCGGTCCAGCCCGGCAGGGGTGGTGCGCACCCCCACCACCCGGTTCCCCTCGGTGAGAAGCCCGTCTACCGGGAAGCCGGGGAAGATGTTCACCCCGGCGGCTTCCGCCTTCTCGCCCATCCACCGTACCACCTCGGAGATGGAGGCCACGCGGTTCCCGTGGTTCTTCATGGTGGGAGGAGTGGGTATCCGGGTGGCTCCCCCCTCGCGCATGAGATAGACCGCCTCGCCTGAAACGGTGCCCCGCCAGGGGAAGTCCTCTTCCTTCAGATCGGGGAAGAGCTCCCGGAAGGGTTCCGGGTTCAGGACCGCCCCCGAAAGGGTGTGCTCCCCAAGCTCGGCGGACTTCTCCAGGACCCCGATCTCCACCTCCCCGATCCCGCCCCCGCCCTCGTTGTCCTCCCGCACCAGCCGCGCCAGCTCGATGGCCCCCGCCAACCCCGCCGGACCGCCCCCCACAAAGAGGACGTCCATGGGCACCGCCTCATCATCGGGGGAATCCCGCAGGATCACCCGATCCATGGGAAGAGGGGGCTGGGCGTCCAGGGGCCGGATGGTGCCGGAAAGAGGGCGCTGATCGGACATGGGGGGTCTTCGCTCCCGCTGTGGGTTGGGTTCGGGAGGATGGGGTTCCACCGGCAAGCCGCCACTCTCCGCGGAGCCCCGGGTGTCCGGAACCCATCCTCCCGGCAAGGAACCCTCGGCGGGGAATGCGGTACCCGGAGCGCCCGGAAGGACTCGTGCTTTCGGGTGCTGAATCGCCAAAAAGGTAAGCGCATCGCCACCTCCCCGTCACCCCGCCCTTCCATGCCCCCTTCCCGCCCGACCACCCTCGGCGCCCTGCGCGCTTCCGGCCATCGCACCCGTCCGGTGAAAGATGAGATCCGAACGAACCTGATGACCCGACTGAAGGAAGGAGGCGAACTTTTCCCCGGAATCCGAGGCTATGGGGACACGGTGACCCCCCGCATCGTGAACGCGCTTCTGGCCCGGCAGGACTTCATTCTCCTGGGGCTACGCGGGCAGGCGAAGAGCCGGATCCTCCGGCAGCTCACCGCCCTTCTGGACGAGGAGATCCCGGTGCTGGCGGGGTCCGAAGTGAATGACGACCCCTTCCGCCCCATCTCCCGTGAGGGGCGCCTCCTGGTGGAGGAGATGGGGGACGACGCCCCGGTGGCGTGGATTTCGCGCGATGCCCGCTTCGTGGAGAAGCTGGCCACCCCCGATGTGACGGTGGCGGATCTCATCGGCGATGTGGACCCCATCAAGGCGGCCCGCGGCGGGCACCTCCTCTCGGACGAACTCACCATCCACTACGGGCTCATGCCCCGGGCAAACCGGGGGATCTTCGCCATCAACGAGCTCCCCGATCTCTCCGGGAAGATCCAGGTGGGGCTTTTCAACGTGCTCCAGGAGGGGGACATCCAGATCAAGGGGTACCCCATCCGCTTCCCTCTGGACCTCCTCATGGTCTTTTCGGCGAACCCGGAGGACTACACCGCCCGGGGGAAGATCATCACCCCGCTGAAGGACCGGATCGGCGCCGAGATCCGGACCCACTACCCCGAGTCGGTGGAGCTGGGAATGGGGATCACCGCCCAGGAGGCGTGGACCGAGCGGGACGGCGTGGAGGTGGTGGTGCCCGGGTTTGTGTCCGAAGTCATCGAGCGGGTGGCCTTCCTGGCCCGCGCCGACAAGCGGGTGGACCAACGCTCCGGGATCTCCCAGCGCATGCCCATCTCGGTGCTGGAGGGGGTTGTCTCCAACGCCGAGCGGCGGGCCCTTCGCCTCGGCGAGGAGCGGGCCGTACCCCGTGTCGGGGATCTCTACGCGGCGCTCCCCATGATCACCGGAAAGATGGAGCTGGAGTACGAGGGCGAACTCCACGGCGCCGAGCGGATCGCGATGGAGCTCATTTCCCGGGCGGCGCAGGACACCTTCGAGGCGCGCGCCGGAGGGGCCGACGTGGAGGACATCGTGGAGTACTTCGAAACCGGTGGGGCGCTTCAGGTCTCGGAGGATGCGGGCGCCGCCGCCTGCGTTCGCGGCTTTGAGCTGGTTCCCGGACTCCTCGATCTGGTGGCCGAGGTGGGGCTCGCCGGGAAGTCGGCCTCGGACGGGGAGCGGGCAGGGGCGTGCGAACTGGTCCTGGAGGCGCTGGTGGCGGAGCGGCGGCTATCCCGCTCCGACGCCGGGTATGTGAAGGTGCCCCACGAGCGCCCGAAGGGGAAGGGGTTCAAGGGGTTTGAGGGGTTCGAAGGGTAGGGGGAGAGCAGGAAGTTCCACCGACTTCGACGAGTCGGACTGGGTGTGGTAACGGCGGGCCCGCCGCCCCCCCTACTCCGCCTCCCGATACACCAGCACCGGAACCGAACTCCCCCGCACCACCTTGTCGGCCACGCTCCCGAGGAGGAGGCGTGCCACTCCTCCCCGCCCGTGGGTCGAGAGGGCAATGAGGTCGGCCCCCACCTCTTCGGCGGCCTCCAGAATGGCCACCGCCGGCTGACCCGCCGGGATCACCTGGGTCGCTACCCCCACCGGCGTATCGGCGAGGCGGGCCGCCACCTTGTCCAGATACCCCTGCGCCGCCTCCTTCACCTGCTCCTGCGCCTCCCCCTCCCGAATCACATGGGGGAGGTAGGGAGAACCTCCCGGAACGAAGGGAGGGATGGCCCGAAGGAGGATGAATCGGGGGAACTCCGCCCCCACCGTGAAGGGGAGGGCCATTTCCGTCATCCGCTCGGAGGCGTCCGATCCATCGAGGGGGATGAGGACGCGGCCAAAGGGGCGGGCCTGCTCGTCGAGGGGCGGTGCGTCGTCATCCGGTTCTCCCACCGGACGAATGAGGAGGGTGGGGACGGGGCCGTGCCGGATGAAGCCGTCGGCCGAACTCCCCAGCCAGGCCCGCTGGAGAGGCCCCCGACCATGGGTGGTCATGACCGCCAGATCCGCCTCGGTCTCCACCACGTGGGAGACGAGGGAGCGGGCCACATTCCCCGGAGGGATCACCTCGCTCCCGATCTTCCCGGAAAACCCCGAATCGGCGATGCGTGAGCGCACCTCTTCCAGATACTCCCCGGCAGCCTCCATGGCCAGGTCCCGGGGATCCCGCGCCCCCGGTCGAGGGGAAGTCCCCCCCGCGCCCAGCGTGGCCACCCGCACCAGTTCGACCTCCGCCCCCCATCGCTCCGCCAGCGCCAACGCCGGAGGGAGCGCGTGTTCACCAAAAGGGGAGCCGTCCAGCGGAACGAGAATTCGACGGAACATGAACGTCTCCGTGTGTAGGGATCAGGCCGGGGTCGGAGGTGGATCGGGGTGCGCCTCGCGGCAAGGCCGCCGGTGGAAGGCGCCCCCCCTCCCTACGCCGCCCCCTCTTCCGGTCTGGCAACCAGCACCGGGAGGTGAGAGGTCCGGATCACCTTGTCGGTTACACTCCCGAGGACCGCTCGCGCAAGCCCCCCCCGCCCATGGGTGCTGAGCGCAATGAGATCGGCACCCTCCTTCCGTGCCTGCTCCACCACCCCCTCCGCCGCCCCCGAGGCCTCCACCACCGCGACGGCTGTGCGGTCGCCATCCATCCTCGAGCGAACCTCTCCGAGATAGGTCTCCGCCTCGTCCACCCGGGTTCGATGTCCCTCACCTGCCAGCGGCACCCCCGGCACGCCGGTGACCGCGGTGAGCTCCACCGGAGCCGGCACCACCCGCACCAGAAGGAGCTTGGAGTCGAAGAGCCCGGCAAACTCGCGGGCGGGACCAAGGGCGGACTCGGCCAGCTCGGAACCGTCCAGGGGAACGACGATCTTTCGGAAGCGGGGCTCCCCCTCGGAGCGGTCTCCGGTGTCGTCCCAGGGACGCACCAGGAGCAGATTTCGGTCGCTCGTGCGGAGGAGCCCGTCCGTCACGCTCCCGAGCCACCACCTGCGAAGCCCCCCGGCGCCATGGGTGGTGAGGACCATCAGATCCACCCCCTGTTCTTCCGCATACTCGTCGAGGGCCTGCGCCACCTTCCCCTCGAGAACGGCGGTGAGCGCGGAGATCCCCTCGGCGCGGAGGGCCTCGGCCTTCTCCTCCAGGTAGGCGTCCGCCCCTTCCCGCACCGAGAGGTTCCACTCCAGATCCTGGTCGGGCATCTTGAGATCCACATCGGGAGCCGGACGGATCACATGAACCAGGTGCAACTCGGCCCCACGGCGCCGGGCCACTTCCCGCGCGAGGGGAAGGGCCTCCTCCGCGAAGGGAGATCCATCCAGGGGTACCATCATCGTGGCCACCATCGTCGCACCTCTCACCGGCTGAATGTTCGGACCTCACCCCTCCTCGTGGAGTGAAGAGCCCCCCCGCGTCGTCGTGTGCGGACGGAGTTGGCCCCTTCCATGGGCCTATGCAGGATCGGGGCCAGAGGTTCCGGAGGATGGGACGCCGGGAAATTCGCGGCTTCGGCGCCTTCTTGGCGCCGGAACCGAGCCGCCCCCTGCGACAGGATGTCCCAAAACCGAGGTGAGAAGGGACATTATCGGAGGTGCGCGGCGACCCGCTTTTGTCAGGGAAGGGCCGTGAGGATCTTCCGCTGGGCCGCCGGGAGGGGGAGCTCCTCCAACGCCTCCAACCGCGTCACCCAGCGGGCATCTCCCGTCGGCTCCGGGGCGGACCCGTCCGGAAGGGGAATCCGAAAGGGGAGGTAGGTGACCCGGCGATGGCTGAAGAGGTGCTCCACCGCCGGGAGTGGGTCGAACCGCTCCGGGGTCGGGAGGAGCGCCCATCCCCCCGTCAGGCGGGACCGAGCTGCCGCGAGTGCCCCCTCGCCAGGAGACTCCTCACCTGAAAGCTCGCGCCCGGGAAGGCTCCACATCCCGCCCAGAAGGCCCCTCTCGGGGCGGCGCTCCATCAGGATCCGTTCCCCGTGCACCACTACCGCTACCCCCTCCTGAAAGCTGGGTACGGGGTTCCGGCGCTTCCGACGGGGGCGCTCCCCTTCGGTGCCCCGTTCCCGGGCGGCGCAGTGGGGAAGTACCGGACACTCCCCGCACCGAGGGTTCCTCGGGGTGCAGACCAGTGACCCTAACTCCATGAGCCCCTGATTGAAGTCGGCGGGGGCCTCCGGGTCCACCAGGGGAGCCACCCACTCCTCCACCTCCCTGTGGGTGGGGGCGGGAGCGTCCATGATCCGGGCCATGACCCGGCGAACGTTCCCATCCACCGCAGGTGCCGGAACCCCGTAGGCGATGGAGGCCACCGCCCCCGCCGTGTACGCCCCCACCCCCGGGAGCTCGCGGAGCCCCTCCACCGAATCGGGCACCTCCCCCCCGTACCGATCCACCACCTCCCGCACCGCCCGGTGGAGGTTCCGGGCCCGGGAGTAGTAGCCGAGTCCCTGCCAGAGGGTGAGCACCTCTTCCTGGGGGGCGTCGGCGAGTGTGGCGGGAGAGGGAAAGCGATCCATCCACCGCCGGAAGTACGGGATCACCGTCTCGACACGGGTCTGCTGGAGCATGAACTCGGAGACGAGGATCCGGTAGGGATCCCGGCTCTCCCTCCAGGGGAGGTCGCGGCTCCGGGAGCGGAAGAAGGTGAGAAGGCGGGAGCGGAAGGATTCCACCCGCTCCGGATCCCACTCCCCGGGGGGTACGGGGGTGTGGGGAGTGAAGGTCGTGTTCCCCGAGCGCGCCCGGTCAGCGGCGTCCCGGGACCCGGCGGCGGTGACAGGCCTTTTGGAGGGAGTCATGTCCCCGGACTACCCTCTCCTTCCCCGGAGGGTGCCGGATTCTCCGTACCCCCGTCCTCTTCCCTGAAGAGCCGGAGCTTGAGGGCGGCCAGCTCCCGGGCGGCCCACTTCCCCTCCGGATGCCCGGGGAAGCGCCCGGCCATTCGGGCCAGCTCGGGGAGCGCCTTTCTCGGGGTGTTTGATCGAGTGAGCCAGAGCTCGGCCAGCTCCCGGGTAATGAAGAGGGAGCGTCCCGCATCGTCCCCCACCCGATCCCTCGCCTCCCGGAAGTGCCGCGCCGCCTCGGGGAGATCCGCCAGGTGGTCCCGGAGGAGCCGAGCGGCCTGCACGAGGGGCTCCGGATCTTCGGGCGCCTCCAGCGCCGCGGCCCGGTACGCGGTCACCGCACCCAGGTAGTTCCCCCCGGCCGCCAGCGCCTGAGGGCGGGAGTACTCCCGGCGCCGGGGGGTTGAGTCTCCTCCGGGAGCCAGCCACCGACCGAAGACGGTACCCATCGCTTCCGGAATGAGGAAGGCCGCCGCGGAAACCGCCCCCATTCCCACTGCGGCCCCGGCCACGATGATCCATCCGCCCACCCCCTGGGCCACATTCAGATAGACCCCTCCCAGGAAGCCCAGAAACCCACCCGGCACACCTCCTCGAGAGAGAGCCAGAAGGAGGCGAGCCTGCGCGGCCGAATCCCTGTCCCGGAGGCGGCGGCGCCCGGAAGGGGGGGTGGAGGGCGGAAGGCGGGGTTCCAGGGTTCCCATCCTCTCAGGATGGGGAGGGTTCGGTCATTCCGCACCCCCGCGGAAACCCGGAGGAGGTTCACCGGCGGTCCGGCTCGGCTGCGCCGGTGTCCTGCGGAACCGCCCACCGGCTCCCCGGTAGTAGGGGCCGACCCGGGAGTTCGGCTTCGCTGCCGGCCCCACTTCCTCCTTCCCGGAGCTGTCATGCGCTTCACCACCTACACCAAGTACAAGGGCGGGTGGCTGGACGCGCTGAACCTCCAGGCGCTCCTCGAACACCTCTCCGACTTCCTCATGGACGGAGGGTTTGCCGGGGGCCCCCACTTCCACCCCTGGTGGGGGTGGAGCGGAACGGAAGACACTTCCTCCATGGATGCGCTGCGGGACGCCATTCTCCGGGCCCTCGTGGAGTCAGGCGAACTCACCCCCGAGATGATTCGGGAGCTGCGCGGCGAGGGAGATGGGGACCCGGACCTTCAGGCGCGCATCGCCGAGCTCCTGGACGAGGTCGTTCAGCGCCTGGTGGAGGAGGGGTACCTGAATGTGGACGGAGGCGCCGCCATGCCGGGGACGACCCTCGACGTCACCGGCGAGGGGGGGAAGATCGATGAGGCCCGGGAGGCCGCCCGGGGGGTGGACTTCTCCCTCACCCGGAAGGGGATGGACTTCCTGGGATACCGCGCGCTCCGGAACCTCCTCTCCGCCTCCGGTTCCGCCGCCGCGGGCTCACACCAGACCCCGAAACTCTCCACCGGGATCGAGGCCGAGGCCGAGAGCCGCCCCTACCAGTTCGGCGACACCCTGAACCTGGACATTCCGGCGACGCTGAAGAACGCGCTGGAGCGGGAGGGGCTGAAGGTCCCCATCCCCCTGGAATACGGGGACCTGATGGTGCACCAGAGCGAGTACCGCTCGTCGTGCGCCACCGTCCTCATGCTGGACATCTCCCACTCCATGGTGCTCTACGGGGAAGACCGCTTTTCGCCCGCCAAGCGGGTGGCGCTGGCGCTCTCCCACCTCATTCGCACCCAGTTCCCGGGCGACACCCTCCATCTGGTGACCTTCGGAGATCGGGCCGAGGAGATTCCCCTCTCCCAGCTCGGGCGGGCTCAGGTGGGGCCCTTCCACACCAACACCGCCGAGGGGCTGGAGGTGGCGCGACGCCTTCTCATGGCCCAGAGGAAGGAGATGCGGCAGATCATCATGATCACCGACGGGAAACCCAGTGCCATGACCCTTCCCGACGGGCGCATCTACACCAACTCCGGCGGGCTGGACCCCCACATCCTGCAGCGCACCTATCGGGAGGTCACGGCGTGCCGGAAGTCGGGAATTCTCATCAACACCTTCATGCTGGCCCGGGACCCGTACCTGGTGAAGTTCGTGGAGCGGGTCTCCCAGATCGCGCGCGGGAAGGCGTACTTCACCACCACCATGACGCTGGGGCAGTATGTCATGATGGACTTCATGAAGGGGAAGCGGAGGCGGGTGGGGTGACGGCCCCCCGCAAGCTGCATTACCGGGTGGTGGACTCCTTCACCACCACCCCCTTCCGGGGAAACCCGGCTGTCGTGGTGCTTCCTGACCATGACGGCGCCCTCCTGGAGCTGTCCGACGCGACGCTCCAGGCCATCGCCGCCGAAATGAACCTCTCGGAGACCGCCTTCCCCTACCCCCTTTCCCCTCGGGAGGATGGGTCCCCGCCGGTTCATCGTCTCCGGTGGTTCACCCCCACCACCGAAGTCACCCTCTGCGGGCACGCCACCCTGGCCACCGCACACGTCCTCCTGGAGGAGGGGTCCGCAGCTCCCCTCCACTTCCACTCCCTCTCCGGTCCCCTCACCGTGGAGCGGGAAGGGGATGGGCGCCTGCGGTTGGACTTCCCCGCCGATCCGCCTCGCGAGATGGCCGCCCCCGTCGGCCTCATGGAG
>JBJHBD010000055.1:0-19259 GCA_050485305.1 Gemmatimonadota bacterium
AAGAGGGGGGGCAGGTCGTCATCGTTCCGCAGTTCTCACCTGTCCACTGAAATGGGGGAGCTCCAGGGACCGGGGTGGCCCCTCGATACGGTGATCTGCAGGGAAGGGTGGTCTACGACCTGGGTACCCGGCACTCGGTCAATCTTCTGGCGCTCACGGGTTGGAGCGCCATCGCCCTCGGGAGGGACTCGGAGGAAGATGACGAGTTCTATGGAGAGTACATGGGCTCCCAGTGGACCTATGGGGGGAACTGGCGGGCTCTCTGGTCGGATCGCTTCCGCTCCAACACAGCAGTGGCCTTTTCGCGGTCCCTCATCTCCGACGACTGGTTCGACCGCAGGGATGACCGCTCTCTCTACTGGTCGGACAATTCCGATGGGAGCATCTCCATTCGGAATGTGAACTCCCTGGTGGGGGATGGGGGGCGGCGCCTCGATTTCGGCGGCTCCATGACCCTCCAGCGCGCTCGATTTCGCTACCGCTCAGCCGAGGTGACCGAGGGGCCGAATGAACGCCACCGGCCCGCACTGGAGGTGGAGGATCGAGTCCGAGGGACTGGCGGATCGGCCTTCATCAGCGCTACAGCACCGCTCCACCCGCGGCTTCTGGCGACGATCGGTCTCCGTATGGAGCACTCCGGGGTTAATGACCAGACCGTGCTCCTCCCCCGGGTATCGGGGACCTATTCCCTCACCGACAGGGTCCAGTTGAACGGTGCCGCCGGGATGTACGCCCAGGCACTCCCCCTCGTCTTCGTCTCCCAGGATCCGTCCAACCGCACCCTCCCTCATGTTCGTGCGAACCACTTCGTCCTGGGGACCGAGGTGCTGGCTACGCCGGCCCTTCGACTCACCGTTGAAGGGTATCGAAAGGAGTACACCGATCTCCCCATGAGTCCAATCCATCCGGAGCGCCTACCGGTGGACGATCTCCTGTCTGGGTTTGATCAGCTCCACGGGTGGCTCCAAGCCGGAGGGCGCGCCTTCTCCCAGGGGATCGAATTCATGGCCCAGCATCCGCGGGTGCACCGCCTTCATGGGCTTGTGTCCCTGGCACTTTCCGAAAGCCGGTACAGAGATCTGGAGGACCGTTGGAGAAGCCGGATCAATGACAACCGCATCATCGTCCAGATTCTCGCCGGCTTCCAACCGGCGCCGTCCTGGGACCTTTCGGCGCGCTGGATCTACGGGGGCGGTTCCCCCTATACCCCGGTGGATCAGCACGAGTCCCAGCTCCACGGCACCACCGTCTTCGATTTTTCACAGACCAACGCCGAACGGCTCCCCGCCTACCACTCCCTCCACCTGAGGGTGGACCGGTGGCACCATTTCCGTCGGACCAGCCTGGTGGCCCATCTGTCCCTCGCCAATGCGTACAACCGAGAGAATGTCCGGATGTACAGGTGGAACCGGTCGGATGAGAAGGTGGAGCCGGTTCTGAGCTGGGGGCTCCTCCCCATTCTGGGGTTCGAACTCAAGTGGTAAGTCCTCATTCACAGGGCTGCATCCGCAAATCAATAGGCAACCCGCACCCGGACTAACAAACTATGACACTACGCAAAGCGATCGCAGTCCTCATGGTGGCGCTGTTGTGCGCTGCGTGCGCGTTCAGTGCCCCGCAGTCCGAGAGCCAGATGAGCGACCACTTTCACTGGTTGCCGGCAACGGATGCCAAGGGATGGGTGGTCGCACTCCCCGGCGCAGGCGGCCTTCGCGTACTTGACGATGACCGTCACTACTTCGATTTCGCGGAACGATTCAACCAGCTGGGGTGGAGCGTTCTTCTGGTCGACTACAGGCCCGCCTACCGGGCATCGTCCGACCGACCGGATGGCAGCGCCGGTGAGAAGATCGCCTGGGTTACCGAGCAAGCCGTCGCGTGGATGCACCGCGCGCATCCCGGCGCAGCATCCATACCAGGGGCAGTTGTGGGCTGGTCACGCGGAGGCGAAGGCGTTCTCACGATAGTGAATGATGTGGCGAGAGCGTCCGCGCTCGGGATCGCCGCGGCAGCTGTCTACTATCCCTCAATTGAGTGGGGGATGACGTTGAGCAACCATGTCCCAATCCTCTTCCTCAGCGGACAGGATGACGATGTTACGCGAGTGGGGGATGTGGAGGCGCTGGTTCAGAACCGGTCCTCGGACGCCGGCGTGGTCACACTCCATATCTATCCCGGTGCCCACCATGGGTTTGACGTGGCGAGTCTGACCGAGCGGAGAACGATCCGACTCTTACCGCTCATCGGCCCCAGAGCGACGCTGCAGTTCGACGAGGCATCCGCCGCCGATGCCGAGAAGCGGCTCCTGGCTTTCCTCGATGACCACGCCGTCCAGCGGACCTTTCCCACTACGAGGTAGAAATGCCTAAGGTAAGGATGATCGCAGTGGAGAACGTCAACGTGCCGGGACGCACGAGCAACGTGGACGCAAAGAAGTACGAAGCCGTGCGAGAAGTGCTGCTGGAGGTACTTCCATCGGATGGGCCTGGGAGCACTCAAGCCGAAATGCGTACGGCAGTTCAGCCTCGTCTCCCACAAGAGATCTGGCCAAATGGCGAGAAGTCCATGTGGTGGGTCAAGACGGTCCAGTTGGATCTGGAGGCCAAGGGGCTGGTACGCAGAGATACCACGAGCCGGCCCACGCGGTGGTATCGGAAGTGACCGGATCTGGAGGCGATCACGCTCCGATACTTTGGAAACCGTTACGACTGGCCCAAACTGTGGAGCTTCAATCAGGGGATCGAAAATCCCACCGGGATTGAACCGTCTGCCCGGATTCACCGGCAGTCCCAAGATGACCGTGATCGGTTCGGCGAGGTTGTTCTCGACTGTGCCCGATCGAGTTTCGTCATGGCGCCCTCGTCCTCCGGTGGTTCATGCAAGGATCACGGACCATGACCGGGCGGAGTCGATGCGACTCCTGCTGCACGACGTGGACTCCAGGCCCTCACCCCTGAACGAGCACCGCGCCCGCGATTCTCGCGACCCGCGCGGGATCGCCGAAGATGTCGATGGCGGCGATCCGATCCCTGCGGACGGTGAACCCCATGATGGCGAAGGGTTCGCGGTTGAGGGTGATGACGGCTCCACACGTTCCGTTGACCATCGCGGGGTGGATGGTGGTTTCGGGGGCCGCCCGAGCCCGCCTGGCCACCACGTCTGCGCCCTGGACCACCTCGGAGATACCGGGGTTGCCCGGCCCGAAATCGGCCCGCAGGACGATGTCGGGGTCCAGCAGCCTGATCAACCCGGTCACATCTCCTTCGCGGGCGGCGCGGAAGAAGGCGTCGACGACCTCTCGTTCCCGGGATCGAATGGGGTCCGCGTAAGGGAGTTCCGCGTCACGAATTCGACGCCGGGCTCGGCTCGCGAGCTGTCTGGTTGCCTCGAGGGAGCGATTGAGGATGGATGCAACCTCCTCGTACGATTCCCCGAAGAGGTCATGGAGAACGAAGGCCACCCGCTCCGCCGGTGACAGCCTTCGGAGGACCACCAGGAAGGCCAGGCTCACCGATTCGGCAAGGAGGAGTTCGTCGTCGGCTTGGCGGGTGGGTGTCGGGGCTACGGCCGGGTCCGGTAGCACGATGGGGTCCGGGATGAGCACCTTCCCGAGGGTCTCCGAGCGGGTCTTCCGGGACCGAAGCTCATTCAGACAGACCCGCGACACCACCGTGGTGAACCATCCATCCAGATTCACCACCCCCTCAACACCTGCCTGACTGACGCGCACCCAGGCGTCCTGAAGGGCATCGTCGGCCTCGCCGGCGGAGCCGAGCATCTGGTGGGCAAGCCTCCTGAGACGGGGGCGGTGCTCCTCAAAGCGGTGGGCCAACCATTCGGGACCTGCCATTTGTCACATCGCTCCGTCGTCAGGTGTCACCGGATTGACCCGTGGAATCCGGAAATTGTGACACGGGAGTGCCGGAGTGATTAACCGGCGACTCATACCTGACGCTGGGGAGGAAGAATGCTCAAGAAGTTCATGTATCTGACGATCCATGTGAGTGACCAGGACCGGGCGCTGGCCTTCTATACCGAAGGGCTGGGGCTGGAGAAGAGGGTCGATGCGCCCGGGCCCCACGGTCGCTTCCTGACGGTGGCGCCCAGCGATGAGTCGGTGGAAATTCTCCTCTGGCCGGGGCGGCAGGAACCTCCGGTAAGCACGACGGAGTCGGGGTACGGTCCGGGACCCATCTTCATTGAATCGGACGACCTGAGGGGGGATTTTGACGTGCTCCGCGACCGGGGCGTGACCTTCGAGGACCCGGAGCCCGTCGACTACCCCTTCGGTATCCGTGTCACGGCGCTCGACCCCGACGGAAACCGGATCGAACTCCGGCAGAAGGGGTGGGGGTGAGGGCGCCATGGCGGCGTGGTTGGCGGCTACGGATGGGCGGACCACGGTGAACGGTAGCCTAAATCGCCTACTTTTCTAAAAGTAGCTCATATCGACTACGCCTGCGCCAGGATCAGGCTCACCGCCAGGCCGAGGGTGATGGTCAGGGTGAAGCTGTAGAAGGTGCCCAGCATGACGTACTCGGCCTTCTTCCGGTCGTCCATCTCGCGGAAGCGAAAGGCCGTCTTGATGGCGAGGACGAAGCCGATGGCGGCAAACTGGTTCAGGAGGACAAAGGTGAGCACCATGAACCGCTCCAGATAGCCGATCACCGCCCCGGCCCTGCTCAGCGACTCCCGTGTGTTCCCCTCCTCCCCCTTCGGGATCTCATGGAGCCACGGATCCAGGAGGAGTCGGATGAGCACCGAGGTGGGACGCAGGATGAGGAGGTAGGCGAGGACCACGAGGAGGGCGGGTGCGGACAGGAGCGGTGCGACGAGCTCCGCGGCTGGACCGGTCCCGACGAAGGCGATCCAGAGCGCGAGGAGCACACCCCCGTGAGCGACCTGTGACGCCACGAAGACCAGGAGGGGGCGGCGTGACCCCCTCCTGGCCAGGAGCTTCACCACCCAGTGGGCAGAAAGGACCACCACACCCGCGCCGAAGGAGGCCCCGACGTTCCCGAAGAAGTGGAAGAAGAGCGCCCCTGCGGCCCCACCATGCAGGAGAGTGTGGAGGTACAGGGAGGGAGCACGCACCCCCCGGGAGGCCAACGCCCGCTCCCATCGAGAGGGGCGAAGGACGAAGTCGAAGAGGATGTGGGCGAGGAAGAGCGCCGCCAGGAGTTGAAGGTGGCTCTCAACCATGGGTCAGCTCCATGAGCCGGGCACAGTCCGCAACGTATCGATCCAGGAGGGAGTACTTCGCCCGGAGAAGGGCCTGGGTGACGGTAGGTCGGCGTTTCGCCAGGCGCAGCGCCACCTCCTTGTGTCTCCCCGACGACCGGAGGTACTCGAAGTAGGTTTCCGCCACGGTGGGGGTCCAGTTGTTCAGGGTGTCATCCACAAAGGCGGTGGCCACCGCCACGGCGAGGGTGAACAGCTCCGATTCCCCGCTCAGCCTCAGGTGCTCCCGCTCCATCCCGTCGAGATTCCGGCCCGATGCAATGTGGATGGGGCCCGAGTTCCCATCTTCCTCTCCTGAGCCCCCCACCGCTACCGATATCCGGGCATCCCACCGTTCGGTACGGGAAGGACTCGCCCCGATGAGTCCCGCTCGAATGTAGATGGCCGCCTCAGGGCCTCGGGCGGCGGCGGGAAGGGTGGCCTGAAAGCTGTCCCCCCGGAAAACGGAGACCTGGGCTCCGTACCGTTCCACCACCTGGTCCAGCGTGGATTCGAGGCGCGAACGGAAGGCGTTGGACTGGGGGCTCCGGGTATAGTCGATGAGATCTCCGGTCAGGACCGCGATCCACTTCATGGCTCTCCCTCCGGGAAGGCAGCTCTCCCGGTCCCCCTCGCGGAGGTGGCCGGCGCCGCGCCGTAGTCGATGTAGGCTACCTTTTCAAAAGTAGCCGAAAAGGACTACTTTCCGCAAGGGATGGGATTCCGGGGAAAGGCGATGACGCCCCCGAAACCTCGCCGCTACATACAACGTAAGGGTCGGTCGTCACCAAGCCATTGCACCCACAACAGGATTCCCGCCATGACCCACCGGTGAGCGGGAGGCGGGTAGCGGCCCCTCTCACCCCTCCCACCGGGCCGGTCCCGGACCATATCGGGCGGCTCGATCTCCAGGGTTGATGAGGGCGCAGGACTCGAGGGAGAGACAGCCGCACCCGATGCACGCCGAGAGATCGTGGCGGAGTCGCTCCAGCTCCCCGATCCGGCGGTCGATCCGCTCCATCCATGGCTCGGAGAGCCGGGACCAGTCCTCCCCGGTGGGAACCCGATCCGCCGGGAGGCGCCCCAACTCCTCACCGATCTCCTCCAGGGTGAACCCCACCCGCTGGGCAAAGACGATGAAGGCGATCTGTCGGAGGACATGGCGATGGAACCGGCGGTGCCCGGACTCTGCTCGCCGGGAGTGGATGAGCCCCCGCTCCTCATAGTACCGGAGGGCGGAGGGGGCCACACCACTCCTCCGGGACACCTCACCGATGGTCATGAGTTCGGCGGTTCGTTCGTTCTCCATGGCGATGCTGGGTCGGAGTTGATCTCAAGTGCACTTGAGATAGTAGCTTCTTCGTCCATGCGCCGCGATGGGGTGCCGGCGAGGCCTCCCATTCCAAGACCATAGCTACGGAGGGTATCCGATGAGGATGGCAGGCGAAGGAGCCGATGGAGCCGAGTATTCGGTACTGGACCAGGTCGCGCAGTGGGAGGGGGTATCCCTCCTGGAAGGAGAACGGGGGGAAACCAGCGTCCGCCTTGGTCGGGTGGAGATCGGGCACATGCACGGCCCCTGGGTGGCGCACTTCGGATTTCCCAAGCCGCTCTGGCGCGAGCTCATCGCCGAGGGGATCGTGGAGGAGCACCCCATGGAGATGGAAGGATGGGCGGAGCGCCGGATCCGCACCCCGGAAGACGTGGCCGAGGTGGTGGATCTCTTTCGCCTGAACTACGAGCGACTCCTCTCCCGCCGGACGGCGAACCGTTCGGGAGGGAATCGGTGACGATCGGTTCTCTCGGCTTCATCTCCGGAGCCCTTCGGAGGCTGGAAGCCCATCTTCCCGACATCATCCATCACGCCGGCTCCCCGGAGTATGACGCCGCTCGGAGCGTCTACTTCACCGGGGTGGATCGGCACCCCGCCATGGTGCTCCGCCCCCGGAGTGTGGCCCAGGTGGCCGAGGTGGTCCGGATCGTGTCCGGGGAAGGGGGGCGGCTCACGGTGAAGGGGGGTGGGCATGGGTTCACCTCACGGGGTGTGGCCGATGGGATTCCGGCACTGGACCTCTCGGCCCTCGGCGGCGTCTCAGTGGACCCGGACGCCCGCCTGGCCCGGGCCGGCGGGGGCGTCACCACCGGGGCCTTCACGGCGAAGGCGGCGGAGCATGGTCTCGCCACGGGGTTCGGGGACTCCCCCGAGGTGGGGGTGGCCGGAATCACCCAGGCCGGAGGGATGGGGTTCCTCCATCGCCGGTTGGGGCTCACCGTGGATTCGCTGGTAGGAGCCCAGGTGGTCACCGCCGACGGGGAGATCCGGGAGGTGGATGAACATCGGGACCCCGACCTCTTCTGGGCCATCCGCGGGGGAGGGGGAGGGTTCGGGGTGGTGACCCGGCTGGACTTCCGCCTTCATCCGGTGGATCAGGTTGTGGGGGGGATGCTCATGGCGCCAACGAGTCCCGAGAGCTTCCGGGAGGCCCTCGACCTCCTCACCGACGCTCCCAACGAGGTCTCCGGGATTCTCCAGGCCATGAAGGCGCCCCCCATGCCCATGGTCCCCACCGAACTCCACGGGCGTATGCTCCTCTTCGCCTTCCTCGTCCACTCCGGAACACCGGAGGATGGGGAACGGTGGATGGAACGCTTCCGGCGAATGACGAATCCGGTGGTGGATGGTCTGGCGTCTCTCCCGTACAAGGCCCTCTTCGAGGAGCATGGCGGTCCCCCGGCGCCTCCGCTTCTTCGATTTCGTTCGGCCTTCCGGGAACCCCTCACCGTCGATGAGATCCGGCCCCTCTTCGAACGGTTGGAGGAACCGCACACCGGGGTCATTCGAATGCTCCAGCTTCGCCCTCTGGGGGGAGCGGTGACTGATCACCCGTCGAGCGTCACCGCCTTCGCCCACCGGGAGGCTCCCCTCCTGGCCTCGGCGGGGGCCATCTTCTCCGATGAGGAGGAGGCGGAGGACCACACCCTCTGGACCCGGTCCATGCACCGGGAGCTCACGGGGGGAGAGGAGCGGGGAGCGTACGCCGGATTCCTGGGGGCGGACGATCCGGAGGGTCCGGCGGCGGCGTGGCCCGAGGACCACCGGGAGCGGCTCCTGGAGGTCAAGGAGCGGTATGACCCGGCACGGCTCTTCAGCGCGCCCGTCGATGACCCCTCAAGGGGGTGGTGAAGGTTCGAGACGAACTCGTACCTTGAGGGAGGGTCACCCACACGCGGGGGACCCTCCCCCCTGCCACCCCAACGCCGCCATGATCCGAGTCGCCTCCCTCGCCGCGCTCTCCCTGGTTCTCCTCGCCTGCTCCGCCGACGTGGAACCCGAACCCGCGCCGGAGATGCCCGCCGACGAGCCGGGAGCGGTCACCCCGCCCCTCCCGGAACTCCCCGACTTCGCCATGGGGGTCGCCGCCCGGGGGAATGAGCCCTTCTGGGGGGTGGAGGTACGGGGGGACGAAGCCATCCTCCGGACGCCGGAGCTTCTCGAAGGGCGGACCTTCCACTCCCCTACCTGGGAGCGCACGGGAGAAGGGGCGTGGCGACTCACCCTGGAGCGGGCCCACGCCGACGGGGTGGAGTTCCTCACCCTGGAGATCGTGGAGCGGGAGTGTCGGGACACCATGGCCGACGAGCGCTTCCCCCTCACCAGCGCCATTCGGTACGGGGAACTCGTCGGGCCGGGGTGCGCCGAGCCGGTGCGGTAGCGGCCACCGTTCCCATCCCCCACCCTCCCCGCCTCTTCAGAATCTTGCACGGCCAAACGCCGCGCCCTACCTTGCCTCCGCCCTCCAGAGGGCCTTTGGATTTGTCCATTGTCGGTCATCGTCCCCGCCTACTTCCGGATCGCGGAGGCTGCGGGGCTCGACCCCCTCATCGCCATCGCCCAGATGATCCATGAGACTGGGAACCTCACCTCGTGGTGGGCCGCCCGCCTGCGCCGCCGGTGAGACATCTCCGACCAGGTCCCGGTCGGCGCCCCGATGCGGACGCGGAAGTGCGCGGGTGCGGCGCGCATGGGCGGGCGAGGGTCTCGCCCCTCCCGACCGGTCGCGCTACACATGCCATCGGCGTGATGCAGCGAACCGCCGGCAACCGCGCCACCACTGCACTCGTGCAGCCGAAGCTGCGGGTGGGGAGCGCCGGCGACTCGTTCGAACGGGACGCGGATGAGGCTGCCCGCCGGGCGGTGGGACCGGGGGATGCGCCGCCGAAGGTCCGCAGGCTTCCGGCCCGCCAGGGGCGTCCGGTCGCCGGGGCCGCACACCCCGAAGCGCCGCCGGTGGTCGGCGACACCCTCCGGCGCGCCGGTCGGCCGCTCGATCGAACGGAGTGCACCTGGATGGAGACGCGCTTCCGGGAAGATCTCAGCGACGTCCGTATCCATACCGATGCGGCCGCCGCTGCTTCGGCTGCGGCCATCCATGCGCGGGCATATACGGCGGGTCGGCACATCGTCTTCGCTCCCGGTGCGTATCAACCGGGAAGTGCGGGGGGCCGGCGCCTCCTGGCCCACGAGATTGCCCATGTGATCCAGCAAAGCTCCGTGGCCGGTCGCCACCAGGAGGGGAGTACCCCGACCGTGGTGCAGCGCACTGTGTATAACCACGACCCGGATTGGGAGCGTCGCGTCGCCGCGGCCACCTCGGATACCGACCGGATCGCACTGCTCAATGAGGCCGCCGACGCGGACCGCTCCGCATACCCCAGTCTTCTCCTGCCGATCGAGCCGCTCCCGGCGGAGGAGCGGGACCGCCGGCATCTGGGGGTGTACTACGATCCAGACCAATCTGATCCCGGCGGCGTACAAGCCCGGCCGCGCTTCTTCCAGCGGAGGATCCCCTTCACCGACATCGTGATCTCCCGCCGGTCCGAGCCGGCCCCCCCGAACCCCGACGTGCCCGGAGAACGCCGCACCGGCTTCTATGTGACGCTGGGCCCCGGGGCGCTTTCGTCGCACAACCGGGTGCAGACCCAGCGGGTCCTCTATCACGAGTACATCCACCTGCGGCAGAATACGGGGGCCGAGCATCGCGGCTTCCTCGATCCCATCGCGCAGAGCGGTCGACCGTACCTTTACTCGGCAGCGAAGGAGGCCCTCGCGCACGCCATGGATTTTGCGCGCTACTTTCGGCACCTCCACTTCGATGCAAGCAACCCCTGGGAGAGGGTCGAGGGTGGTAGGGTTCCCCACGACGCGCTGCATTCGCTGGTCGCCATTGAGCGGGAGTACTGGCCCACTCTCCTCGTCACGGGGGGAGAGCCGATCCGGCGCAGGGTGATCCGCATCGTCGCGAACGCAGCCTCGAACGACGACGAGCGGGCACGGCTGACCCTGCTCATCGGGCACCTCTCCGGCACCAACCGGGTGGGGCAGCGAACCGACTTCAAGCCACTCCTGCTCGAAGCGGTGCAAAGGGCGGACGAGCTGATCCTCGAACCGTAGCGAAGATGATCGAGAGCCCATTGTTCCTCGTGCCCTTGCGGTCGTAGATGCCGAGCCGCCAACCGATCGGTCCGACCGCGGAGAAGGCGGAGAAGACGGCGCGCGCACCGGCTGCGCACCGGCAAAGGGGCGGGCAGGCTCTGCACCCGGTGGTCAGCCTCCAGCGCACCGCCGGCAACCGTGCCACCGCCGCCCTTGTGCAGGCGAAGCTGCGCGTGGGGAGCACCGGCGACTCCTTCGAACAGGAGGCGGAGGCGCTCTCCGAGCGTGCGGCGCACGCACTCCAGTGGCGGCGCGGCGCCGCGGCCGGGGCGGAGGATCCCTCCACTCCCCCTCCCCCGGTCACCCCGCTCCCGCACGACGCCCGGAACGGGGTTCCTCCCTTCGTGACACATGCGCTCCGAAGCGGCGGACGCCCGCTGGAGCCGGGTCTCCGGAGTTCGCTGGAGGGGGTGCTCGGGCGCGATCTGCGCGCCGTCCGCATCCATACCTCGACCGCCGCCTCGCATGCCGCGAGGCGGCTCCGCGCGCGTGCCTTCACCGCTGGACACGACATTGCCTTCGGCGGCGGGCGATTCAGTCCCGCGAGCGCGGAAGGCCGCCGGCTCCTCGCACACGAACTCACCCATGTGATGCAGCAGTCCGGCGGAGCACCCACGGTGCAGCGGTCCGCCACCGATCCGGTGGATCCCGTCCTCCCCACCATCACCCTCACCGCCGGGGTCGGCGAAGGCCGTCCCAACAATATTGACGATGTCGTGCTCGTACAGGACCGGCTGCACGCCCTCGGATATCTCACGGACGCGGGCCACGCCGCCGAAACCCCGGCCGCAGGCGCCACCGGGACGATTCCGGAGGCGAATCTGACCGAAACCATTGCCGCGATTCGCGCCTTCCAGGCCGAGGTGATGGGGATGGCGGCGCCGGACGGAGCGGTCGATGCGGGAGCCGGAGCCTCGTTGCGTCACCTCAACCGTGCCGTACCCCGGCCCACCGCGGCCGCCAGCGCCGCAGTCGAGGCCGCACGTACCGGAATCACCCAGACAACGGTGCGCGGCGTCACCATCACCGCGCCGGTGGGGGAGGTGTCCAATGCAGATGTGATCGCCGGGAATGGGAACCGACCGGCCGACGTGCGGGCGGTGCAGGTGCGCCTGGTGCAGCTCCGGCATCTGGCGGCGGACCACGGGGAGACCCCGACGATCGCCCCCGTGGCCGTACCCATCGTGCTCGGAGAGGGAGTGGGGAGCGGTCGACCGAACCTGGCCGCCGACGTGCGCCCGATCCAGGCCCGCGTGGCGACCCTCGGCCACCTGGAGGCCGCCGACCTGGCCGCAGAAGCCCCGGCGGCAGGAGCCACCGGTGCCCTCCCTGAGGCCGATCTGACCGCCACGATCGCTGCCATCGAAGCGTTTCAGCGAGCATGCGGTCTGGGGGTGGATGGGGCGGTCGACGTGGGAGGAACCACCCTGGGCTTCCTCAACACCGATTCCGTGCCCTCGGGCGCACTCCCCCGGACGAAGCAGGCGATCGCGAGATTCCAGGACCGCGAGGTGGATTTCTGGCGCGCGCGCCCCGAGATCTCCGGTACCCGGACGGCCCGTCGCGTTGCACCGGGAGACGCCACCGCCTCCCTCCTCGATCAGATCAGCAGCTACCGGATCGAGTTTCCCGGGGGGGAGGAGATTCGCTTCCGGGACTTCGTACGAAGCGGGTATACGCGCCACGCGGGCGGCACAAGCGTGGGGGGGATCGCCCGCCCCTCCGCCCTTCCGGAGGCCGAATACACCACCGTCGGCCTCACCCCCGAGCAGACCGCGGCACTGCGTTACGTTTCCGCGCACGAAGGGAATTTTGACGCCCTCAACACCTACGATGTCGCCCGGGTGAGCTTCGGCTTCATCCAGTTCGCAGGTGGGCGCGGCCTTCCCCCCTTCATGGCGCTCCTCAAGTCCCGGGAGCCCGCCACCTTCGCCCGCCTCTTCCAGACGTACGGGATCGATGTGGAGTTCGACGTCTCCGGGGGAGCGATCTCGAATGCAGAGGTGGTTGTCCTCGACCCGGCCACCAACACCCTTCTGCGCGGCGTTCCCGCCGAGGAGGCGATCCGGGACAGCCAGCGCCTCTCCGCGATCTTCATGCGGGCGGGGCGCGATGTCGCGGTGCAGCGCATCCAGATTCAGGCAGCAACCCGGGACTACGTGCTCCCGGCACTCGGCCGCTCAACGAGCATCGAGGCAGACATCGTTGAGGTACTCGCCGCTCCCGGAGGCGCCGTGACCGCGACCCATGTCGGTGCGGCGGCAGTCACCTTTCGGGGCACGACCGCCTACCGGGACCTGAATGCGGCGGGGCGCATCCGGGAGCGGAGCGAGACCACGAGCGCCGCCATGGAGACCATCCTCTCCTCGGAGCAGGGACTCGGAGTGCTGATGGACCGGGCGATCCAGGAAGGGGTGGGGGGTGGACACGGCCGCCTGCGGGACGCGGTCCGCTGGGTCGCGCACGAGCAGGGTGTGGTCGACATCGCCGCCATGGGTGGGCACGAGGCGAGGATTCTGCAGCAGGTCGTCGACGATCTGACTGCGGATATCGAGATCGGGACCATACTCAGCCGAGCTCGCGGCCACATCGTAGCGCTGCGCCGCGCGGCCAACGCAACCGGTGCGACCGTGGCCGGTGTCCTGGCACGCGCCGATGCCGATTCCGCGCGGACCGAGGTGGACGCCGCGATCACGGCGCTGCCGCGGAAGTCTCCGAGCGCAGCTCGCAACTACCTGGACGGCGTGCTCCGCACCGAGCGGGACCGGCTCGACTTCGCCCCGCCGCCTGCCACGGTGGCCGCGCTACGAACGCTGCTGGACTCCATCCGCCGCGCGCTCGAGCTGAATAATGCGGCGCAGCGGCGTATCAGCAATGCTCCGGCCTTCCGCCGGCGCGTGCAGGGAGTGCTCGGGAGCACCCTGGCGGCTCCTTAGTGACGTGTTGCCGAAGTCCTATGGCATTCGAGCCCCGCTGCATCCACCCCGGGGGCGTTGCTTCGCCTCGCCATAGCGCTGCTATGCCTCGTTGTCGCGCCTACCCGGGGCGGCGCATCGACGCTCTCGGTACTCACAGGACTTCGGCAACACGTCCCTGGCCGGGACCCATCCTCCCTTTGGCGTCAGTCCCTCTTCCGCTCCGGGAGTACCATGGAGAAGAGGAAGCTCACCAGCGAGATGAGGAGCGCCCCCAGCACTGCGGGCCAGAACCCGTCCACGGTGAGGGCGTCCAGGAGCGCGGCGGTGAGCATGAGCATGAGGGCGTTCACCACGATGGTGAACAGCCCCAGGGTGAGGATGAGGAAGGGGAGGGAGAGGAGGAGGGCGAGGGGCTTGATGAGGGCATTCACCAGCCCGAAGACCGCCGCCACCAGGATCACCGGCCAGAACTCTCCCACCAGGTCGATGCCGGAGACCAGGCGGGCGGCCACCCAGAGGGCCACGGCATTCACGAAGATGCGGATGATGAGGTTCTGCATGTAGATGGTCCTCGCGGGTGGACGGGAGAGGGAGAGCGGGAGGGGTGCGAAGGGGGCGCTCGGGCCGGTGCGCCGAGGTCCCGACGGAGCCGAAGGTAACGCCCGGCGCCTGACCCCACTACGTTTTGGCGCCTCATCGTTCTTCGCCCTGTCCCCTTGCCCCCTGCCCACACCCCCTTGCCACGACCCCTCCCCCTTCCGGGCGCTCCCTCCCTCGACCGCCGCATCCTGGCGCTGGCTCTCCCCGCCCTGGGGACCCTCGCCGCGGACCCGCTGGTCTCCATGGTGGACACCGCCTTCGTGGGGCGGCTGGGGGTCGTCCCCCTGGGGGCCCTCGGCGTCAACGTGGCGCTCTTCGCCATGGCCTTCGTGGTCTTCAACTTCCTGGCCTACGGCACAACTCCCCGGGTGGCCCGAGCGGTAGGGAGGGGGGAGCTGGACGAGGCCGGGCGCGCGGCAGTGCAGTCGCTGGCTCTCGCGGTGGGGGTGGGGGTGGCGGCAGCCCTCGTCCTCATCCTTGCCGGTCGCCCCCTCCTCCTCCTCATGGGTGCCTCCGGCGAACTCCTCGAACCGGCACTGGGGTACCTTCGCGTCCGGGCGCTCGCCGGGCCCGCCCTCCTCCTCATCACGGCCGGACACGGCATTTTCCGGGGGCACCAGGACACCCGCACCCCCCTCTGGATCACCCTGGGGCTCAACCTGGTGAACCTGGTCCTGGACCCCCTCTTCATCTTCGGGCTGGGATGGGGGCTCACCGGGGCGGCGTGGGCCACGGTAGCGGCCCAGTGGGCGGGCGCCCTCGCTTTCCTCTATCTCCTCTTCTGCCCTCGCCGTCCCCTCCTGGGGGATGGGATCCGGATCCCCACCCTCACCGAACTCCTCCCCTTCCTCCGGACCGGGAGCCAGCTCTCGGTGCGGACCTTCGCCCTCATCGGCACCATGACGCTGGGCACGGCGGTGGCCACCCGGGTGGGGACGCTGGAGGTAGCGGCCCATCAGGTGGCGGTGCAGCTCTGGCTCTTCCTGGCCCTCGTCATCGATGCTCTGGCGGTGGCCGCGCAGGCGCTGGTGGCGAAAGCCCGGGGGGGCGACCTGGCGGGGGAAGCGCGGGCCATCGGGAATCGGATCCTCCTGTGGGGGGTGGGCACCGGCTTCACCCTCGCCCTCCTCTTCCTGGCCGCGGCTCCCTGGCTCCCCCGCCTCTTCACCGACGACCCGGAGGTGGTCGCGGCGGTGGCGGCCATTCTCCCCTTCGTCATCTGGATGCAGCCCCTCAATGCCCTCATCTTCGTCTGGGACGGGATCTATATGGGGGGCGAAGCGTTCCGCTTCCTCGCCGGACAGATGGTGCTGGCGGCGGGAGTGGCCGGACTCTTCCTCCTCCTGGTAATCCCCCTCGGGCTGGGGCTGGCCGGAGTCTGGTGGGGGATCGTCCTCCTCATGGGCGTGCGGGTGGGGACGCTGGCCCGGAGGTACCGGGGGTGGGAGGGGTAGATCGGTCCCATGGCTCTCGACTACCGACGCCACTTCCTGGGATGGGAGCGCCCACCCCTCCGCTCCGTCGCCCGCCTCCTGGTGGAGGAGGGGGTGGAGGGCCCCCGCCCCCACCCCGATGGGGTGGTGGAGCTTTCCGGCGTCACCGTGGTTCTCCCGGGGGCCCGGGCCGGACGGCGTCTCCGGGAACTCCTGGTGGAGGAGACCGGCGTGCGAGGGCTCTCCCTCTCCCCTCCCCGGATCCTGACTCTGGGGGGGCTCCCGGAGCTCCTCTACCTCCCCGGTCGCCCGGCTCCCCCCACCCTCGTGCGCCTCCGGGTATGGGCCGCCGCCCTGGGAGAACTCCCCGAAGGAGAGCTCCGCCGCCTCATGGCGCGCCCTCCCGGGGCGGGAGACCTCCCGGGGTGGCTCGCCCTGGCCCGGATCGTGGACGAGATGCACCGGGAGCTGGGGGGGGAGGGGCTCACCTTCGCCGACGTCCGGGAGGGGTGTGGCGGGGGCCTCCTCTTCGACGACGAGCCTCGGTGGCGGACGCTGGCTCGCGTACAGGAGCACGCTCTGACCCGCCTGGAGGAGGCCGGGTGGGACGATCGGGAGCGCGCCCGCCTCCGCGCCCTCGAGATCCCCGGTGGGCCCGGCGGGATCCTGGCTCCCGGGGTGGAGCACCCCGCCGAACTCTGGGTGGCGGCCCTCCCCCAGCTCCCCGGGGTGGTTCGGGAGTTCCTGGCCGCCGCTCTCCAGGTGACCGCCGGGGGGCCTCCCTGGCTTCGGGTCCTGGTGAACGCCCCACCCTCCGAGGCCGACACCTTTCACCCCGACGGAGCCCTGCGGGTGGAGGAGTGGGAGCACCGCGCCGTCCCTCTGGAAGGAGGGAATCTCCGGGTGGTGGGAGATCCGGGTGCTCAGGCCGAGGCGGTGGCGGAAGCGGTGTCCGGCGTCGCAGAGGGGCACGCCCCCGACGAGATCGTGGCCGCCTCCGCCGACCCGGAACTCTTCCCCTGGATCACCCGGGCGCTGGAGCGCCGCGGGGTCCCGACGCGCCTCGCCGCCGGTACCCCGCTCCCCGCAACGCCATTTCTTCGCCTCCTGCGGGCGCTGGCGGAGCATCTGAGGGAGGGGCGCGCCGACACCTTTGCCGCCCTCGTCCGCCAACCCGAACTGGAGGGGTGGGTGGAGGGGCGCTCCCTCCGAATGCTGGATCGGTACCGGGAGCGCTTTTTCCCCTATCGGGTGGACGGACGTCCCCTGGACGGGGGGATGGATTCGGGGCGTCCCGAACCCCCGGTGGTGGAGGCGCTCCGCAGTCGACTGGAAGAACTTCTCGCCCCCTTCCGGGACCGGCGCCCCCTGGCCCACTGGCGAGAGCCGCTGGCCCATCTCCTCCGGACGGTGTACGGGGAGAGGACCCTTCGCCCCGACCGTCACTCCGATCACCTCCTCCTGGAAGCCCTCCCCCTGGCGGCTCGCGCCCTGGATGAGTTTGCCCTGGAGGCAGGGGTCCGGGAGGGGGAGGAGGTGCAGGGGAGCGAGGCACTCCGCATCCTGGCCGACCTGGTGGCCGGCGAGTCGGTCCCTCCCCGGGCTGCCGAGGGTGCCGTGGAGCTCGTGGGATGGCTCGAACTTCCCCTGGACGACGCCCCCGTCCTCGTCCTGGCCGGGGTGAACGAACCCCACCTCCCCGAGGCGGTGGTGGGGCACGCCTTTCTCCCGGACGCCCTCCGGGAGGTGCTGGGGATCCCGGGGAACCGGCAGCGCAGGGCCCGCGACGCCTACCTCCTCACCGCGTCCCTCGCCGTTCGGGACGAGTGGAAGCTGGTGGCGGGACGTCGGGGGGCTCAGGGAGACCCGGTCCGCCCATCCCGCCTCCTCCTCACCGGCACCCCGGAAGAGGTGGCACGGCGCCTGGTGGGGTTCCTGAGCGATGAACTCGAGGGGGGTGGGACCCATCCTCCCGGGGAAGGGGCGGTATCGACCCCGACCGCCCCGCCACTCCCCCTCCCCCCCGAGCCTCGGATTCGACTCCCGGAGGGACCCGTCGGTGTCCCCATCTCCTCCTTCGCCACCCTCCTCCGGAGCCCCTACGAGTGGGTGCTGGCCAACGCCGAGGGGTATGCGTTGGGGGTGCCCGACGAGGAGGCTCGGGAACTCACCCCGCAGGCCTTCGGGAGCCTGCTCCACGGCGCTCTCGAGGTGCTGGCGGGAGTCGGGAGGGAGGTGGAGGACGAGGAGCGGATTCGAGCCCTCCTCCTGGCGGAGCTCCGTCGCCGCGCCGCCGCCGCCTTCGGGACCCGGCTCGCCCCGGCGGTGCGGATCCAGATTGCCCAGGCGGAGCTCCGTCTCATGGAGGCGGCCCGGGTGGAGGCGGAGAGCCGGAGGGAGGGGTGGTTCCCGGTGGCCGCTGAGCTCTCCCTCCCAAAGGAGGGGGTGCCCTGGGAGGTGGAGGGACGGGTCTTCCTCCTGAAGGGGAGGGTGGATCGGGTGGACCGCCACCGGGACGGACGTCTGCGGATCCTGGATTACAAGACCGGGGAGCAGGCCGAGGGGCCGGATCGGGCCCATCGCCGCCGCCCTCGGGGGGGTGGAGAGCCGGTGTGGGTGGATCTCCAACTCCCCCTCTACCGCCACCTGAGCGGGGAGTTGCACACCTCCCATGGGGAACTCCTCCGCACCGAGGGGGCTCCTCCCCCATCGGTGGGATACTTCACCCTCCCCCGCGCCACCGGTGGGGCGGCCATCCGGGAGGCGGAGTGGGATGCCGCCGACCATGCATCGGCGATGGGGGCGGCCGAAGCGGCCCTCCGCACCCTTGCGGGAGGGGAGGTCGGGTGGACGCCGGAGGCCCCCGAACCCCGGGCCGACTCCCCCCTGGCTCCCCTCCTGGGGGTGGGGATCCTCTCCTCCCCACCGGTGGACGACGATGAGGAGGAGGGGTCATGAGCCCATCCGATCTCTCCATTGCCGCCCCCCGGGAGGTGGTCCTGGCCTCGGCCGGGTCCGGGAAAACCTTCCACCTTTCGTCGCGGATCCTGGGGCTCCTCGCCGCGGGGGTCCCCCCCGAGGAGATCCTCGCCTCCACCTTCACCCGAAAGGCGGCGGGGGAGATCCTGGAGCGGATCCTCCTTCGCCTGGCGCGGGCGGTCCTCGAGCCGAAAGAGAGGGAGGCGCTTCGCACCAATGCCGGCCTGGAGGGGGCGCCGCCCCTTTCCGACGAGGGGGTGGAGGCGCTCCTCCTTCGGGTGGTGGGGGCCCTCCACCACCTTCAGGTTCACACCCTGGACGCCTTTTTCCACCGAGTGGCACGGAGCTACTCCCTGGAGCTTGGGCTCCTTCCGGGGTGGGGGGTGGCCCGGGACGAGGAGGAGGCCCGCCTCCTGGACGGGGCGGTGGAGCGAATGCTGGAGGAGGGGGGGGAAGGGGAGCTCCTTCAACTCCTCCGACTCCTGAATCCGGGAGAGCTGCGCCGGGGGGTCCGGGACGAGATCCTCCGGACGGCGGGGGCGCTCCAGAGCCTGGTGCGAGCGCTGGACCCGGGCGGGGCGGAGCCGTGGGGGTTCCCCGAACCCCTCCCGGAGC
>JBJHBD010000056.1:0-18663 GCA_050485305.1 Gemmatimonadota bacterium
GAGATCCAGAGGAGGACCACCGCCCCCACGATGGAGAGCCCCGTTCGCTCGGAGATGAGCCCCTCCAGCGCCGTGGCCGCGACCTCGGTGAGATTCAGGTCACCCTGGATCCGGGGCAAGAAGCCGAAGACGAAGTCGAGGAGCTCCGGGGAGGCAGCCCCGAACCGGGCCCGCATGACGAACCCCGCAATCCCCGCCACCAGGAGGAGCGCCGGGAGAACCGCCACCAGGACGTTGAAGGTGATGGCCCCCGCCATGAAGAAGAGGTCGCTCCGGGCAACCAGGCCGGCCAGCTCCTTCAGGAACCCCCACCCCTCGCGAAGGCCGCGGAGGATGGGGGACTCAGCGGTCTCCTTCAGTCGTCCGCCTCGGTGACGGGCTCCTTGGCGGCCTCGCGGGCGGCATCGATCCCCGCCCGATAGGCGGCCTTGGAGCGCTCCAGCTTCTCTTCCAGTTCGGCGCGGGCCTCCTGTGCCGTGGTCTTCCCGCTCTCCACCGCCTCACGGATGGACTCCACCCGCTCGAGCACCTCGGCGCGGGCCTGTTCGAGTCGCTCCTCCACCTGCTTCTGCGCCACCCGCATCCGCTCCTCCGCCGCGTCCCGGATCTTGAGCGCCCCTTCCCGGAGCTGCGCCTGGGTCTCCTCTCCGGAGCGTGGGGCGAAGAGGAGAGCGGCCCCGGCTCCCAGGAGGGCGCCCATGAGGAAGGCTCCGACTCCGCCGGATCCGCCCCGCTCGACGATGATATAGGGAACGCCGTCCGAATCTTTCATGGTCTGCTCCTGATCGTTCCGATGAAGCTCCAGGTCCGGCGAATGGCGCCGAGGATCCGGGAGCACGCCTTCGTCCATCCATGCGAGGATACCGAACTCCCTCCCCTCGGTTCCAGTTCGGCGGGCGAAGCGTTCGGTCAGACCGTCATTCCGGGTGGGTCTTCCGGGAGCTCGGGGCGTTCCACCCCCTCCCGCCCGAGGAGCCCGTAGGTGAGTCGTTTCCCCATCTCCACTCCCGGCTGGTCGAGGGGATCGATCCCGTACAGCGCTCCCGCGTACACGGTAGCAAGCTGGAGGAGCATGAAGAGCCCACCCAACGCACGGGCGTCCAGCCGTTCCACCTCCAGGACGAGGGAGGGGCGCCCTTCCCTGCGGAGCGCCTCCGCAGTGGCCCGCTGTTCGGTGTCCAGGAGCCGGTGGAGGGTGTGTCCGCCGAGGTAGGCCAGCGCCTCCCGATCCGCATGCCGGCGAGGAATGGGGAGCTCGTCGCCCCTCTCCCTCACCCGCACGAAGAGGACCACCTTGTCCCTCGGCCCCTCCATGAGAAGCTGGAGGAGGGAGTGCTGGTCCACCGCCCCCAGCGCCGCCAGGGGAGTGGGCCCCGTTTCCACCGCACGCCCCTCCCGGTCCCTCCCCTTCCCCAACGACTCGCCCCAGAGCTGCTGAAACCAGAGCGCAAGCGCCTTCAGCCGGTCCGAGTACGGCATGAAGACATGGGTCCGCCACCCCCTCCCCACATCGCCTTCGTGAAGGAGGGCGGCCAGAACTCCCGCCGGATTTTCCCTGAGGATGGGGGTCCGGCACCGGTCCAGCACCTCCGCGGCTCCCGCCAGGAGCGCATCCACCCCCACCCCCACGCACGCCGCCGGAAAGAGCCCCACCGGAGTGAGGACCGAGAAGCGCCCTCCCACCGAGGGAGGGACGGGGAGGGCAGGGATCCCACCTGCCTCGGCCAGCTCCCGGAGAACCCCTCCTCCCGGATCGGTGGTGAAGAGGAGGTGCCCCCGAAGCCCCTCCTCCCCCACCGCCCCTCGGAGCGCCTCTTCGATGACCAGGTACTGGGCCATGGTCTCGGCGGTGGACCCGGACTTGCTCACCACATTGAAAAGGGTGCGCCGGAGGTCGAGGCGATCCAGGAGCGCTCTCGTGGTGTCCGGGTCCGCGTTCTCCAGGAAGTAGAGGCGGGGGTAGTGCTCCCGCTCTTCCTCGGACATCTCGTTCCAGAAGGGGGGGAGGAGTGCCTCCGCCACCGCCCGCGCCCCCAGCGAGGAGCCCCCGATCCCCACCACCACCAGCGTCTCGAACCACTGCCCGAAGGAGTCGGCCACCTCCTGCACCTGGGCGGCCATGTCCCGGTCGTCGGGGAGGGCGAAAAACCCCATCTCCCCCGACGCCCGCCGCGCCTCCACCTCTGCGTGGGCCGCGGCGAAGCGCGTTGCCGGCTCCCCATCCAGATATGTGGGCTCCACACCGCCGCCCCCCAGGGCGGTGGAGAGGAGGTTCGCGTACCGAAGAGTGACGGGGCTCACGGCACCTCCACGGTGAGGCCGTCGTACGCCGGGAACACCCCTCTCGGGAGCTCTCGCTCCAGTTCGTCATGCTTCAGCCGATGGGTGAGATGAACGAGGTAGGTCCGCTCGGCCCCCACCCGTTCCGCCACCTGAAGCGCTTCCTCCACATTGAAGTGGGTGGGGTGGGGATCGCCCCACCAGAGCGCGTTCAGAACGAGGACCGAAACCCCTTTCAGCGCCTCCAGTGTGGGAGCGGGGAGCCCCTTTGCGTCGGTGATGTACCCGAGCTCTCCCACCCGGAACCCGAAGACTTCCAGCGACCCGTGGGGGACCTGAAGGGGGAGGAAGGGGTGCCCGGCCACCTCCTGCCACTCCCCCCGCTCGAAGGGGTGCAGGTCGAGCTGGGGTCTGGTGGTCCCCTCTTGCGGCAGAACCTCCGCGTCAAAGATGTAGTCGAAGCGGCGGCGAAGCGCCTCCGAGACGGGGAGGTGGGCATGAATGGGCACCGAACGCCGCCCGCGCATGGAGAAGATCCGGAGATCGTCGATCCCATGGAGGTGGTCGGCGTGGATGTGGGTGTACCAGACCGCATCGACCCGATCCACCCCGGCTTCCAGGAGCTGGATCCGGAGCTCCGGAGGGGTGTCCACCAGGACGCGTGCCCCATCCTCCCAGGAGAGGAGTGCCGCATGCCGGGTCCGGCGATCCCGTGGGTCCGAAGAGGTGCAGGTCTCGCACCGGCATCCCACCACAGGGACGCCGAAGGAGGTGCCGGTGCCGAGGAAGGTGAGCTTCACGGGGGCCCTTCAGGGAGATGGGGGTGGGTGGGAGGATGGGTTCCCGGAGAGCCCATCCCCCCGGAGCCTCGCCTGTGCCCGGCGCCCCGGTTCAGAGATTCTCCACCCGCATGGTATTGGTGGTTCCCGGCTGATGGAAGGGGAAGCCGGCAGTGATGATCACCGAATCTCCGGGTTGCCCGGCGCCATGCTCCAGGATCACCTCCTTCCCGAATTCGGTAAGGGCTTCGTAGCTCACCTCCACCCCCTCGGCCAGAACCGGGCGGACACCCCAGACCAGGGAGAGCTGCCGGAAGGTCTTCCGATCCGTCGTGACGGCGAAGATGGGGACACCCGGGCGGTGGGACGAGACGAGACGGGCCGAAAAACCGCTCCGGGTGATGGTGAGGATGGCGGGGGCGTGGAGGCGCCGCACCGATTCCACCGTGGAGGCGGCCACCGCATGCTCCCGCAGGCTCCCGCCGGTACGGGCGGAAAATTCCCGATGCCCCAGGTACCGGGGACCGGCCTCCAGCACGCCGCTCGCCTCGATTTCGCGGACGATGCGGACGAGGGCCTCCACCGCCTTGACCGGATACTTTCCCACCGCCGTCTCTCCCGAAAGCATGACGGCGTCGGTTCCGTCCAGAACGGCGTTGGCCACGTCGGATGCTTCGGCTCGGGTGGGACGGGGGTGCTCGATCATGGACTCGAGCATCTGGGTGGCGGTGATGACCGGGCGCACATGATAGTTGGCCGTCTCGATGATCCGCTTCTGGGCCATGGGGACCTGTTCGAAGGGGAGCTCCACCCCCAGATCTCCCCGGGCCACCATGACCGCGTCGGCCTCGGACATGATCTCCTCTACCGAGGCCATGGCACGGGCCATCTCGATCTTGGCCACCACGATGGCCCGCCCCTTCACCCGCGCCTTCAGATCGGCCACGTCGCTCCGTTCCCGAACGAAGGAGAGGCCGATGTACTCCACCCGTTCCTGAAGGGCCAGATCGAGATCCTGAAGATCCTTTTCGGTGAGGGAGGCCGCCGAGAGCGTGCCGTCGGGGATGTTGATCCCCTTGTTGCTCTTGAGGATCCCCCCCCGTAGCACCTCGAAGGTTGCCCGTTGTCCGTCGGTTCCCCGGCACTCCAGCTCCATGAGGCCGTCGTCCAGGAGGACGCGATCCCCGGCGGCTACGTCTCCCGCCAGGGCGTGATAGGTCGTGGGGAGCTCCCCTTCCCGCGCACTCCCCTCCGGCGCGAAGATCACCGTCTTTCCGGCGATGAGTTCGACAGGCTCCGCGAGCCTCCCCACCCGGATCTTGGGCCCCTGGAGGTCGGCCAGGATCCCGATGGGGCGGGCCACCGCCCGGGAGGCGGCGCGAACGCTCCGGATGAGCGCCCGACGCCCCTCCGGGTCGCCGTGCGACATGTTGACCCTTGCCACACTCATCCCCGCCTCGATGAGGGCGCGGATGGAGGCTTCGTCGGAGGTGGCGGGGCCGAGGGTACAGACGATTTTGGTTCGCAGCATGGGAGCTCCGGAGGGAACGGACGTTTCGTCTCTGAAACGTGGATGGTGGTCTCTTCGGGGGCAACCCGCCGTCGGAACCGATACGGGCTTGTGCCCGGTTTTTTCCCTTCCTGGACCCTGAGAGCCGACGGAGGTCGACCCACCCCCCGTTTCCGTGCCGCGGCGAATGGAGGGCGAAAGGGCGCAAAAAATCGGAACTTTCAGTGATTTCAGGGGTTATGAGCGGATCGGGATCGGCTCTAAACGGAAACCAGGAGAGTGCGGCAGGGGGATGGACATTCGATACGTGGACACGAAAGGTGGGCTCGACGAGGTGGCGGCGGCCCTCCGGGACACGGATCGTTTTGCCCTCGACTGTGAGGCGGCCGGGTTCCACCGATATTCGGACCGACTCTGCCTGGTGCAGATCACCGCCCCGGGAGGAACCTTTCTCCTTGACCCCCTCGCCGTGGAGCTCCGCGACACCCTCGAGGCACCGCTGGCCGACCCGGACACCGAGGTAGTGATGCATGGCGCCGACTACGATGTGCGCCTTCTCGATCGGGACCTGGGGCTTTCCATTTCGGGGCTGTACGACACACAGATCACCGCGGCGCTCCTGGGCCTCCCCGCGCTGGGGCTCTCCGCCCTTCTGGAGGAGCACTTCGGCGTCCGGCTTTCCAAGAAGTACCAGAAGGCGGACTGGGCCGAGCGCCCCATCCCCCGACCCATGCGGGAATATGCCGCTCACGACACCCTTCACCTCCTGGAACTCCGGGACCGCCTTCATGGTCGGCTCGACGAAAGGGGGCGCGGGAGCTGGGCCGAAGAGGAGTTCCGACGCCTGGAACGGGTTCGGTTCGATACCTCGGATGGGATCGATCCGGTCTCCCGGATCAAGGGGGTCCGCGACCTTGCTCCCCGGGAGCTTGCCCGGCTCCGGGCGGCATGGAGTTGGCGTGACACGCTGGCTCGGGAGCGGGATCGGGCCACCTTCCGTATCGCCGGCGACCCGGTCCTCCTGACGGTGGCCATGGATAACCCCGCCTCCATCGAAGATCTCGTGGAAATCCAGGGAATGAACGGCGGGCTGGCCCGAGGCGAGGGCTCCTCCCTCCTGGAGGCGCTCACCCGGGTGAACGCCCTCCCCGAGGAGGAGTTGCGCGGCCTCTCCCACCCCGAGCGGAATGGGGCCGGCCCACGAATGCGCCCGACCCCGGAGGAGGAGGAACGCTTTCAGCGCCTCAAGGCGGCCCGGAACGTCCTGGCGGAGGAGCTGGGGTTGGATCGGGCGGCACTCATCTCCAATTCCGTCCTCCAGGAGATGGCCGGGGCCCCCCCCGCCTCTCTGGAAGAACTCCGCCAGGTGGAGGGAGTGCGGAGGTGGCAGGTCGAGGTGATGGGTGCACGCCTCATGGAGGCCATGAAGCCCTGAACGGTGGACCCGAGCGTCATGGGACGGGCCCCACCGAACATGTCTATTGGAGCCATTTCCCACCGGAAACGGAACTCTTCACTACGGAGGTTTGATGTCCGCAGAGATGTTGCAACGGGACGACCTGTCCGTCTACGTCATCGCCGGCGTTCCCAAGAGCTTCAAGAAGAAGCTCCAGAAGTTCGTCGAACAGGAGTCCAAGGCTGACGGCAATGTCATGCTCCTCGATGAGGAGATCACCGAATGGATCCTGGCCCGTGTCCGAGGGGACAAGCGGCGCAGCCATGAGAGGACTCCTGGCTCGGCAGCGCTGTGGAGGGCCTACCGGGCGCTGAGCGCGGCGCGGTACCACCTTCAAGACCTGCCTATCGAAGAACGGGTACGGGAACTCCGTGGCCAGGTGGAGGAGGTCTGGCAGGAGGTCAGCCCCGTCTTCGAGGAGGAGGAGGAAGCTCCGGAAGACAAGCTGGAAGAGGTGAGTTGATCGGGTACCCCTTCGAAGGAGGTGGTGTCAGACCGACTCCTCTTCCTTCACCTTGCAATCGATGCAGTACCGAGCATGCGGGAGGGCGTCGAGGCGTTCAAACCCCACCGGATTCCCGCAGGTATGACAGGTACCGAAGGTATCCGGCGAGTTGTAGAGACGGCGCAACGCCTCCTCGAGTCGATAGAGGTAGCGCCCCTCTTTCGTTGCGAAGAGAGCCGCTTTCTCCCGCTCCATGCTCTCGGTCCCCTGGTCCGCCATGTGGTCGGTATAGGCGGACAGATCCGAATCTCCCGACTCCCGATCTGCCTTCGCCATCTGGTCGAAGAGACCGAGGGAGCGGAGCGCGCGGGCGCGCTCCTGCAGGAGGCGCTTCTCAATGTGTGCCAGTTGCTCCTTGGTGAGCATCGAATCCCTCATACCTTGGTGCCCTTGGGTTGAATCCCGGCGGGGGGGTAAACCCCTATTCCGGGAGTAGCTGGGAAACGTAACCCGGAACCGTCACCCCCGTCCATCCCTAAACGCACGAGTCAATAAGAGTGTCGCAAACGATTCACTGCCGTCGATGCCAGGATGATCGCCCCGCGCTGGAGCGCCCCCCATTCCGGAACGACCGAGGGGAGCGGATCCTGCGGGAGATCTGTCAGGAGTGCTGGAAGGAATGGCTCCAGCACCAGACCCTCCTCATCAACCACTACGGATTGGATCCCCGAGAAGCCAGGTCCCGGGACTTCCTCTACGACCAGATCGATCAGGTTCTCCTGGGCGACGGCGAGGGGAAGCAAATCGACACCTCAAAGCAGGGGACCATCGAGTGGTGAGGTTCAGGCCTGCGCCACCCCCTCCCCCCGAAGGACCGGTGCGATCTCTTCCAGGGCCCCTTCCAGCTCACTTGGTTCGATGGTGAGAGGAGGCGCAAACCGAATCACCTGGTGGTGGGTCTCCTTGGCCAGGATCCCTCGCTCCATGAGCGCCTCGCAGAAGGGGCGAGCCGGCCCCGAGTCCTTCCGGATCACCACCCCGATCATGAGCCCCTTCCCCCGCACCTCTTCCACATGGGGGGATTCAATGGCGCGAAGCTCGTCCATGAACCAGGCGCCCAGCTCCCGGGACCGCCGGGGGAGTTCTTCGTCCAGGATTACCGCCAGGGAGGCGCGAGCCACCGCCGCCCCCAGTGGGTTCCCCCCGAAGGTGGAACCGTGGTCTCCCGGGCGAAACACATCCATGTACTCCCGATCGGCGAGGGTGGCCGAGACCGGGTAGACTCCACCCCCCAGCGCCTTCCCCACCAGGAGCACATCGGGGCGAACCCCTTCCCATTCGGTGCAGAAGAGCCGACCGGTTCGACCCAGTCCGGTCTGGATCTCGTCGGCCATGAGAGCCACCCGGTGTTCCGAGCAGAGCTCCCTGGCCCCCGCCAGGTATCCGTCCGCGGGGACCCGCACTCCCCCCTCGCCCTGGATGGGTTCCACCAGAAACCCCACGGTGTTCGGGGTGATGGTGGCGCGAAGAGCATCCAGGTCACCATAGGGAACCTCCACAAAACCGGGAGTGAAGGGGCCGAACCCCTCCCTGTACTGGGACTCGGAGGAGAAGGAGACGATGGTGGTGGTGCGACCGGCAAAATTCCCCTCGCAGACGATGATCTGCGCCCGGTCTTCCGGAACCCCCTTTACCTCATACCCCCACTTCCGAACCATCTTGATCCCGGTCTCCACCGCCTCCGCCCCGGTGTTCATGGGGAGCGCCTTCTCGAAGCCGGTGGCCTCGCAGAGCTCCTGGAGGAAGGGCCCCATCTGGTCGTTATGAAAGGCGCGGGAGGTGAGAGTGATCCGCTCCATCTGCTCCCGCGCGGCGGCCAGGATCCTCGGGTGGCGATGTCCCTGGTTGAGCGCCGAATAGGCCGCCAGCATGTCCAGGTACCTTCTCCCCTCCACATCCCACACCCATACCCCCTCCCCCCGCTCCAGCACCACGGGGAGAGGCTTGTAGTTCCTGGCGCTCCAGCGATCCGCTTCGGCGAGGAGTTCCTGGGTCCGGCTTCCGGGGGTGGGGGTCATGCGACTCTCCTGATGGGGATGTATGCGGATCAGTCTCCTTTGGGAACGCCTCCTGGAACTCCCTTTGTGAAACGTACCGCCGGACGGGGGTCTTCGTTCACCTCGAAACGGAAGATATCGGGGCGAGCGTAGTGCCCCACCACATCGAATTCGAATTTCTGACGGGGGATCTCCCTCAGGTCAAGCTCCGCCCGGAGAATCCCCTCCTCACCGTGGAGGGGTCCCGCCACCACCTCCCCGTCGGGCCCGTAGATGGCCGACCCCCCAGGGGAGAGAACCGCCGGCCACCCCTCCAACTCCTCGGCGGTCTCCAGGTCGTCGGGGTAGTTCTCCCGTGTCACGTACTGGTTGCACCCCAGGACAAAACACCGCCCCTCCACCGCGATGTGCCGGAGGGTCGCCTGCCACCGGTCCCGGGCATCGGCGGTGGGAGCCAGGTAGAGCTCCACTCCCTTCCCGTAGAGCGCCATACGGGCCAGCGGCATGTAGTTCTCCCAGCAGATGAGCCCTCCGACTCTCCCCACCTCCGTCTCGAACACCGGGAGGGTGCTCCCGTCTCCCTCTCCCCAGATGAGCCGCTCCGCCGCCGTCGGCTTCAGCTTCCGGTGTTTCCCCAGAAGGGTGCCGTCGGGACCGAAGTAGAGGAGAGTGCAGTAGAGGGTGCTCCCCTGCCCCGGAAGCCGTTCGATGACACCCACCACCAGGTACGCCCCCGCCTCCCGGGCGGCTGCACCCATCCGCTCGGTTTCGGGACCCGGTACGGTGACCGCTCCCTCCCAGTAGCGCCGGAACAGGTCTTTTCCTGCCTCGGTCCGCCCCCCTACCGCCGTCCCGAATCGAAGCCCCCAGGGATACCCCCCCACGTACGCCTCCGGGAAGAGTATGAGGCGCGCGCCGCCGGCGGCGGCCTCCCCGGTTCGCTCCACCACCCGTCCCACCGTTCCCGGGGTGTCAAAGGGGAGAGGGGCGGGTTGGACGACGGCGACGGGGACGACGGAGGTGGGCATGGTGGCAAGCCGGATCGAGGATGGGACTCGCGAAGCTGTCACAAGCTACGCACGGGGTGAGGCACCGGTAACCCATCTTCCTTCCGGGGTGGTTTCCGGATACCGGAAGGGCCGCCCGGATCACTCCGGACGGCCCTTGCCTCCCGATCAAGGGGGAGCCAACCACCCCCGATCCGGGAGGGTGTCAGCGGTTCACCCGCACTCGCTGTACCCGCAGACGTGGCACTTCACACACCCCTCCTCATAGGCCAGGTGTCCGGTTCCACACTCGGGGCAGCTCCCGATGTAGCTGTCCGCCGTCCCGGTGGAAGCAGGCTGGAAGAGGGGAGCGGCGCCCCCCAGGGCAGGCTGGGTCCGTGCGATGGGAAGCTCGGCCTGCACCCCCTCCTTCTCCATGAGGTAGCGCTCGATGGCCTGAGCGATGGCATCGGGAGCGGACAGGACCTTGTTGGGCCCCACCCCCACGGCGCGGTCGCAGGAGATCCCCCGGAGCTGATCGCGTACCGCGGTGATGGGGATCCCCGAGCGGAGCGCCAGGGAGATGAGGCGCCCGATGGCCTCCGAGTCCGCCATGGCGGCGCCCCCGGCCTTCCCAAGGGTGCAGAACACCTCGAACGGACGACCCGTCTCGTCCTCGTTGATGGTGACATAGAGGTCACCGAGGGGAGAGTTCATCTTGGCAGTGCGTCCGCGGAGGAGGGCCGGGCGCTGCCGCTTGTGGCGACCGGCGCGGGCGTCGGCATCCTGCTCCTCCAGCTCGGAGCGGACCTTCTCCAGCTCCACTCGGAGGCGGTGCGACTCCTCACGGGCATCGGCAAGGGCCTGCTCCAGCTCGGTGGTGTCCACCGAGGGCTCGGATTCGGACTTCCCCGTCTTCCCGGTGGAGAGCACCTGCATGGGGCGGCACCCGTCGCGGTACACGGTGACCCCCTTACAATCGAGCTTGTAGGCCAGCTCGTAGATCTCCCGCACCTCTTCCCGCGTCGCTTCATGGGGGAAGTTGGTGGTCTTGGAGATGGCCGAGTCGGTGTGCTCCTGGAAGGCGGCCTGCATGCGCACATGCCACTCGGGGGTGATGTCGTGCGCCGTCACGAACACCTGCTGCACCTCCTCGGGGACCTCCTCGAAGTGAATGTGACCCTCGGTGGCGATCCGCTCCATGAGTTCGTCCGAGTACCACCCCTGTGCCTTCGCGATGCGGACGAAGTCCTCGTTCACGTCGGGCATGAGGGCGCCCGCCTGATTCCGCATGAAGGCCACGGCGAAGAGTGGCTCGATCCCTCCGGAGCACCCGGCGAAGATGGAGATGGTCCCGGTAGGAGCCACCGTGGTGATGTTGCAGTTCCGGAGCTTCCGCTCGGGGCGTACCCGGGTGCCGTCCGCCCGACGGGCGCAGCTCTCGTCGGGGCCCCAGATGGACTCCTCCCACGCCGGGAAGACCCCGCGAACCTCGGCGAGCTTCTCCGAGGCATTCCGGGACTCCTCGTTGATGAACTCCATGACCCGGCGCCCCATCTCCACCCCCTCGGGCGAGGAGTAGGGGATCCCGCACCGAACCAGAAGGTCGGCCCACCCCATGATCCCGAGCCCCACCCGCCGGATGTTCTGCGCCAGTTCGGTGATCTCCGGAAGGGGGTACCGATTGGCGTCGATGACGTTGTCCAGGAAGTGGACCGAGGTGTGGACCACCTGCCGGAGGGCGTCCCAGTCCACCTTCTCCATGGGGTCGGAGATCTCGTGAGCATCCGCCTTCACGAACTTTCCGACATTCACACTCCCCAGGTTGCACACGTCGTAGGGGAGGAGGGGCTGCTCGCCGCAGGGGTTGGTGGCCTCGTAGGAGCCCAGCTTCGGCACCGGGTTGTACTCGTTGGCCCGGTCGATGAAGAAGACCCCCGGCTCACCGGTCTTCCATGCGCCGTTCACGATGAGGTCGAAGATCTCCGCGGGGTTCTCCGTCCCGACCACCTCTCCGGTGCGCGGGTTCTTCAGCTCGTACTCGGTCCCCTTCTCGAGAGCCTCCATGAAGGCGTCGGTGATGGCCACCGAGATGTTGAAGTTCGTGATCTGGGAGGTGTCGTCCTTGCAGGTGATGAACTCCCGGATGTCGGGGTGGTCCACCCGGAGGATCCCCATGTTGGCCCCCCGACGGGTCCCGCCCTGCTTCACCACCTCGGTGGAGGCATCGTAGAGACGCATGAAGGAAACCGCCCCGGAGGCCACCCCCATGGTGGAGCGCACCGTGTCCCCGGTGGGGCGGAGCCGCGAGAAGGAGAAGCCGGTCCCCCCCCCCGACTGGTGGACCAGAGCCATGGACTTCAGGGTGTCGTAGATCCCGCTCTTCCCGTTGGAAAGGGCGTCCTCCACCGGGAGGACGAAACAGGCCGAAAGCTGCCCCAGCGGACGGCCCGCATTCATGAGGGTAGGGGAGTTGGGCTCGAACTTCCCTGTGGTCATGAGATGGTAGAAGTGGCGTGCAGCCTCTTCGACGGCGGCGTCGGAGGCGCCATGGCGACGATCCTCCTCGGCGATGACCCGGGCCACCCGCCAGAACATGGTCTCGGGCTCTTCCACCGGCTCTCCCTTCTCATTCTTCTTCAGGTAGCGCCGGGCCAGGACGAGACGAGCGTTCTCGGTGAGCTCGGCCCTCGGCAGATCGTCGGGGAGACGATCATCGAAGATCCAGGGCTCGTTCTTGGCGGGGGTGCGCTTGCGGGGAGAGGGCATGTCGGGGGCTCCAGGCGGGTCGGATGTGGGGCGGGATCGCTCATCGAACAACTGCTCGGCACACAAAATCTTGGTGCGGGACCCATGATAGGGCACGAGATATAGTGGGTCAAGAGAAATCTCGCCGCCGATACCGAATATAACCCGAATGGCTCCGCAATGCCAGCACTTTCACCTCCCGGGCTCGCCCCCTCATCGCCGGCACTCCCTCCCATGGCCCCCGGAAGATGGGTCCGGTAGCTTCCCTCCCCCATCCCCATCCACCCCCCGTCGCCCTCCCCCCAACGGCCATGCGCACCCTCCGTCGAACCCTCCAGCTCGCCCTCCCCCTTCTCGGAATCGCGGTGGCCTTCGCCGGTGTCCTCTATCTGGAAAGCCGGACCGCCACCCTCCTTGCCGTCCTTTTGGGGATCCTCCTTGCTGAGGCGGGAACCTGGAAGCTGGCAAACCCCTTTCTCCCGTCGGATCGGCGGTTCAACGCCCTTCGAGCCGAGGTGGACGACTTCATTGCCCATGTCCGGGTTCTGAACACCGCGGCCGGCGAGGCCCAAAGCTCAGGCTCTCCGGAGGCATGGACCCGCTACCGTGAAACCCTTCAGTCCATGCACCGATCGGTGGAGCTCATGGGGGAGTTGGCCGGACAGGAGGAGGGCAAGAGGTCCACCCGCGCCCCCGCCGAGTGAGCCCCCTGATCCCCGGATCAGAAAGCCAGCCCGTACCCCGCGTAGAGCGACGCACTCCCCCCTCCCGCCACCGGGATGGCCACCCCTCCACGCAGCGTCAGGGGAGATCCGAAGAAGCGGGAGTGGGTGAGGATCAGCTCCCCCCCGGTGGAGGCAAAGGTGACTCCTCCATTCCTGGAAAGGTCTCCGAAGCTCCCTCCCGCATCCAGAAAGACCCCTCCCGAGAGCCGGTCCAGATGGAAGGGGAGGGCGCCGAAACCCTGATGAAGGAGGGCGAGGGGGAAGCGCCACTCTCCGCCGGCGCCCCACGCATGGGTCCCCGACGCCACCCCAGCGGGGTGCCCCCGGACCGCAAAGGCTCCCACGGGCGCATCCCAGGTGAAGCCGCCGGACCCTCCTCCTCCCCCTCCCCCACCCCCGACGCCAAAGTGCCCTCGCCCCGCTCCGGGGCCGCCGGCCACGCCGAGTGCCCCCCGTACACCCACCACATGACGGGCAAAGCCGGCCAGGGGGAAGGAGGTGTACCCCCGTCCGGCGAACACGAAGTCCCGGAGGCGCCCATCCCCTCCGCGAACTCCGGCGAGGGTGTCGGGGACGTTCCACTCCCACCGTTCCCGCCAGGCCGCGCTCACGCTCACCCCCCGTTCCGGGGAGATGGAGAAGGGGAAGCTCCGGGCCGTGGATACCCCCACCCCGATCCGCACCTCTCCCAGGCTCCGCTCGGGACGATCCAGTCGATACCGGGAGCTCACCACCATCCCCCGTTCCAGGACATCGGTACTCTGCCGGAGGGTGCGCCCCCCCACCGTCACCACCGCGGTACTCCGCACCCGCTGTCGGCGAAACTCCAGCGTTCCTCCCATACCGGTTTCCCGAACCCTGAGATAGACGGTGTCCTGTGAAGCATCACCGGCGAGCGCGGCTCCTCCCGAGCGATACCGGCGGGATCCGTCCACCACCACCACCGGGTTCCCGAGACCCGCCCACCGCCACACCCCCGTGGCCTCGGTGCGCGCGCCGGCCTCCACCGGAACGGAGGCCTCCAGGCTCCATACATGCCGTCCGATCAGATCCCTTCCCGAGGTCTCGATCCCCACCGCCAGAGGGAGAACGACGGCTCCCGAGGCGCGCACCCGTTCCGAAGTGGTGGGGAGCCAGTACCGGGGAAGGAGGGTGGGGAGGGAAGAGTAGGGGCGGGTCACCCCCCCCAGACGAAGGTCCTCCCCCTCCGTCAAACGTCCGTGAGGATGGGCAAAGCGCGGATCCGTCGGATCGGGCTCACTCCACCCCTCCGGGTCCCACGGGGTGCGGGCCACCTCCCACCCGTCGGCGGTGAGGTGGGAGAAGAGGAGCCACTCCCCATCCCGGCTCACCGCGGGGAAGCTCCCGGCGGTGGCCAGGTGCGTGATCTGGCGGAGGGGGCCTCCCCGGACCGGCGCTGCCAGGAGGTTCGCCACCCCGCTCCGATCCGAGCTCCAGACCACCCACTCCCCGTCGGGGGACCAGGTGGGGGTGGTGTTCATGGCGGCATCCTCATGAAGGGTCTCCTCCCCTCCTCCGGCGAGATCCAGCACCACGATCCCGGTGACTCCCCCGGCACGCCTCCGGGTCACCACCACCCGGGAGCCGTCCGGGGACCAGCGAGGGTAGCTCCAGAGCACCCCCTGAGCGGGGGGTGCGACTTCGTCCAGGAGCGCCCCTTCCGGAGAGAGGAGGAGGAGCCGGTTCACCCCTTCTCCCTCGGCCACGGCGACCACACGGCCATCCACAGGATGGGCGTCGGCGTGGGTCACCCGGAGCCCCCGGGTGAGGCGCCGCACCTCCCCGTCGACGGTCACCCGGTAGAGGTCCCGGTAAAGGTGATATGGTCCTTCATATTCCAGCCCGGGGACCAGGAGCTCCCCCTCCGGGGTCCAGGTGGGAGGGGAAATCCCGTTCCAGCGGGTCAGGGTCCGCTCCCCCTCCCCGTCATGGAGCACCAACCGGGTGTCGCTCCGCCCGTCGGCACGGAGGTAGGCCACCACTCCCCCGGGGCCCGGGGCGGGGTAGAGCGCCGTTCGCCCTCCCGGCGTGAGGGAGGTGAGTGGGGTTCCCCTCCCCCCGGCGTCGAGGGCTTCCCGGAGGGCGAAGGCCTCCGCCTCCATCCCATCCATCCACCCCTCCCAGAGAGAGGTGAGGGGAGCGCCGAAGGCGTCGCGGGCGGCGGCATTCAACCGGTACGGGATCCACTGCCCCGCCACCCCCTCCAGGAATCGGGTCAGCGCCTCATCTCCGAAGGTGTCGGCCAGATACCGGAAGAAGAGCCCTCCGAAGACGTAGGGGCGCTCCCCACCCGGCCAGATCGGGGAGCGACCCATCCCCTCACCGAGCTTCTCCCGCTCTCCCTCAAGGAGCCGGGCCCGAATCACCGCCTCATGGAGGGAGCCATGGACCCTCCCCCCTCCGGTGAATCGGGACTCCATGTGAACGGCGAGCCCCTCGATTCCGAGAGTGGGGAGGGTGTACCCGCTGAAGTAGGGCCAGCGGTGCGGGGGGCGCCCGAAGACACCCCGGAAGAGCCGCCCGATTCGACCGGTATGATCCAGGTGGAAGATGTGGACCACCTCGTGGAAGACCACCAGCTCCAACCAGTCGTCGTGGTGCGAGAGGGCGAGCCCGTCCACCGGGGGGCTGGCCCAGATCACGATGCGGTTCGACGGGGAGACGGAGGCAAATCCGTTGGAGAGGTCGGTGTGGTCGAGGACCAGGAGCTCGATGGGTCTCCTCGGGGGAGGGAGGAACCCCTGTCGGAGCACCTCGTGTGCCCGTTCCGCCCGCTCGGCGGCCCGTTCGGCCACCTCATCCAGCCCCTCCGGGAAGGTCACCCGGAAGTGGGAGGTGTCGAAGGTGCGATAGCGGGCGTCGGGAGGTGTCGCCTGCCCTGCGAGCCCCCCGGCGAGGAACAGATGCGTGAGGAGGAGGGTCCAGAGAATGACGGGGGCGCCGGGGATCGCCCTCGCCTTGTCAACGACGGGGAAAGGAGTCACCCTTTGAATCCTCGCAGGCACATGGATCTTCCCCTCCGCATTGGATCCCTCACCGGGGCCCGGAGGGGGAGGAACCCCGGGGGAACCCTTCAGGTGGAGATGGTGGATGGCGCGCGGTGACGATTCTTTCTGGTTCACCCTCGGTCGTACCCTGGAAGAGGTGCGCGCGCTCCTCCCCTCCGCCGAGGGCTCCGGCGGAAAGAAAGGGGGGAAGCGCCGGAAGGGAAAGGGTGACCTGCCCGCCGTCCGCTCGCCCCTCTCCGGGGTCCTGGCCGGTGCGGTGGGATCGGTCGGGACCGACCTCGTCCGGAAGGCGGTGGGAGGGCGGCGCCCCCCCATGCGGCGCATCCTGAGGGGGGCGGTGGCGGGAGCGGGCGCCGCGGTGCTCCTCCATGGGCTCCGGGTCTTCCTGGACCGGGAGGACGATGCGGAACTCCTCGACGAACTCCTGGCCGGAGCGGGGCGGGGGGTCATCTACGCCGCGCTCCTCGATCCTTTCCTCCCGGGGCCCCCGGTGGTTCGGGGGGCGCTTGCCGGGACCGCCGAGTACGTGGCGGCCCCCTGGGGCGGGGTCTTCGCCCGCCTCCAGTCCCTCTCCCCGGCGCGGAAGATCCCCCTCGTTTCGATCCTCCTGGAGGCGGGCGACGCCGAGGACGATCCGTACCTCAGCTTCCTCTTCTACGGGGTGGCGCTGGGGCTTCTCCACGGAGACGACTGAGCCGCCTCCCCAGAAGGGGGATCCGCTCCCCTTCCCGATACGGCTCCACCGGGGGAGAGCGCATCCACCCCGGTCCGCACACCTGGACTCCCTCGCCCCCGCCACCACCTCCCACCCGCTCCTCCGGGGGGAGGACCCCGAAGAGGTTTGTCCCCGTCGAGGGGTCGGGACCGAAGGTGGCCAGATGGCAGAAGGCGCCGGGGCGCGAGAGGATGGCCGGCACCAGGTAGAACCCGGCGATCCCATCCACCCGGTCCAGGAGGAGGTAGCGGGCGCCCATGGCGTCGGCGGCGCGGAGGAGTTCGTCGGGGTCCTGGCTGAAGGGGAAGATCCGCCCCCGTCGGCCACCCAACGCGTAGAAGATGGAGGGCTTCCGGTTCACTACGACGGCTTCGTCCGGAAGGTTCTCCCCGACCCACCCCGCAGCGTCGCGAAACTGCACGAACCCGGCCCCCTGGCAGGGGAAGACGTCCCCTCGCTCCGCCACCTCCCGGCACCGGCTCCCCTCCTCGGCGAGGGTGAAGGTATGGGAGAGGGCCGGGAGTGCGAGGGCGAGGAGGAGCGCCGCCCCGACCGGAGCGACACCCCCCTTCCACCGCCCCCCGACGCCGTCCAGGACGAGGCTCCCGGCGTAGAGGAGGAGGAGGGGGTAGAGGACGAGGACAAAGCGGTCCCCTGACCAGACCTCGGGCCAGAGGAGGACGAGCCCGAGGTAGAGCGGGAGGAAGAACTCGGCCACCCCCGGACGGGTGCGGAGGGTGCGGACCCATCCTCCCAGAGCCAGAAGGAGGAGGACCACCCCGAAGGCGGCGAGCCCCCACCCGGAAACCGCCACCCCCCACCACTCTCCGGGGATGACGGACCCCACGTAGAGGGTCGTGTTGGTCCAGACGCGCCCCAGGAGCCCCGCGAGCCCCACCGTCCCCAGCTCGGGATCGTAGGGGTTCACCATCCAGAACTCGTCCTGATAGGCCCCTTCCCCACCTCGGCGCGCCCGGAGTCCCCAGAGGAGGGTGGGGAGGGCCGTCACCCCGGACATGATGAGGAGGGCCCGCCACCGCCTGGCCAGCGCCAGCGCCAGGAGGAGCGCCACCACCAGGGGGAGTCCGGCGGAGCGGGTGAAGAGGGCGAGGAGGGTGGCTCCGCCGGCGAGGGTGAGCCAGAGGGTGGAGCTTCGCGACCCGGGGGGGGTGCCCTCGTCCTCGGCGTCGAGCCCCCGCTCGGCGGCCCAGAGCGCCAGGAGGGTCCAGACCAGGAAGAGGGGCTCGGAGAGGATCCACCGGGAGGCCTGGAGCCACCCCGCCGAAAGGAGGACGAGGAGGGCCACCCCGCCCCCGAAGAGGGGACCGCGTCGTCGGGCGGCCCAGGCGAAGGTGAGGAGGACCGCCACCGAGATGGCGGCGGCGGAGACGAGCTTGAAGCTCCCCCAGGAGCTCGCGCCCAGCGCCATGAGGAGGGCGAGGGCGAGGGGGTAGACGGGGGGGTACTTGGTGTGGGGAGGGGTTTCCGGGTCCCAGAGCTCGGTATACCCCTCCCCCTCCAGGAGAGAGTGGGCCAGAGTCAGGTACGAGGCGTTGTCCCCGCCGGTGTGTGGGGAGGGAACGGAGACGAGGGTGAGGAGGGTAGCCGTGGCCAGGACGAGCCCGGCACCCACCAGGAGGGTGAGCTTCTCCGGAGATCCCGTCACCGCGCCCCTCCCCCCCCTCTGCCGGGCGTGAGGCTCCCCAGCACCCGGAGACCTGCGGCCCCCGTCACCCCGGGGAGATTCGCCGGGATCCCCCGGAGATGGGCCCACGCCATGAGGGCGAAGGCGGCGGCCTCGCGGGCGTCCGGGTCCATCCCCAGGGCGGAGGCTCCGGTGCGGACGGGGAGGGGATGCAGCGCTTCGGTGAGGGCGTTCACCAGCGCCGGATTCCGCGCCCCTCCCCCGGTGAGGACCACCTCGTGGAGGGTG
>JBJHBD010000057.1:0-18602 GCA_050485305.1 Gemmatimonadota bacterium
CATCGACACCGTGCACCCCATCGATGTGGATGTGACGGTGCGCCGCGACGGCGACATCCTCCGGGCCCCCGGGATCTTCGACAACTCGGCGTCGGTGGCCAACATGCTGGCCGTGGTCCGCGCCATGAACCGGGCCGGACTCCGCACCGAAGGTGACATCATCTTCATCGGTACCGCTCAGGAAGAGCTGGGGCTCCGGGGAATGACGTACTGGCTGGACGAAAACCCCGGGATCACCGACATGCTCATCGCCCTGGATGGGGGGCTCGGCGCCATCAGCTACGGTGCGCTGGGCATCTACTGGACCCGTTTCCACTTCCTGGGGGATGGGGCCCACACCAACCAGTCCGCCGGACGTCCCCATCCGGTCCGGGCCCTCGCCGACGCCGTCCGCTCCATCTACGAGATCGAGATTCCGGAGGGGGAGGGGGGCGCCGTCTACAATGTGGGGATGCTGGACGGGGGCTCCATCTTCAATGCCATCCCCGAGCGGGTCTCCTTCACCATGGACCTGCGCTCGGTGAACCCCGTTCTCCTGGACAGCATCCAGGGTGAGATCGAGGTCCGGGTGGCCGCCGCCGCCGAGGCCCACGGGGTCCGGTGGGAGATGGAGACGGAGAACCGGATGGAGGCGGGGGGGACGCCGGAGATGCTGGCAGACCGCCTCGGGCACCCCCTCCTCGCCACCGCCCAGGCCGTCTATGGAGAGCTGGAACTCCCCAACCGCCTCAACCCCTCGGGCTCCACCGACTCCAACGCCGGGGTGGTGCGGGGGATCCCCTCCATCTCGGTGGGGCGCTCCTTCGGGGGCGACCAGCACACCCTCTCCGAGTGGTCCGACGTTCCCAGCGCGCTCCCGGCCACCCGCGCCGTCCTCTACCTGGCGGTGTCGCTGGCGGGGCTGGACCCCTCGTCGGGGATCATTCCGTGAGGGACCCGGCGGGGTAGCCCCCCTACCCCGGCAGCTCCACGAACTCCACCTCCACCCCGTCAGGCCCCAGCGTCACCCTCGCCAATGACGGGAGGATGGAGAACCGGCGGTGTCCGCACGCGCCCGGGTTCAGCGTGAGGACGCTCCCCACCCGCTCTTCCCGGGGGAGGTGGGTGTGGCCGTAGATGACCAGGTCGGCCTCGGGGAAGCGTTCGGCCAGGAGGGTGGGGGTGGGGCTTCGGCCAAACTGATGGCCGTGAAGGACCACGATGCGCCGCCCACCCAGCTCCACTTCGGCCACCTCGGGGAGTCGCTCCCGGAGCACCCACCCGTCGGTGTTCCCCCAGACGGCGGTGACGGGGGCCACCGCCTCCAGTTCGGTGAGGAGTCCCGCCGGACCCACGTCCCCGGCGTGGAGGATGTGCTCGACCCCCTCCAGCGCGGGCCAGAGTTCGGGGCGGAGAAGGCCGTGGGAATCGGAGAGGACGCCGAGGATCATGAGGAACGGAATACCCATCCCCCCGGAAGGGGATCCTGCGCGAAGCGAGCCTCAAACGGAAACCGCCCCCCCACCCCGAAGGGCGGGGGGGCGGTGGGACCCGTTCGGGTCGCTACCCCTTCATCAGTTGAAGGTGTAACGGAGCCCGAGCTGCACTCGGTACACGTCGTTGGGGCCGGCGGTCCGGTCGAACGACGTGTCGATGAGCTGACCGCCCACCTGACGCAGGCGGTACTGGAGCTGTCCGCTCGCGTCCACCGATGGGTTGGTGAGGGGCTGCGTGGTCACGAACCGGTGCGCCACGCCCCAGTCGTTGTTGAGCAGGTTCAGGACGTTGTCGATGTCCAGGCGAATCTGGAGCGAGTTCCTGGCGCCGCCGATGTTCCTGGCGATGTCCTGCGAGATGGAGAGGTCGGCCCGGTAGGTCATGGGGAGGAAGACGGCGCCCCGCTGGGCGTACTGCCCGCGGTTCTCCCGCAGGTACCGGTCCTGCTGGATGAAGCGCTCCCACGCCTCCGCCTGCTGCTGGGCGGTGAAGGTCACCCCACCCGCGGTGTACTGCTGGAAGTTCATCTCCGACGTGTTCCGCGGGATGTAGATGAGGTCGTTGCTCGTTCCCCCGTCCCCGTTGGCGTCCCCGGCGAAGGTGTAGCTCGCGTTCCCGGTGGTGAACCCGTTCCAGAAGAGCGAGATCATGGTGGGCCCGATGGGGAGGATCTCCGTCCGGTAGGTTCCGGCCAGGAAGATCCGGTGCCCGGGGCTGTTGAAGGAGTATCCGAGCCCCGGGTTGTTGGGGTCTCCGGCATGGGGGTTGTTGTTCCAGGAGCCGAAGGCGATGGAGCCCGGATCCACCGTGTTCTTCGCCACCCCGTAGCTGTAGGCGGCCTTGAGGAAGAGCCCGTTGGAGAAGGGGCGCTCCAGAGACGCCGCCATGTTCCACGAATACCCCTCGTTCTGGTTCTTGAGAACGACGGCGCTGGTCACGTTGGAGTTGATCCGGTTCCCGGTGGTCCAGCGGGGACGTGCGTCCACCCCGGAGAACTGGGTGTTGGCCGGCGCCAGGTTGGCGTTGATGTAGTAGATACCATTCACGTCCCGTCCGTAGATGAACTCGGCGGTCCCGATGAGCCCCCAGGGGAGGCGCTGGTCCACCGCCACATTGGTCCGCCACACCTGGGGGAAGCGGAAGGACGGATCGGTGAAGGCGAGCCCGTAGGAGGCGGCCGGCTGGCCGGTCACGTTGGACGGCTTGTAGTGATCCGGGTCGGGGTGGAAGGGGCGAGCCGTGGTGTTGTCCATCTGCTCGAACCCGGTGAGCACCCCGTTCTCCCCGATCTGGTTGGAGATCCAGACGAAGGCCGGGCTTCCGGAGAAGATCCCGGTCCCCCCACGGAACTGGGTGGTGCGGTCCCCGAAGACATCCCAGTTCACCCCCAGCCGGGGCGAAAAGAGGAGGTTCGCATCGGGGAGCTTGTCGGTGGAGTAGCGTACGGTGGCGCCGGTCTCATCCCGGAAGGAGTATCCGTCCACCTGGGTGTTGGAGAACCCGGTGTCCCCGAAGAAGGGAACGTCGAGGCGCAGCCCCATCGTGAGCTTCAGATCCCGGTTCACCTGCCACTCGTCCTGAGCGTAGATCCCGGTGTAGAACACCTCGAGGGGCTGCACCGGCTTGTCCTGCCCGGGGATGTTGGACCACCGGACCTGGAAGCGGCGGAGCGTCACCGGTGAGGTGGTCCGGTTCGGGTTCGCCAGGTAGTCGTTGGCGTCGGTGAAGAAGTCTTCCAGCGAGTTGTAGACGTAGGCGCTCTGGGAGCCGGGGAAGAAGATGTTCTCCGACTCGTACCGCTCGGCGCTCACCCCGAAGGTGAGGGTGTGAGCCCCCATGTACCGGGTGAGGTTGTTCTGGAGCTGGAAGGAGGAGTAGCGCAGCTCGTTGTTGGGGGTGAAGGGCTCAAACCCGAACGAGGTGTAGGTGGAGCCCTCCTCAAGAATGTCCACCATGGGGAAGCGAGAGGCGCCCGACGGAATGCCCCGGCTCTCGTCGTGGTACGAATACCCCACGATGAGCTGGTTGGACATGTTCTCCCCGAGAACCGAGTTCCACTCCCCCACCACCGAGGTGATGTTCTCGAGGATGGTGTAGTTGGAGTTCCGGAAGTTGAGGGCGTTTACACTGGTGCGCCGATTTCCGAACCCGAGGGACGAGGAGTTGGACATGAGGACGTCCGTCTCGGAACGGAGCATCCGGTAGGTGAGGGAGAACTTGTTCCGCTCGTCCAGGTTGTAGTCGAACTTTGTGACCAGGCGCTGCACCGGGGTCCCATGATCGTACCCTTCGTAGTCCCCGGTGCGGTAGTCGAAGTTTTCCAACAAATAATCCCTCAGCCGATCCAGGTCGGAGGCCTGCACCCGGGTGATGTTCCCTCCGACGGGCTCACCACCCCGATTCGCCCGGAAGGAGGTGGCGGGGACGGTCTCGTCCTCGTTCTCGTAGGAGACGAAGAAGAAGAGACGGTCCCGGATGATGGGTCCGGAGACCCATCCCCCGATGTTCCGGAAGTCGAAGGCGCCGGGGTCGAAGTCGTTGTCCCCGGCCTTGTCTCCCACCAGATCGGGGCTCCGGTACTGCCAGCGGAACGAGCCCCGGTAGTCGTTGGTTCCGGAGCGGATCACCGTGTTCACGCTGGCGCCCACGAAGTTCCCCTGGCGCACGTCGTAGGGAGCCACCGCCACCTGGACCTGCTCGATGGCATCCAGCGAGATGGGGGCTACCTGGGTCCGGTCACCGGGCGCTCCGCCCAGCCCGAAGGAGTTGTTGAAGTAGGCCCCGTCCACGGTGATGTTGTTCAGCCGGTTGTCCGCTCCGGCGAACGATCCGCCACCCCCGAACTGGGGGGTGAGACGGGTCAGCTCGTTCAGCCGCCCGGAGAAGCTCGGGAGATCTTCGAGCTGCTGGCGGCTCACCTGGGTGGAGGCGCCGGTGCGCTCGGAAGAGAAGATCCCGCCGGTCTCACCGGTGACGGTAAGCCCCTCGAGAACGAGGGCCTGCGTCTGGAGCACGAAGGCCAGATCCGTGGCCACGCCGAGCTGGAGGAAAACGCCCTCACGGACCTGCTCGGCGTACCCGATCATGTTCACCGTGATGGTGTAGGGGCCGCCCACACGCATGCCGGGGATGGTGAAGCGACCGTCGCCGCGGGATACGGCGCCGTAGCGCGTTCCGGAGGGAACGTGGACGGCGACGATGCTGGCTCCGGAAACCGCGGAGCCGTCCTGAGTCACCGTGGAGCCGGTGACGGCCGCCGTAGTGACACCCTGCGCGAACACCTCGGAGTTCCCCCATACCAGCAGCGCCGGCACGAGGAACAGGAGGGGGAGAAACCGTTTCATTGCGAAGCTCCTATCGGTTCGCCTGGTTGAAAAGAGAACGGGTTCGCGCCAGGGGAAGGCTGCGAACCCGGAGTCGGGGAAATGCTTCGGCGGCAGGGTGCCGACGAAGGGCCCGGAGAAATGACGCGGGGTTGGGAAAACCTGCGATACACCACTTGGCAGGGATCACGAACGCTCGCGAAGAGGTCGAAAAGGATGATCCGCCGAGGCGTGGGAATCCCACATGATTCGACGTGGCGAAAGATACTTCGGGGGTCGTTACAAAATCAACGATTCCGTGTAACGCCACCGTAACTGGAGCGCGTCGGTCCCGGGACGCCGAAACGACGTTTCAGCTCCCCTCCTGATCGATCTTCGCCGCCAGGATGAAGTCGTTCTCGCTGAGTCCGTCGATGGAGTGGGTCCAGAGCCGAACGACGGCTTTCCCCCAGGAGAGGGTGATCTCCGGGTGGTGATCCTCCGCCTCGGCTACCTCACCCACCTGGTTCGTGAAGGCCAGCGCCCCGGCAAAATCGTCGAAGGTGAAGGTCCCCACAAGGTCATGCCCGTCCACCACCTTCCACCGCGACGAGAGGGCGGACCGGTAGTTGGTGAGGGCTTCACCGGTGAGGGGGCGGGTCCCCTGCGGGAGGTGGCGGCAGTGGCGGGAGAGGAGGTCGAGGGCCATGGCGGTGCGGTCCTTCCGGGAGGATGGGTGTTGCGGCGTGTCGTCGTTCCCGGGCGTACCCGCGGCCTCCCATGCGGGTCCCAGGAAGGAGGAGGTGGGTGGACGAACGCCCCCTCCCTCCCGATACTCATCCACCTCTCGACCGTCCCCTCTACTTCCTCTCCATGCGCGTCACCTGCGACATCCTCGTTCTCGGGAGCGGAATCGCCGGCCTCACCTTCGCCCTGGAGGCCTCCCGCCGGCGGGAGGTGACCATTCTCACGAAGCGCCAGCTCCAGGATTCGGCCACCGCCTGGGCACAGGGGGGGATCGCCGCCGTCCTGGACCCGGAGGACTCCTTCGAGTCCCATGTGGACGACACCCTCGAGGCCGGTGGCGGGCTCTGCCACCGGGAAGTGGTGGAACTGGTGGTCCGCGACGCCCCCGCCCGCATCGACGAACTGGTGGAGTTGGGCGCCCACTTCTCCCGCAACGGAGAGGGTGAGGCCGGCGAGTTGGACCTCACCCGGGAGGGGGGGCACAGCGCCCGCCGGGTGGTCCACGCCGGGGACCTCACCGGACGGGAGGTCTACCGGACCCTCGCCGAGGCGGCCCGCCGCCGGGAGCGGATCCGGATCCGGGAGGGGCATATGGCCATCGAGCTCATCGAGGGGTCCCGCTTCGGCGGCGAGCGGCAGGTGCTGGGGGCCTACGTCCTGGACGAGGAGACCGGCGAGGTCCACACCTATCTGGCCCGCACCACCGTCCTGGCCACCGGAGGGGCGGGGAAGGTCTACCTCTACACCTCCAACCCCGACGTGGCCACCGGCGACGGGATGGCCATGGCGTACCGCGCCGGCGCCACTCTGGCCAACATGGAGTTCTTCCAGTTCCACCCCACCTGCCTCTACCACCCGGAGGCGCGCACCTTCCTCATCAGCGAGGTGCTCAGGGGCGAGGGAGGGGTGCTCCGCCTGGCCGACGGGACCCCCTTCATGGCGAACCACGACCCCCGGGGCGATCTGGCCCCCCGGGACGTGGTGGCCCGGGCCATCGACTTCGAGATGAAGCGCACCGGAGACGAGTGCGTCTACCTGGACATGTCGGCCCGGGACCCGGCGTACCTCACCACCCGCTTCGCCGGAATCCACGCCTTCTGCCTGCAGCACGGGGTGGACATGACCCGGGAGTGGATCCCCGTGGTCCCCGCCGCCCACTACGCCTGCGGGGGGGTGGTCACCGACACCTCGGGGCGCACCTCGCTCCCCGGGCTCCTGGCGGTGGGCGAGGTGGCCGCCACCGGGCTCCATGGCGCGAACCGACTCGCCTCCAACTCCCTCCTGGAGGGGCTCGTCTTCGGGCACCGCGCTGCGCTGGCGCTCCGGGAGGATGGGTTTTCGGCCACTTCCGAGGCTCCGGCAGGGGCGGGGTCCGGGGACCCATCTTCCCTTTATGCGCGCGTTCCCGACTGGGACCCCGGCGAGGCGGTGGCCCCCGATGAGGCGGTGGTGGTGGCCCACAACTGGGACGAGCTGCGCCGCTTCATGTGGAACTACGTGGGGGTGGTGCGCTCCGAGAAGCGGCTCCGGCGGGCGGCACGGCGCATCGCCCTTCTCCGGGAAGAGATCCGGGAGTACTACTGGCGCTACCTGGTGACACGGGATCTCATCGAACTCCGGAACATCGCCGACGTGGCCCACCTCATCATCGAGGCGGCCACCTTCCGGAAAGAGAGCCGTGGGCTCCACTTCACCCTGGACCACCCGGACCGGGATGATGCCCGGTTTGGGGGGGACACCCGTCTCCGGAAGGGGGAGGCGCCCCACTTGGCGTCGCTCCCGGAGAGGGCGGGGAGTCGGTAGAGCGGGCTACCCGACCGTCAGCCTTCCCCGCCGCCGGCCATCCACGCCGTCCACCATAGGTCTCGGAGCATGCGGGCTCCGGCCGAGAGGCGCTCCACCGCGAAGGCCTTCGCCTCGGGGTGGGGCGGACGGCTCGGGTCGAATCCCACGTCCCGGTCGAGCCGGTAGAGGCGGACGACCTGGCTGTTGGACTCCAGGAGAAACTCCAGGACGGCCCCCCGTACATCGTCGAGCGCCCGGGGGGCCTCCGTGAGGGTGTCGACGACGTCTTCGAGCTCGATGTGGGCTCCCACGAAGCGCGACTCGAAGCGGGCGTGGGTCCCCCGATCGGTGGCGAACCCGCCCGGGTTGGGCATCTTGGACTCGTCCCACCCGTTGAAGTGGATGGTGGTGTGATGGGGGTTGGCCAGATCGGTGACGTAGTGCCCCAGAATCCCGGCGTCCTGGATGATGCGCTGTTCGATCCACTCCCGCACCCGGGGGTCCGACTCGGCGCGCCAGCGCCGGAACCCGTTTTCCACCCGCTGGTGCAGCTCCAGCACGTGAAAGAAGGCGAAACCCACGTCCCGGTGGGGGTTCTCCACCCCGGCGGCGTTGAGCTGTTGGAGGAACTCCCACCGATCCCGGGCGTTCAGCGCACCGTGGGGGATGTTCTCCATGTCCACGTAGTGGTCGTAGCGGAACCCCTCGTTCATCTCTCTGGCGTCATCGTCCCGCCACCGGTCCGGCTCCGGGTTCAGCCAGACGAGCTGGTCGCCCGCCCCCATGAAGAAGTCGGGAAGACCCTCGGGGAGGTGGGTGAAGGCGGTGCGGGCGGCGATCTCGTGCCCCTTGGCCCCCCAGCGGACGGCGGTGGAGACGGCGGCGGCCGGGAGGGGAGGGGCGGGTGCCGGAGCCCCGGTGAGGGAGGCGGCGAGGAGGGTGGCGAGGGGGAGGCTCATGATCCGGTCGGCGGGTAGGCGGGGAGTCCTGCGGACTCCAGGAGGAAGACGACGCGCGGAAGGAGGAGGCGTTCCACCGGAGGTGGGCCGGCCTTCGGAGAGGGGGAGGCGGCGGCGGACCCATCCTCCCGGAGCGCCAGTTCGAAGGCTCCGGAGACCAGGGTGGCCAGGGTGGGGTTGTCCACCTCCGAGAGGGGAACTGCCATGGCGAGGGTTTCGTCGAGGCGTTCCGCGATCCAGCGGGTGAGCGCCGCAGCGGGGGGCGTCCCGTTTCCGTCGCCGGCGGGGAGGGTGCTCCAGCGGGTGATGGCGGCATGCCCGAGGGCGGGGTCGTCCCGAAAAGCCCGAGCCAGCGCCACGAGTGCATGGAGGATGGCGTCGGTCCCGCCGGCGCCCTCGGCCGCACCCTGCGCGGTGACGAGCGCCTCTTCCACCCACCGGGAGAGGAGGTGCTCCTTGGTGGGGTAGTGGAGGAAGAAGGTCCCCTTGGCCACTCCGCACGCCTGGGTGAGGCGGGAGACGGGGATGGCGTCGAACCCATCCTCCCGGAAGCGAGTCAGCGCTTCCCGGTAGAGGATGTCGCGGGTGGGGAGGGAAGGCTTCCGGGCTCTTCTGGCCATGTGGGGGCGGGGTCAGCGGATGGCGTAGCGCACGCCCAGCGAGGGGACAAAGGCCGTGAACCCGCCCGAGACGATGGCAAGCTCCAGCCGGACCCCCGTGGTGGGGTGGGCCTTGAGGTCGACCCCAACATGATAACGCCTGGACAGGAAATCACCCTCGCCGAGGAGACCCCACCCCATCCCGGCACCCCCGTAGATGGCCATGGGGTGTTCCCGCTCCCCTCCGGTAATGGTGGTGATGGGGACGTGCACATTCATCCCCACCACCGCGCCGAGGGAGGTTTGGGGCCCCCCGCACCCGGTGGAGAATTCCAGGCACCGGATCCCCGACAGATGCATGAGGTTCAGCTCGCTCCAGGGGGTGAAGCCGCGCCCCACATCCACTTCGGCCCGAACTCCGGGCATCATGATGTACCGGAAGTCGGCGGTCCCCATGAGGAAGGGGGGGACGTTCAGCGAACCCACCACATGAAGGGGGAGGGTGCGCTCGTGCGCCGGTGGGGCCTGGGCCGGGAGGGCCGACGGGGTGACGGCGTGGGCCGTCCCGAGAAGGAGCGCGGCGAGGAGGTGGATCCGAAGGGAGCGCATGACGGTCCGGGGCCGAGGGAGTGGGTCGGGACGGGGACTGGAGGGTGTCGATAGAGTACCACCCGAAGGGGAGCGAGGTTCATTCCGGGAGTCCACAGGAAATCCGACCGAGTCCTCTGTCGTGGCTCCGAGGGGGGGCGTAGATTGTCGGCATGTGGTTTTTGCGGCGCGGCGCCGCACCCGGTCGGAACGGTCCGACACGATTCGTTTGCAACTCCTGTATAGGGAGGAACAATGACAAAGAAAGGTTCGAGCTGCCCGCCGCGTGCGGGCATCATTTCTTGGAGGGGCCGATGGTTGGGGGCCCTCGCGCTGGCCATCGGCCTCGGAGGAGCGCCGATGCTGGCGGGTGCCCTCGAGGCCCAGACGGGGACCATCACGGGACGGGTGGTGAGCCAGAGCGGTGTGGGCATCAGCAACGTCTCCATCTCCCTGGTGGGTACCGCCCGGGGGACGATCTCCGACAGTCGGGGGGTGTTCACCCTCCAGAACGTTCCCGCCGGGGAGCAGCAGATCTCTGCGGGCTCCATCGGGTACCGGACCGAGACCCGGACGGTGACGGTCCAGGCCGGACAGGTAGCGCAGGTGGAGTTCGTACTCCAGACCAGCGCCGTGGCCCTCGACGAGCTGGTGGTCACCGGACAGGCCACCGGGGTGGCGCGCCGGGAGATCGGGACCTCCATCGCATCGGTCGATGTGAACCGGCTCCAGGATGCCCCCATCAACAACCTCTCCCAGCTTCTCCAGGCGAGGGCTCCGGGGGTGAACGTTCTCCCGGGGGGAGGGAAGTCGGGGCAGGGGAGCCGGATCGTCCTTCGGGGCGCCGCCTCCATCTCCCAGAACAACGAACCCCTCATCTATGTGGACGGGATTCGCATCGATAACTCCAGCGCCAGCGGCGTCACCACGGTGACCGCCGGCGCCTCCTGGTCCGGGCTCGACGACATCAACCCCGCCGACATCGAGCGGGTCGAGATCATCCGGGGGGCTTCGGCCGCCACCCTCTACGGGTCCGAGGCCTCCGCCGGTGTGATCCAGATCTTCACCCGGCGGGGCCGGGAGGGGCGCACCCAGTGGCGGTACTCCGCCGACTTCGGGAGCCTCTCGACCCCTTTCGAATGGTGGGATATCTCTGCCTACTCCCGGTGGTTCTACGACACCATGGTGCAGCGGGGAAGCACCCAGACGCACCAGCTCTCCGCCACCGGTGGGGGCGAGAACTTCTCCTACTACGCGGCTGTGTCGGCCCGTGATGAGTCGGGGATTCTCCCCAACGGAGGGGAAGAGGCCTACTCAGGCCGGCTGAACCTGACGGTCATTCCCACCAGCAACTTCACCGTCCGCTTCAACTCCTCTTTCACTCGCCGCACGGTCTTCCACACTCCGGACGCCAACAACACCCGGGGATACACCATCAACGGGCTCGTGGGAGGTCCGGCCGGTCAGTTCGTGGACACCGAGTCTCTCACTGCTATCGAGGCGCAGCAGGCCGGGAACCGGTTCACCGGAGGGGTGACCGTCGAACACCAGATCCGCCCCGACCTTTCGCACCGGGTGACTTTCGGGGCCGACATCATGAACTCCGACGAGTACGAGTTCTTCCCCTTCGGTGCCATCTCCAACATTGTGCAGGGATACCGGAGCAATTACCGGCGCCAGAACCTGAACTACAACATCGACTACTCGGCCACCTTCCGGACGCAGATCACCTCGGGGGTCCGCTCCACCACCTCGGCCGGGTTCCAGTACTTCGACCGAAACACCAGCTCCAGCACCGCCACCGGTGACGGGTTCCCCTTCATCGGTCTTGAGACCGTGGGGTCGGCGCTCAGCCGGACGGGAAGCGAGGGGCGCATTGCCGAGCGGAGCGCAGGGTTCTTTGCCGAGCAGCAGTTCGGATTCAACGATCTGGTTTTCTTCACCGTGGGCGCCCGGGCCGACGCCCACTCCGCCTTCGGCGAAGACGTGGAATACCAGGTCTACCCCAAGGCCGACGTCTCGTACGTGATCTCACAGCATGGCTTCCTTCCGGAGATGGTGAGCACCATGCGTCTCCGGGCGGCCTATGGGACCGCCGGGAACCAGCCCACCAACTTCGCCGCCGTCCGGACCTGGATCCCCACCGCGGGCGTGGGTGGACAGCCGGCCGTCGTTCCCGGGAATCTCGGGAATCCCGACCTGAAGGCCGAGGTGAGCACCGAGATCGAACTCGGGTTCGACGCAGGGTTCTTCGACGATCGGCTTCGGGTGGAGGTGACCCGCTACGATCAGCGTACCAAAGATGCCCTCTACGAGGTGCGGGAACCCCCCTCGGAGGGCTTCCTGAACACCCAGCTCCGGAATGTGGGTGAGATCGAGAACAAGGGGTGGGAGGCAGGGGTCTCCGGCCAGGTGCTGGATACCTACCTCGCCGGTCGCGCCTTCGGGTGGGACGCCATGGTCAACGTCTCCCGGAACTCCAACAAGATCATCAGCCTCGGCGGCGGGGCACCCATCCAGCTCCAGTGGCTTCAGTGGATGCGTGAGGGGTACCCGGTAGGTGCCTTCTTCGGGGACCGCTTCATCGAGGTGAATGGGCAGGTGGGGCTTGCCAGTGAGCTCCTCCGTGACGCCAACGGGGAGCTCCCCGAGGGGTGGGACTACCTGGGTGAGCCCCTCCCCACCCGGACCTATCAGTTCGGGAGCACCTTCTCCTTCGCGGATCGGTGGGGGCTGAGCCTCCTGGTGGACCACAAGGGCGGTCACATGAACCACGACCACTCCATGCGGTGGCTCATGCACCCCGCGCGGCAGGTCACCGGTGACGGGCAGGGGGTCGCCACCCCGGGGCCGGTCGCCAATGTCTGTCGTGACGACCAGTCGCCGGTGACCCAGGCGGTCTGCGGTCGTCCCACCGCGCTGACCCATGGTGACTTCGCCTACGCAGCCGACATCACCCGGCTCCGTGAGGTGACCCTCACCTTCCGGGCCCCCGATGCCTGGTTCGAGAGGATGGGGATCCAGTCCGCCACCTTCTCCCTCGCCGGGCGCAACCTCTTCCGCTGGACCGACTACCCCGGGCTGGATCCGGAGGGGATGTACCGGAACGACCTGTCGGACTCGGCGCTCCGGGCCCACAACTTCTTCGACACGCCGCTCCCGAGGCAGATCGTCTTCGGGATCAATGCGACCTTCTAACCACCAGCCCAAGGAGAAATCTGACATGCGATCGACTGCATGGATCAAGGGAACCTCCCGCGGAATCCTCCGGGCCCCCGTCATGGCCGTCATGGCCGCGGGGACGGTGATTCTCGCCGGATGCGACCTGGGGGTGTCCAACCCCGCCCAGGTCGAAGAAACGGACCTCGCGACGGTGGCGGCCGTCCCCGCCATCGTGAACGGGGCGCGCCACACCTTCGGGATGGCCACCACCATCATGGGTGGAGGGGGCGTCTACCACGCCAGCGCACTCCTTACCGACGAGCTCGTCCACTCCGGTTCCTGGGTGCCTCTCCGGGAGATCAGCGAAGGGGTGCCGGGGAACGAGTCCCCGGAGAACCAGAACCAGTGGGGATATTCGTCTCGCGCCCGCTGGCAGGCCGAGGACGCGGTAGAGAAGGCGCGCAGCCTGGTGGCGAACCCCTCCTCCGATCAGTGGGTGGCCACCGCCGCCCTGTATGCCGGAATCTCGAACCGGCTCATGGGGGACATGTTCTGCGACGCCGTCATCAATGGCGGGCCCCGTGAGCCCCACACGGCGTTCCATGAGCGGGCGGTGGGGTACTTTACCGACGCCATCGCGGTGGCACAGGCGGGTGGGCACACCGATCTCCTGAACGCCGCTCGCGGAGGGCGTGCCCAGGCGTACATGATGCTGGGGCAGTGGACCCAGGCGGTGGCGGACGCCCAGCAGGTGGCCACCGCGTTCCGTTTCGAGCAGATCCACTCGGAGAACTCGGGGAATGAGCACAACGGGGTCCACAACTGGACCTACCGGGGGGACAACGGGAACCAGGCCACCGTCTGGGGAACGCCCTTCGCCACCTGGGGAACCGAGATCAATGGTGACGGCGACTTCGAAGGCGACCCCCGCGTCCGGTACCGGGTGGTTCGGAACGCCGCCGGCGCCATGACGAATGGCGGGGACAACCGCCGCCCCCTCTGGTACGCACAGAAGTATCCGGCTCGGAACACCGGCATCCCCATTGTGAAGGGAACGGAGATGCGTCTCATCCAGGCCGAAGCGGCGCTCCGGAGTGGGGACATCCCCGGTGCGGTGGCGCGGATCAACGAGGTGCGTGCCTATCACAACCTCCCCGACGCCGCGGCGGCGAACGCCACCGAAGCGTGGGACCTTCTCATGAAGGAGCGGGGATTGGAGCTCTGGCTGGAGGGGCGTCGGCTCCCCGACCTCCGGCGGTGGGCCACCGAGTCCACCACCGCCGCGCGCGCCGCCTTCCAGGTGAAGCGTGGCACCGCCTTCGGGCAGCCGGCGGCGGATGACCCTGTAGAGAACGTGTTGAACGCCGACCCGCTCTGTCTGCGGGTGAGCACCAACGAGACCTTCTCCAACCCCAACCTCCAGAACAACCCTCCACGGTAGAGGAGGAGGTCGAGAGAATAACGTCGGCGGGCGCGGTCCTTTCGGGGCCGCGCCCGTTCGATCTTCGGGGTCCGACCGCACATCCACGCACCGCGGTATCGGTGCCGGATGTTCGGCGACGGGAATCCGCGGAAATGCGAGCATTGACGCGGTCCGATCCGGGCATTACCCTGTCCGGCCTTCACCTCTGACAGGAAGGGAGTACGGTATGCGCACCACCGGCACTGTGAAGTGGTTCAACGACAGCAAGGGGTTTGGCTTCATCACCCCCGATGACGGGTCCAAGGACTGCTTCGTTCACCACACGGGGATCGTAGGGAGCGGCTTCAAGTCCCTCGCGGAGGGAGATCGGGTCGAATTCGAAGTGGTGGAGGGGCAGAAGGGCCCCGCCGCTGAGAATGTGAACAAGATCTGAATTCGGAGCGGGACCACCCCCCGAAGGAAAAGCGGTCGGCCTCCGGACGGGGGCCGACCGCTTTTTGTTGTAGCCCATCAGATACGGCTCAGGGACGGGTCCCCTCCAGGATCGTTCCGAAGATGTGCCCCGGGTCGAGGCGGTGGACGCCCCGAATAAAACGCTGGGAGCCGGAGCGAGCCCGGATCACGAGGGAGTTGGTGGTGGCCCCCTGCTCCCGGAGGAAGCGGACCCCCTCCAGGAAGGGGGAATCGGTGATGGCGGTGGCGGCGAAAAACGCATCCTCCGAGGAGACGAGATCGTCCACTCTGAGGACCCGCCCCACCTCCGCCCCGTCCATCTCCTCCAGGAGCCGGGTACGTTCGTCGTCGAGCTGGGGGTCCCGGACCCCCTCCATGGCACCCCCCAGCGCCTTTACCGCCACTGCGGCGATGACCCCTTCCGGGGTTCCCCCCGTCCCCATGAGGACATCCACCCCGGTTCCCGGGAGGGCGGCCAGGATGGCGCCCATGACGTCTCCGTCGGTGTGGAGGGAGACCCGCGCCCCCGCGCCTCGCACCTCTGCGATGAGCTCCCGGTGGCGGGGCTTGTCCAGGATGAAGACGGTGAGGGTGTCTACCGGACGCCCCAGAGCCTCTGCGATCCGGCGGAGGTTTTCGGCCGGAGTGGCGCGGATGTCCACGGCGTCCCGCGCCTCGGGCCCCACCACCAGCTTCCGCATGTAGAGGGAGGGCCCCGGATCCCAGAAGGCGCCCCTCGGCGCGGCAGCGATGACGGCGATGGAGTTCTGGCGTCCGAAGGCCAGGAGGCGGGTTCCCTCCACCGGGTCCACCGCCAGGTCCAGCGCGGGAGGCGCACCGGAGCCCACCCGCTCCCCATTGTAGAGGCGAGGGGCTTCGTCCTTCTCCCCCTCACCGATGACCACGACGCCGTCCATGGTCACCGTGTCCAGGAGAACCCGCATGGCCTCCACGGCGGCTCCATCGGCGGCCTTCCCATCCCCCCGCCCCTGGAAGGGGGCGGCGGCGAGGGCGGCGGCCTCGGTGACCCGGACCAGCTCCATCCCCAGATTCCGGTGAATCCGCGAGGAGTCCCGGGTCATGGGGTCACCCATTGGTGACGGCGGCGCGCACCTCGTCCAGCATCCCCTTGGATCGGAGCCACCCCGACTTGTCCAGAATGAACTCGGCGTAGGCTTCCACGAAGAGCTTCCCCGGCCCCCGGAAGTCGAACCCCTCGGGGTGGTCCCGGAAGTACTCCCGGTGCACTCGGGTCCAGACCAGACGCCCGTCGGTGTCGATGTTCACCTTCGTCACCCCCAGGGGGATGGCCCGGGCGAACTCGGAAGGGTCCACCCCCTTGGCGGTGGGGTCGAGGGCGCCTCCTGCGGCGTTGATCCGCTCCACCTCTTCCCGGGGAACCGACGAGGAGCCGTGCATGACCAGGGGGAACCCGGGGAGGCGCTTCTGGATCTCCTCCACCCGGTCGAAGTGGATCCCCTGGGAGCCGGAGAACTTGTAGGCGCCGTGGCTGGTCCCGATGGCCACCGCCAGGGAGTCGCACCCGGACTGCTCCACGAAGGCCTTCGCTTCGTCGGGGTCGGTGAGGGAGGCGTGCTTTTCATCCACCTGGATGTCCTCCTCCACCCCTCCGAGCTGCCCGAGCTCCGCCTCCACACTCACTCCCGCCGCATGGGCCCGCTCCACCACCCGCCGGGTGATAGCCACGTTTTCTTCAAAGGGGTCGTGGGAGGCGTCGATCATCACCGAGCTGTAGAACCCCGATGCGATGGAGTCGTAGCAGGTCTCCTCGTCGCCATGGTCCAGGTGGACGGCAAAGACCGCGTCGGGGTATTCCCCCTCAGCAGCCCGGATGATGGCCTCCAGGATCCGGGGGCGAGCGTACTTCCTGGCCCCCTTCGAGATCTGGATGATGAAGGGCGCCTGAGCACGCCGGTGCCCCTCGAAGAGCCCCAGCGCCTGCTCCATGTTGTTGATGTTGTAGGCGCCGATGGCGAAGCGCCCGTAGGCCACATCGTAGAGCTGCTGTGTCGTGACGATCATCTCGGGGTGTGGGCTGAAGGAGAAAGAGCGTGACGGCCGGTTTTCCGAAGATGGGTCCTGCGCACCCCCTTGGCTACCGTTCGATCCTTCGATCCGGCACCCGCGCGGCTCCGGGCAGCAAGTCCGGTTGCGCGCCATGGCGGTGGTCGGCAGCTTCGAGCGATGATCCGCACCCGAACCTCGCCCCGCCGCTCGCTCCTCCTCCCGGCAGCAACCCTTCTCGCCTCCCTTCTTGTCTCGTCTCCGGGGGGACTCATGGCGCAGACCCCCGGGCTCCAGGAACTTCCCCCCTCGGTGCGAGCGCTCTCCATGGGGGGCGCCTTCCCCCTGGCCGATCGGGATCCGGACCTCCTCTTCGGGAATCCGGCTCTTCTGGAGCGGGCGCGAGGGTTCGGGATCTCCCTTCACCTCCTCGACACGGACGTCCGCATGGGAGCCATGTCGGCGGCGACCGGATGGTTTGGTGGTGGGGCGGGGGTGGGGCTCCGGTTCCTCGAACGAGGCGACGGGGATGAGCTGGTAAACGAAACTGAACTCTCGGCCGGGTACGCCCGCACCGTGAAGGGGGTTCGGGTGGGCGCGACCCTCGCTGCGGTCCAGATCCGATCCACCTCCTTCTCCGACGCCGGCGCCTCGATCTCGATGGGAGCGGCCTCCGATCTGGGCCCGGTCACGGTGGCGCTCTCCGGTGGGGGAATGGGACCGACGCTCGATCTTCCGGACGGGGTCACCGAACCGCGCCCCTGGGGGCGAGTGGGAATAGGGACGCGGGCGGCGCCGGTGGGCCCGCTGGACGTCGGAGGCGCCGCCGCCATCACCGTGCGGGAAGGGGGAGAGGTGGAGGGTGGAGGGGGGGTGGAGGTGGGATGGTGGCCGGTACAGGGGCGCACCTTCGTGGGGCGGATCGGGTGGGGAGGGGCGGAGGTCGCCGGGACGTCGCAGCTTTCGCTGGGCGCGGCCTTCCTGGGGGACAACTTCACCCTGGAGTACGGGTGGCGCCCCCGCACCGACGCGCGAGGAGTCCATGCCGTGGGAGTCCGCTTCCGCTGACCTCTCCCCTCAGCGGCTCCCGTCCAGCGGGACTCGTGGTTCCAGGAACCCGGCTACGGGGCGGGACACCCCCAGGCGACTCAACCACACCTCCCCCACCCGGGTCCGGTCGAAGACCAGCCGGATCTCGGTGAGGGCGTCCAGATGGAGTTCCCCGTTTACCCGGAGGAATTCGTCCAGCGGGATGGAGAAGTGGTGCCCCACCACCTCGTGGAGGGTGGGGAAGCGGCTCTCCTCCAGATCGCTCCGGCGCAGCACCCGGATCTCCAGCGGCTTCCGGAGCGGCCCGAAGGCTGAAAGGGGGAGCGAGGCCGTATTCCCGGCATCGTCCAGGAGGACCACGGTGAGGTCGAGGGGGGCGGCATCGTCCTCTTCGTCGGGGTCTTCACGGGAGGATGGGTCCTGCGGCTCGGTTCCTTCCTCCCGGTCCGGATCCGGCTCTCCGGGTGATTCGTCATCGGAAGGAGGTGGCCCCGGCCGCCGCTCCGTGGCCCCCATGACAAAGTCCAGGGTGGCATCGGCCCCCATCTCGGCGCGCCAGGCTACCCCCTCCTCAAGGTGAATGGAGTAGTGAGGAGGGTCACCCCCCTCCTCCCGAAAAAAGCCGAGCCAGACGGCGAACTGCTGCTGGGACACCTGGCGCTGCGCGGTGAGGCGAGAGCGAAGGACGAGCTCTCCTTCGCGCCAGGTGGTGAGCCCCACTCCTTCCAGGGTGACCCCCGGTACGGACCCTGTGGTGAGGTCGATGTCCTCGGAGAAGTCGGCCAGGGGGCGGAAGGTGTGATCCTCGAACCGGGTCTTGTACATGGTGGGGGGGAGCCAACCCCCGGCGGTCCGGTGGTCCCGGAAGAGGGGGAGCCACCGCTCCTCCCCCAGGAGGGTGGCCTCCAGGAAGGCGGTGATGTAGACCCGGGCGAACTCGAGCTGGTCCTCCATTGGGAGAAGGCCGTCCAGCTTGAGGATCCGTCCGCTCCGGGGGCCGTTGTCCAGCGGCCCCCACCCGGTGTTCCACTGG
>JBJHBD010000058.1:0-18507 GCA_050485305.1 Gemmatimonadota bacterium
TTCGCCACTGGGCCGACGGTGGGGAGACGAGCCTCGGGAACTGCATCCTCCTCTGCCGGCACCATCACCGGCTGGTTCATGAAGGGGGGTGGCGCGTCGAACTCTGGGGCGAGGGGCGGCCCCGGTTCATCGACCCTCGCGGTGGGGAGCACTTCGATGGGCGGTGGGTGGCGCCCGAATTGGGAAGCCATCCGATGATGACGCTCATCACAGACGACCCTCGAGAGAAGGACCCGCTGTCAAACCGGACAGAATGATTGAGCACAGCGCCACAGGAATGGCAACAAGTAGGAGCCCCGCCCGCGTCAACGTCGGTCGCCCCAAAGCCACTCTCTCGCCGGGGGACGGCAGAAGATCGGGAAGGGTGCATACCTATTGGGGGCCCTGGAACAACCTATCGGAAGAGAGATGGGGTCGATCCTCCCTGCACATTCCAGCATTTCACATTACCCTTGACCAGTACTACCTGTTGACAAGTAGGGGGGGGGGGGCGTTACGCTCCCGTGGCAGGCAGACTCGATGGTAGGATGGCCCAATAAGTGAGCCGTTTTAGGATACCCCGATCTCCGAAGCGCTGAAACCACTCTTCCTTGACCGTTATCTCGATCGTATGACAAGAACCATCGATCCCCGCCCAAGGATCATCAGATTGCGAACGATATCAAAGACGAAGTCCATCCCTATCTGCCTCCTGGTGCCACTCATGCTTCTGGCGGGCACGTTCGGTTGTCGGGAACTCACCTCACCGAACGTCCTTGAGGTAAGCATCGGAAACGAAATGACGGTATTAGATCTGGCCAACGGGGACCGGGAAGTTGCGGTCATCCTGATCGACCCAGTGATGTGGCATCAATGTTTGAACGGGTTGGATGTCTGGCGGGCTTGGGCAGCGGCACCCGGTCGGGAACTCGTCGTCGTGACCACCCGCACTCCGGAGCCACTTGACCTCAGAGCCATGGCCTTTGCGGGGATCCGCCCCGTATACACTACCGCAATCCCGATGGATGGATGGACTCCGATTCAGGTGGTTCTGCGCCCGAACGAACCTCCGACCATCGGCTTCCGGATGAACAGGGACCTCGCATATGCAGAAGCGAATCGACATGAACCGAACACAGGACCATCGGAAGTTGCAGGACAGGAGGCGATCACCATGAAACTCAACCAAGGAGGTACCGATGCGTACGATCTTGCGGAAACCGCGCTACCTGCTGGCCACGATTCCCCTCTTCATGGCTCTGGCATTCCTGTTGGGAGTGACTCCCAATGACGCTAAGGCCGATGGAAAGATCCGATACTGGGAGGCTGGACACCAAGGCTGCATGTGGGACTGTGAGAGCGGGCTCATTCCCGGATGCAGCTGCATCAGACTCTGACCAAGTTCCTTCCTGCCTGTCGGCAGGATTCGCTCTGAGGTCGAAGTCCACCCAGTGGTGCCCGACCCTCGCGCTGGGGCTACTTCTCACGGTCGCTTCCTGCGGGAGCCCCGGAGAGCATGAGGATCGGGCACCACTGGGCGGATGGGGGTGGACTTCTGCGGTGGGACTCGACTCGGTGCGCCTGGCGGAGGATGACGAAGTCTACCTGGCGGCAGCCCGGAGCCTGCGCATCGACCGTCACCCCGAATCTGGTGCCGTCGAGACGGTGTGGGTGACCGACAACGTATCCCACGTTCTGATGGGCTTCTCCAGTGATGGGAGCTACCGGACTCGCATTGGGGCACCTGGTCAGGGACCCGGCGAGTTCGAGGGAATCGGACATCCGTTCCGCGGACCTGCAAGCCTCGATGCATTGGGCCCGGTCATCGCCGTCACCGACTATCTCAGGTTCGAAATCAAGTGGTTCACGGAGCCGGAGGGAGAACCAATCCGCCAGACCCGGCATGGTAGGGGGCTGATCGGACACTCCCGTCCGATTCAACTCGGCCTTGTTCCCGAAGAGAAGCTCCTCTTCCCCATGATGACGATGGGCGCCCGAAGCGCCCTCGGGGTATACCACGTGGATTCGGATCGATGGGAATACGTGGCAACCCTTCCTGAGCCGTACCAGCGTTCCCTGATTGATGGAGCAGGAGGATTCGCCGTCTTTTTCTCCCGGATCTTCGTGGCACCCTGGGATTCCACCGGAGTGCTCATTGCATACGCAGGCGTGCCGGAGATCGAGTACTTCGACTACAGGACCGGCGCCCAGCGGGTCCTGGGTCGGGTCCCTGAACGATTCCGGAAGGGACAACCCAACAACCTTTGGCGAATGCACGACGTCCCTGGAGAGTTTGGTCCCGGCCTCCCCTTCGACTGGGCATCGGTGGGAGTGGGGATGTGGACACTTTCCGACGGTCGCGTGGTGATGCTGCACATTGACGATGAGTATGAAGGAACTCCGCCAAGACTCACCATGCGTTCGACTTCGTTCATGACCGTGCTGTATCCGAACGATACGGCATGCGTGGACCTCCTACTCCCCTTCGGCGAGGACACGCGACCTGTGATGGATTTAAGCGAGGATCGCCTCTTCGTCCTCGACCGCCGTATCACCGAAGACCTCGAGCCTCAGATTTGGCTCTTCTCGTTCCCCATCCCCGAACACTCCGACTGCCCGGCCGAAAACCGCGCTCGGGGCTGGAAGTCCGGAGACGAAGGCGCGATCCGGGGTGGGCGGTAGGGCGAACCGCAGCCCCATCGCAGAAGCTACCGCCGCCTCGGCCCTCGCCGACGCCGATGGTTCCCTCCGCCTCCTCCCCCACCGGAGCCGCCACTTCCATTCCCCTCCGAACCGCTTCGGGGGCGGTTCTCGACGGGGCGTCCCTCCCCCCCTCGGGACCCGGCTCCACCCTGCGCGGCGCCACTGTGGGAGGGAGTGCCACCTCGCCCCGTCTCGGACGCCGCCCGCCGCTCCGCCTTCGCCTTGGCTCGCGCCCGGTCCTCCGCCTTCTTCGCCCGGATGGCCGCAATGCGCTCCCCGATGGGGATCTCGAAACGCTCCTCCACCTTCGCCCCGTAGTCGAAGCCGTCCAGGAACTTCCGCTGGATGGGCTTCCCCAGCTTCCGCTCGATGGCCTTGACCTCCTTCTCCTCTTCCGGCGAGACGAGGGTGTACGCCTCTCCGGTGGCCTCGGCGCGGGCGGTGCGCCCCACCCGGTGGATGTAGTCTTCCACCTGGGCCGGGACGTCGAAGTTCACCACATGGTCCAGCGCCTCCACGTCGATCCCCCGGGCCACGATGTCGGTAGCCACCAGGACCCGGTACCGCCCGTCCCGGAACCCGTCCAGGGCGTCGGTGCGCTGCTTCTGGCTCCGGTTTCCATGGATGCGCGCCGCAGGGATTGCCCGCTTCTCCAGCTTTTCGAAGAGGCGGTTCGCCCGGTGCTTGGTCCGGCAGAAGACGATGACGTTCCCGATCTCGTTCCGGCGGAGGAGCTCGGCCAGGAGGTCCACCTTCAGGTCTCCCTTCACCGGCCAGAGGGCCTGGGTGATCCCGGTGGCGGGAGCCTGCTTCCGCTCCACGTTCAGCGTCACCGGACGGGTGAGAAGCTCCCGGGAGAGCTCCACGATGGGGGGCGGCATGGTGGCCGAGAAGAAGAGCGTCTGGCGCGGCCCCTTCGGGAGGTGCCGGAGCACCCGGCGGATGTCGGGGAGGAACCCCATGTCCAGCATCCGGTCCGCCTCGTCCAGCACCAGGAACTGGAGATCATCCAGCCGGGCATAGTCGTGCTGGAAGTGGTCCAGCAGCCGCCCCGGCGTCGCCACCAGAATGTCCACCCCCTGCCGGAACGCCGCCTCCTGCGGGCGAATGTTCACCCCGCCGAAGATGGCGGCCCCCCTGAGCTTCGTCCCCTTCGTCAGCCCCTCCAGGTGCTCCACGATCTGGGCCGCCAGCTCCCGGGTGGGGGTCAGGACGAGCGCCCGGGTCTTCCCCCGGGGAAGGTCCTGCAGCTTCTGGAGGATGGGAAGGAGGAACGCCGCCGTCTTCCCGCTCCCCGTCATGGCGCACGCCAGGACATCGTTCCCGGCCAACGCCGCGGGGATGGCGTCAACCTGGATGGGGGTGGGACGCGAAAATCCCATCCCCTCAACGGCGCGGAGAAGATCGGGGTGAAGGCCCAGCGAATTGAAGCCGGAAGACATGAAAACCCTGTGATGAAGCCACAAAAACGGGGACCCTACGCTGCCGTGGGTCCCCATTCGAACGGGACACCCCCAATGCCGCGGGGGTGGAGCCCGACGCAATGATGAGGGAGAAAGCTCGCCGAACCGGAGGCGGAGATCAACCGGGGCCCCAGTCCTCCACCTCCAGCCCGGGAACCCTCCGGAAGTGCCGACCGTTCCCGGTGACCAGGGTGAAGTCGCCCGCCCGCGCGATGGCGGCGATGACCAGGTCCCGCTCCCCGATGGCCGTGGCCCGGAGGTGATCCCTCAGATCGGCGTGCACCGACGCGGCACTCCCGTCGAAGGGGAGGATGGTGAGGGGCGCCTCCAGGAGGGCGCCCACCAGGGCCAGCCCCCGTTCCGGCTCCCGACTCCCCAGCGCACCGTACCGAAGCTCCGCCACCACCATTGCGGGGAGCCCCACCTCCTCCGGAGAGCACCCCTCCAACCGAGCCCGATGGGGGCCTCTCCCACGGAGGATCTCGATGCAGGTGTCCGTATCCAGCAGATACCGGATCAGGGGTCGCCGCTCCACTCCTCGATGATCCGATCCCGGTGGGGCGTATCCGGCAGGGAATCCGGAGCGCGCATCCCTTCCGGGAGAGGCCCCAAAGCGTCGAGTCGGGCCCAGTACCCCTCAGGCCAGGGCGCAGCGGTGAGGGGCTCCAGAATCACGGCGTCCCCCTCCCTTCGAATGGACACCTCCTCCCCATCAAAGCGGAACTCCCGGGGGAGGCGCACCGCCTGGCTCCCCCCGGTTCGGAAGAGTTTTGCTCGCTCCATGGGCGGCGCCTCCGGAGGATGGGGATTCGGCGGAGGAGCGGGTCATGCCCTCCCCTCTATCTGTACCTACAGTAGATACACCCCGCTACCGGGTCAACGCATACAGCACGAAGTTCACCCCGATACGGGTGTTGTCCACCGCCAGAAACCGCTTGTTCACGGCGTGGTAGTTCCACTCGGACGAATAGTCCTTGTTGGAGTAGAGGACCGCGATGCGCCCATTCACCTGGATGGCGAAGAGCTCCGGGTGAATGAGGCCGTCCCCCCACCCCGACAGCTCGTGGCTCGTCACCGGAGGCCCGTCCTCAAAGAGGAAGAAGCTCCGGTAGAGCTCATGATCATTGGGGAGGGGTTGGAGGGCATCGCCCCCGAAGATCCGCGCCAGCTCGGCGGTGGCGGTGCGGTGGAAGGCGCCGTCGACATCATGGTTGTGGTCGTCCATGAAGAGGAACCCGCCCCCCTCCACGTAGCGCCGCAGGTTCTCCGCCTCCACCTCCGAAAAGCGCACCGGGAGGTGCCCCGTGAGGTAGACGAAGGGGTAGCGGAAGAGCTCCGGCGACCCCAGCTCCACGATGACCCCCTCCGGCTCCACCGGGAGGTCGGTGTACCGCGCCAGCGAGTGGATGAGGTTTGTGGGAACCAGCGGCGCCGAGTCCCAGTTCCCCGACTCGTAGCGCAGGGTGGCAAAAACGAAGGGGTTCACCCTGGAGGATGGGTTTTCGGACACCCCACTCTCCTCCGATACCCTCGGGGTTCCCGGGGTGAGCCGGGGTGTGGCGGCGGGGGTGCGTGGAAGCGCTGCCACCCCTCCGGCACTCCACCGCTCCCCCTCGCCGAGCCGCTCCCGGGCCTCGCGGATGAGAGCTCGCGCGCCGTCAACGTCTCCGGAAAGCGCCAGTTCGGCCCCCCGAGCCAGAAGGGACGCCACCTCTCCGGGAAGATCAGGGTCGGCAAGAAAGCGCACCGCCGCTCGGGAGAGGAGTACCGGATCGGGGGTGAAGGCGAGACGGTCCAGCTCCGCCACCCGTTCCCCACGCCCTCCCAAGGGCAATCCGGCGCTTCGGGGCGCCGGGTCGGCGTCTTCCACCGAGCCCGTCCCCCGCGTCCCCTCCACATCCACCGGAGGGGCGGAGACATACCCACGGGGGAACAACCGCTCCCCCTCCCGGAGCGCCTGGATCGCCTCCAGCGCAGCCACCTGATGGGGGATCGCCCCGGCAGGCTCGGTGAGGAGGAGCCGGTTCTCCGCCATCCACATCTGGTCGTAGATGGCCAGGAGCGATCGGTTCACCGAGAGGATGGGATCCCCGTCATGGTCATGCCCCTCCTCGGGGAGGGTCCCCGCCCCCACCGGCATCTCCCCGGCGCCTCCCACCGTCACCGCCCCGATGCGGGTGAGCTCCTCGCCCCGGGAGGGGTGGATGATGGGAACCGGGAACCCGGAGTGGGCGCCATGGTCGTGATCGTCCCCTGTCCGCATGGCCCCTGTGGCCCGGGAGTAAACCTGTTCCGCCGTCTCCGCCCGAAGTCGCCCCTGCTCCCCGGCGATGCGCACCGCCTCGCGGGTGCGCTCCTCCGCCGTGAGCACCGGGAAGCGCGCCACCAGCTCCTCCGTCATGAGGAGGATCATCCGCTGGGAAAGGACCGGATTCCGCTCCGCCTCCAGGGGGAAGCCGGTGAGGGCGGTCACCTCCATCTCCTCCCCCTCCCGGATGACCCGGAGCTGTCGTGTACGGGAGACCCCCTCCCCGGGGCCGGTGACGTCATTCCCGTCCCGGGCCACCGCCCGGAGGTGGACCACATCGCCGGGACCGAGCCCCAGCTCGTCCAGCCGAAGGGTGAGGCGTCCCTCCACCTCGTCGGGACCCCCGCGGGTAGCCTCCCAGGGGATCACTCCCTCCCGGAAGTCGAAGGACTCCCCGCTTCCACGGGTGTGTACCCAGGTCAGGTGAAAGTCCGCGATCCCGAAGGAATCTCTCGCCCGGGCACGGAGCTCCACCTCCCCGGAGCCGGCAGCCAGAACCAGGTCACGATCGGGAGCCACAAGCTCCACCTCCGGCGGGGGGTCCGGAAGGAGGGTGAAGGGGACGACCCGATGCAGGCGAGGCTCCCCATCCTCCAGCCACTCCAGGGAGACCCCTCGATCCGTACCGTTCACCGTCCACGCCGCCGACCATGAGGGGAAAGCGGGAGAACCGCTTCCCATCTCCCCCTCCAGCGGGTCCGGCACCTCCACCCCCATACGCACCCGACCTGCCCGAATGGACGCCCCTTCCGGGAGGATGGGTCCACGGAGCTCCACCCGGCTCCCGGCGAGGAGCGCCACCTCTCCCTCCAGCCGCCCGGTCCACGGCTCCGCCCCCGTGTACCGGGGTGGGGTGACGGTGAGGGTGAGGGCGTCGAGGGTGGGGGGTGGGGGAGCCTCCCCCCCGCTCACTTCTCCCCCATGATCCATGGCCGCGGAGTCGGCGGCGGCGTGAACGGGGGGTGCGGGGTAATCCGGGAGGGGGAGGAGGATCAGGAGAAGGAGGAGCGCCAGGACGGCGCCTCCCCCCCGGAGCCCCCACGGCGAGGGCGTAAGCGGGATGACCGTCGCCGGATCCACCTGTCGCGCCACCTCCTCGGCCCGTTCCCGGAGCGCCCTTCGCACCTCGTCGCTCCCGGTGGCGGACCACCCCGTGGAGAGGAGGTGGTCCAGCTCCGGATGCACCTCCTCCACCCGGAGGAGGAGCGCCGCCTCCGTCGGCGGGGTCAGGGCCCGTCGGAGGCCGAGGGCCAGCACCGCCAGCGCCGGGATGAGAGCCAGGAGGATGAAGGGCACCGGGATGAGGGCGCCGGACCCTGACACCGCAACCGGCTCCGGAAGGGGACGACCACTCCCGAGCCACCCCCAGGTGAGGAGGTGCGCCACCCCCCACCCCACCGCGGCGAAGAACACCCCTCGCTCCAGCGCACGCCCCCCCTCCCGGATCCGCCGCCGGAGGCGGAGGCGGGCCACGAGGCCGGCGAGGTTCATGGTGTCGGACATCCCTGTTCCCATTCCGTCAGCGTGCATCCGTCGGGCGACCTCGCCCCCGAAGGGCAAGGGCCCCCTCCCCCACCGCCAGAAGGAGGAGGAGCGCCAGAAGTGGTCGATCCAGCGGCACCCCAGGATGGCGAGTCGTTCCCTCGCCGGTCAGGCGCGCCGGCACCTCGCTCCCGGGGTCGACGGAGGGGCGGAGCTCCGGCGGGGTGCACGCCGCCATGACCTGCGCCACCAGCCGCGGCCATTCCGGGTGGGGGTCCGGCTCGGTCACCTCCACCCCCAACACCACCTGGCACGGTTGGGACCCCGCCCCCCACCGGAGCGCGGCGGCGGGGCGCCCTCCCTCCCAACGGAGAGGTACCTCGTCGGCGCCTCTCGAGGTCCCGGCCACCGGGCTCCACCCTCCGAAGGCCGGATCCCCTTCGGGGAGGAGGAGCCCCCGCACACGAGGGAAGGCGGGCCACTCCCGGGTGGGGTCCCAGGGGAGCGCCTCGGGAAGAGGGTCCCCTTCCGGGTCCCACCGCACCACCTCCACCCCCGGAGGGAGGGTCACCGAGCCGTCTTCCCCGGTGAGGGCATCCACCGTACTCGCAGGCGCGAAGAGGCGAATGGGTACGAGGGGTGAGGGTCGGTGGGCGAGCTCCACATGAACCCACTCCACCGCCCCCGACCAGAGGGAGTCCCGAAGGAGCATCAGGTCGGGTCCCCCCGTGGGGGTGGCCCAGCTCCCCTCCCGGAATCGCGTCACGACGACACCGTGAAGCTCCCCATTCCGGACCCCCCGGGCCGCCCGGGGGAGCGCCGCCACCAGCTCCACCAACGTCGTTTCCGCCGAAGAGTCCCCCACCGGGTCCCCTCCGCCCAGCGCTTCGCCGATCCGGAGCGCCTCCTCGGCGACCGCCCCCATCCCCCTCCCCTGATCCACCACCACCACGACCCCCACCCCTTCCCCGCCGGGGATCCACCGGGTCCCGGCGAAGAGCGCGCCCAGGATCATCAGGAAGACAATCCGGAGAAGGAGGGTCCACGGCTCCTCCGGACGCCGTCGAAGTCGGATCCGCGCGCGCGGCGCTCCCCGGAGGAAGCGCGCCGTGGGGAGGGGTGCCGGGGTCCCCCGCTCCCGCCGAAGGAGGTGGAGGAGGATGGGGAGGAGGACCGCCGCCCCCGCAGCCGCCAGGAACCCGGGACGGGCAAACTCCAGCACCGCCCCCTACCCCCGCCCCATCCAGCGATGGAGTGCGGTGAGGAGGGGGAGGTCGGTGGTGAGGAGGACGACCTGAACCCCCGCGCCCTCGAGGCGCCCGGTGAGCTCCCGGTAGTGGGCCTCCACCCGGGAGGCGAACCCCGGGTCCGGCGTCCGGGGGTCCATCGCCCCGTCTTCCGGATCCAGGAAGGGCCCGTCGCCGGGAGATTCGAGCCCCAGCTCCGCCGGATCGGCCACCCGGACCACGGTGGCCTCCCCTCCCCTCGCCCCCACCACCCGGAGGGCCGACACCAGTCGATCCACCTCATCGTCGAAGGCGAGAAGATCGGTGAAGAGGAGGAGTCGCCCGGTGCGGGGGAGGTGCCGGAGCACCCCCTCGACACCCCGGGAAAGGCGGAACGCCCGGGAAGGGTCAGGGACCCCGCCACTCACCCGGTCCAGCTCCCGGAAGAGATGGGTCCGGTGCCCCGGCCTGGCCCGGAGGGGGAGATGGGCCCGGAACCCATCCTCCGAAGGGGGGCCCTCCCCCATGGAGGCGCCTCCGGCGGTCCCCACCCCCACCGGGTCCCCACCTTCCAGGAGAAGGTGCCCGACGGCGGCGGCCAGGATGGCGCTCCACCGGAGCTTGGACACCCGCCCTCCGGCGCTCCACCCCATGGAGGGAGACCGGTCCAGGAGGAGCCAGGTGGGGTGGGCGGCGCGCTCCCGGTAGCGGCGCAGGTAGAGCCGGTTCGACCGACCGTAGAGGCGCCAGTCCAGGTGGCGGAGATCATCCCCCTGCTGGTAGGGGCGGTGGCGGTCGAACTCCTCTCCGCTCCCCAGAAAGGGGGAGGGGTGCCCCCCCGCGCGGGCGGAGCGGGCCAGGACCCGGGCAGCCAGCTCCAGCCCCCGGACCCCCTCGAGCTCCGCGGGTGAGAGGAGGGCGCCGGAGGGGGCGGTCATCCGTCGATCCCGCTCCGGGGAGGGGGCACCCGCTCCAGGAGCCGGTCCAGGAGCCCCTCCACCTCAACCCCCTCGGCCTCGGCGCGGAAGGAGGGGAGAATGCGGTGCCGGAGGACGGCGCGGGCCACCGCCGAGAGGTCGGCGGGGGTCACATGGAGCCGCCCTTCCAGGAGGGCGCGGCCCTTCCCGGCCAGGACGAGGGCCTGCCCCGCTCGGGGACCCGCTCCCCACCGAAGCCACTCCACCACCTCGGTCGGAGCGCCCGGCTCCCCCGGACGGGTGGAGCGCACGAGGCGCACCGCGTACTCCAGGAGGGGAGCCGAGACCGCCACCTCCCGGGTCAGCTCCCGGAGCGCCAGCACCCCCTCCCTCCCCAGCACCGGGGGGATGGGTTCGACCGCCGCCCCCGTGGTCCGCCGGAGGATCTCCACCTCTTCCGACTCCGCCGGGTAGTCCATCCGGATCTTCAGGAGGAACCGGTCGAGCTGGGCTTCGGGGAGGGGGTACGTCCCCTCCTGCTCGATGGGGTTCTGGGTGGCGAGCACCAGAAAGGGGGGGTCGATGAGGCGGGTCTCCCCCGCCGCCGTGACCCACCCCTCCTGCATGGCCTCCAGGAGCGCCGCCTGGGTCTTCGGGGGAGCCCGGTTGATCTCGTCGGCCAGGAGGAGGTGGGTGAAGACGGGGCCGGGGAGGAAGCGGAGGGTGCGGCGCCCCGTCCCCCGATCCTCCTCGATGACCTCGGTCCCTGTGATGTCGCCGGGCATGAGGTCGGGGGTGAACTGCACCCGCCGGAAGTCCAGCTCCAGCGCATCGGCCACCGTGCGCACCAGGAGGGTCTTGGCGAGCCCCGGCACCCCCTCCAGAAGCCCGTGCCCCCCGGCGAGGAGGCAGAGGAGCACCTCTTCCACCGCCCCCTCCTGCCCCACCACCCTGCGCGCCACCTGTCTCCGGAGCTCCCCCACCCCCTCCAGGAGGCGCTCCGCCCGCTCCCGGACGGAAACCTCCCCGGGGGGGTGGGCGTAGGGGGAGTGGGGAGCGGCCATGGTATCTCCGGGGAGTCGAACGTTATCCTGTGGATGCGGAAGGCCGAACCCTACGCCCTCCCTCGCCCGGGTGCAACGGGGAGGGCGCCACGCGGACGCAAAATCTCAAACCGGAGCCCGACATGAGTCTCCTTCTCTCCTGGTTGATCCTCACCGTCGCCGTCTACCTCACAGCCCTCATCCTCCCGGGCTTCCATGTGAAGAGCTTCGGGGGTGCCTTCGTGGTGGCGGCCATCTTCGGGGTGCTGAACTTCTTCCTCGGGTGGCTCTTCTTCGCGGTCTTCGCCATCGCCACCCTGGGGATCGCCGTCGTCTTCGCCTTCCTCACCCGGTGGATCATCAACGCCATCCTCCTCAAGATCACCGGCGCCCTCACCGATCACCTCACGGTGGACAGCTTCGGATGGGCCCTGGGCGGCGCCTTCCTCATGTCGCTCCTGGGAACGCTGGGCGAGTCACTGATCCGATTCGTCCTCTGAGGGAGGAGCATCCACGCCGGAGGATGGGGTACCGGCGGATGGGCTACTCCACCACCATCCTCCGGAGTTCCCCTCCCAGCCTGCTGCGCACCCTGAGGACCAGGAGGATGGAGACGATGGCGAGCCCCGCCGCCAGCCCCCACCAGAGACCGGCGGGGCCCAGCGCAAACCGGAAGGCCAGGAGCGCGGCCAACGGGAGTCCCAGAACCCAGAACCCCACCAGGTTGGCCAGCATGGGGGAGCGGGTGTCCCCCACTCCCCGGAGGACTCCGCCCGCCACCGCCTGAAGGCCGTCGGCGACCTGGAAGACCCCGGCGATGGGGACGAGGACCGCCACCACCGCCACCACCGCGGGATCGGCGGAGAAGAGGCGACCGAGCGCTCCGGGGAAGAGGAGGAAGAGGGCGCCCACCACCGCCATGAAGCTCCCCCCCACCAGGAGGGAGGCTCCGGCGGCGCCTCGGGCCCGTTCCGGGGAGCCCCTCCCCACCTCCTGCCCCACCCGCACCGCGGCGGCAGCCGAGATCCCCATGGGGATCATGAAGGCGAAGGAGGCCAAGTTGATGGCCACCTGGTGCCCGGCCAGCGCCACCGTCCCCAGGAGCCCCATGAGGAGCCCTGCGAAGGCGAAGGCGCCGAACTCGAACTGGAACTGGAGTCCGATGGGAGCGCCCAGTCGGGCCATCCGGGCGAGGGGCCCCACCGCGAAGATCCCCTGGCGCCGGGGGCGGAGAACCGATCGGAGGAGGGGCCAGGCGATGACGAGGAGGGTCACCGCCAGGAAGGTGCGGGAGAGGGAAGAGGCAATGGCGGACCCCACCGCCCCCAGCGGAGAGACCCCCAGGTTTCCCCAGATGAAGACCCAGTTCAGGAAGGCGTTCACCAGATTCCCGAAGAGGGCCGTCCAGAGGATGGGGGTGACGCGCCCCATGGCCTGAAGCGACTGGCGGAAGACGAGGAATAGGTAGAGGGGCACCACCCCGGGGATGGACCAGAGCGCATACCCCGCCGCCAGGGGGATCACCTCTCCCGGCTGGCGGGCGAAGCGGAGGAGGGGCCCTGCCGGGAGGAGGCAGAGTGCCGCCACCACCCCCAGCGCCACGCTCAGGATGAGCCCCCTCTGTACTGCTCGAGCCGCCCCTTCCCTGTCTCCCGCCCCCACCGCCTGGGAGACGAGGGGGTCCAACGACATGATGACCCCCATCCCGAAAACGGTGATGGAGAAGAAGAGGATGTTCCCGAGGGCTACCGCCGCCAGATCTTCGGCGGAAACTCGCCCCACCATGAGGGTGTCCACCAGCCCCATGGCGTGGACCCCGAGCTGCACCCCCATGACCGGGAGGGCGAGCTGGATGACGGCCCGGAGGTCGGCACGGGTGGGGCGAAGCTCGGCGGCCCCCGGGAAGGATGGCTTCATCCCCGAGGCTAACCGCCTCCTGGGACCGGGTTCAAGGGGTCAGGTGCGCCCCATGGCGTAAACCTGGTCGGGGGTGAGGGGACGGCGCCCAGCGTACCCCCGATCCACCTCGTGCCACGCCAGGATCTCCGGCTCGCCCCGCTGCCAGCAGAGGAAGACGGTGCGCCCCTCCCAGGTGGTGGGGAAGTCCACCAGCCCCTTCTCCAACCCCCCGGTGGGGAAGCGCACCCCGTGGGGGCGGATCTCCTCCTCGACGATGCGCTCGATCCCCCGGATGGCCCGGCGTACCCCGGCCCGCTCCGCCAGGAACTCCTCCCGATCCGGATTGGACGGTTCCTGAACCTTCGGCCCCCAGAGGGCGTCCAGGATCTTGATCCGGTCCATGCGACGGGTCAGTTCGTCGCGCTCCTCCTCGATGCGGGCGAAAGCTTCCTCGATGACAGGGATGAGGGCGTTCGCCTCGTCGACGGTGAAGATCCGCTCGCTCATCCCCCTCCCGCCGCCGACCCCAGGATGGGGTTCAGGAAGAGCTTGTACGTCCCGGTGGGCTGGGCCCGGAACTGGGGGCGGAAGCCGATGAGAACGGCCTCGCCTTCCCCGACCCGGACATGGACCACCGCGGGGAGCCCGGGGAGGTGCTCCTCGGCCCCCACCTCCCACCCGCTCATGAGGAGGTCGCCGTCGGCGTAGTGCGCCACGGGGGTGGCGCGGGTCTCGTCCAAGATCCGGAAGGCCCGGGACTCCTGGTAGAAGGCCCCGGTCTCGCGCTGCATCCCGAGGGCCACCGGGTGGGTGGTGTCCACCCGGATCCGGATCACGGACCCGGGGATGTAGAGCTGCGCACGGGTGAGATGGGAGGTGGCGTTCTCCACCGGAAGCTCCAGCGCCCGGATGGCGAAGTCGGAGGCGCCGTCGAAGGTGACGAGGGTTCCACCCCCCTCCACCCACCGGCGGAGGTTGACGGACCCTTCCTCCCCCACCCCTCCGGTAAACTCGTCGGGCATGGTGCCGGGACGGTGCCCGTTCAGGATGGACTGGGCGCTCTGGTCGGCAAAGAGGATCACGTCCCAACGGGAGAGATCGCCCCCCTGGAGGTCGGCGTTTCGGACGGGTTCGGGGTCGAACCCGAATCCGTGGAGGATGAAGCGGGTCCACCCCTCGTCCATGTTCCCCGTCCAGGGGAGGTACATCCCCACCCTGGGAGCGCGAAGCTCCCTGAGCTCTCCGGCTGGGGCGGCGTCCAGCGCCACCATGGGGAGGCCGTGCTCGGTCCCCAGAATGGCCTCCACCCGGGTCCGGCTCGCTCCCTCGGGGCGGGCCACGTACGCCCCCGCGGTGAGGTCCACCCCGGCGGCGGTGAACCCCACCTCGGAGAGGTGGACCGGGATACCCTCGGCCAGGAGGGCGTTTACGGCGGCGCGGGCGTCATTCCGGGCCGCCGGGAAGGCGATCCCCCAGCTCCCGCTCCCGGCCAGGGTCCGGGCCGGGCGCTCGGCCCACTCCACCTCCTGGGCCGACGCCTGGAAGGGGGTCTCGACCCGCACCGCGTGCACCCCCATCTGCATGGGGAGGGTCCACCCCGCCAGCCCTCCGTAAGGGGGCTCCGGGGGACCGCCGGGGTAGATCTCGCGGTGAGGGTGCTCCTGCTTCTCCATGAGGTCCACCAGGTGCGGGCGGAAGGCCTGGGAGGCGTACGCGATGTACGTCCCCACCGGATACTCCCTCCCCTCGGCACGGAAGGGGGCGGTGGCCCGATGCACCTCCACCCCGCCTCGCCGCAGGACGTTCAGGAGCTCCACCGCCTCACCGGAGTCCCACTCCCGGTCCAGATCGAAGAGGTAGGCGAAGGGGCCTCCCTCCGCGCCCCGGCGAATCTGATGGTTCCCCATCCGCCAGATGTTCAGGAGCCAATCCTCCCGTAGGCGGGACCCGATATCCAGCGCCCCCATGGACGACACGAAGTGGTACTGTACCGCCTGGCCGATGGTGTTGCACCCTCCGCGCCAGGGGTTGGCGTAGAAGATGGAGGGCTCCCGGGTGGAGATCCGCCGGCTCCCCGCCTGGATGAATTCGGGGATGTCGGACTCCTCGTAGCAGCGAGGCGAGGCAAAGCGGTGCTGCACCTCGGAGAGGATCCCCACCATGTTGTGGAAGTAGGGGGCCGTCCGCATCCCGCCATTCCACCACATGGTGAAGGTGAGCCCGCTCACCACTCCGGGCATCTCCTCCTCCTCGAAGCGCTTGGCCATGTGCTCTCCCACCATGTTCACCCCGCGCACCACCAGGGGGTGGATGTTGGGGTTCAGCGGGTCGGAGAAGGGGGGGATGAAGATCTGTGTGGGGAAGGGGGAGTGCTGGTGGTGGTTGAAGACGATCTGGGGGTACCACCGCTCGTAGAGCTGGTGGGCGATGACCTTCGTCTCGTCATGCCGGATCATGTACCAGTCCCGGTTGATGTCGTGGCCGATGTACTCGTGCCAGACCTCCGGGGGGGCGGTGAACTCGTGCTCGGTGCGGGCCACCCGGCGATACCAGTCCACCATGATGGTGTGGCCGTCCGGGTTCATCTGGGGCATGAGGAGGAGGATGACGTCGTCCAGGATCCGGAGCGTCTCTTCCGAATCGTCGGTGGCCATGTGGTACGCCAGGTGCGGCGTGTGCTGGGAGGTGGCCACCTCGGCGGAGTGGAGCCCGGTGTCGATCCACACCACCGCCTTCCCCTCCCGGGCCAGGGCACGCGCCTCGTCCTCGGTGAGGTCCCGCGCCCGCGCCAGCCGCTCGGCGATGCTCCGGTAATGATCCAGCCGCGCCAGATTCTCCGGCGAGGAGATGGTCATGAGGAGCATGGGCTCCCCCCGGGTGGAGCGACCGATCTCCTCCAGCATGACCCGGGGCGAGGCATCGGCGAGCGCCTGGTAGTAGGCGTAGAGCTGCTCCAGGTCGGCGAGGACGTAGTCGTCCCCCGGGTTGAATCCGATGACCTCGGTGGGTGTGGGAACCCGGGCCGACTGGGCCTCGAGGGTGACCGGGGCCAGGAGAGGGAGGGCGAGGAGGAGGGCGGCGGCGACCGCCGGTCCCATCCTCCGGAAGGTGTCGAGGCGAACGTTGGTCATGGGTCGAGGACTGGAAGGGTGCACAGGTTCGGGAACTCAGGGTCAGAATACCCGGGGCGTCGAGCCCCCGTCAAACGGATCCGCTCGGGGCTCGCGGGTGGCCGGGGCGAGTTGCGGCGGGTGGGGATGGGGCTACCTTGGGGCCCATCTCCCCGACAATTCGTGTACCTCCCGCCCCTGCCCGCCATGCGTCGCATCATCCCTACCCTCCTCGTCGCCGCCCTCCTGGTCCTCCCTGCCGGCGCCGTCCATGCACAGGCGCCCTCCGACGCCCTGGACCCTCGGATCGAGGCCCTCCTTTCTGAGGTGGACCCGAACCGGCTCCAGGGGATCGTGGAGCGGCTGGCAAGCTTCGGGACCCGGAATACCATCTCCACCACCGAACATCCGGAGTGGGGGATCGGCGCGGCCCGGGAGTGGATCCTGGAAGAGATGCGGAGCTACTCGCCGCGGCTACAGGTCTCCTTCGACCCGTACACCGTGGCGCCGGGGGGGCGGGTCCGGTGGGAGACGGATCTCCGGAACGTGGTGGCCGTCCTCCCGGGGCGAAGCGACCGGCGAATCTATGTAACCGGGCACTACGACTCGGTGGCCCGGGAAGAGGAGGGGGCGCCACGCCCTCCCACCGACGGCGCCGCCGACAACTACGCCCCCGGTGCCAACGACGACGGGAGCGGGACGGCCATCGTCCTGGAGCTGGCCCGGGTCTTCGCCCAGTCGGGGATGGAGTTCGACGCCACCCTGGTCTTCATGGCCATCGCCGGGGAGGAGCAGGGGCTCATCGGGGCGGCGCTCCACGCCAACCGGATGCGGGACGAGGAGGTGGTGATCACCGCGGTGCTGAACAACGACATCGTGGGGAACTCGGTGGGGGGGAACGGCCTCCTGGATTCCCGCACGGTGCGGGTCTTCTCGGAGGGCCCGGAGGACTCCACCTCCCGGCAGCTCGCCCGGTACTACCGGCGGGTGGCCACCCGGTACCAGCCCGGGCATCAGATTCGCCTCATCGCCCGGGAAGACCGGTTCGGGCGGGGGGGCGACCACACCCCCTTCAACCGGGCCGGGTACGCCGCCGTGCGCATGACCGAGTCGCGGGAGAACTACGACCGACAGCACACCATCCGGGACACCCCCGACGGGGTGGACTCCCGGTATCTGGCGCGGAACGCCCGGGTGAACGCGGCGGTGGCCGCCTCCCTTGCGCTGGCTCCGCCCGCCCCGGGGGTGGCCTTCAACATGCTCCGTCGGGGCGGCGGGTACGACGCCCAGATGGAGTGGCGAGAATCCCCCGGCGCCGTGGGGTACCGGATCTTCTGGCGGGAGGCGTGGGGGATGGATTGGGAGCACGAGCTCTACGTGGGGAACGTCACCGAGTTCACCCTGAGGGACATCTCCATCGACGACTACCACTTCGGGGTGGCCGCGGTGGGTCCCGACGGCCACGAGTCGATGGTGTCGGTGTACGTGCGGCCGAACCGCTGAGGGAGGCGCGCTACCCCTTTCGCACAAACTCCCGGACCGCCACCACCCCGAAGGTGAGGACCGTGAGGGGGAGGAAGAGGAAGAGGGTGAAGGCCGAAACCGCGCCCACCGCCGGGTGCCCCATGGCATCCAGGAAGAGGAAGGCCACGTAGAGGGCGTAGTAGGTCAGGAAGACCCCTCCCTCCCACCGCTCGATGGTGGCCCGGGTGAGGAAGATGGGGAAGCAGGCCACCGCCACCGCCGTCATGATGGGGAGGTCGAAGGTGACGATGTGACTCGCCACCGGGATTCCCCCCGGAGCGATGGCGGCCCCGGCGCCCAGGACCACCAGGAGGTTGAAGAGATTCGACCCCACGATGTTCCCCACCGCCAGATCTCGCTCCCGGCGGAAGGCCGCCACGATGGAGGCTGCCACCTCGGGGAGGGAGGTCCCGCCGGCGATGAGAGTGAGCCCGATGATGAGCTCACTCACCCCCAGCGCCCGCGCCACCTCCACCGCGCCGTCAATGAGCCAGTTGGCGCCCAGGATGAGCCCGGCGCACCCGGCCACCACCAGCGCCAGGTCGGTGAGTATGTATTTCGGGGTTCTGCGTAGTGGAGCGCCACTCGGGTCCAGGGGGATGGGGATCGAGGCGCCTCCCGCCCCATGGCGTGTCGCCGCCACCCCGAGGAGCACCGTGTAGCCCAGCGCCCCCGCCAGGAGGATGCCCCCCTGGGTGCGGGTGATGACCCCGTCCCACGCCATCCACCAGGCCACCCCCGACACGAGGATCAGGAGAGGGACATCCCGTCGAACCAGGGGGCGCGATACCACCAGCGGGGTGATGACGGCCGAGACCCCCAGGATGAAGAGGACGTTGAAGATGTTCGACCC
>JBJHBD010000059.1:0-18412 GCA_050485305.1 Gemmatimonadota bacterium
CGATACCTTCTCCGACGCGGTGAAGTTGGTCCTGCGACTGCGCTTCGGGCTCATCTCCCCTCCTTGGGTTCGGGCGGTAATAACTGCCCATGAGCCGGATTTCCAGTTCAAGCTGAAGCGTTACAATACGATGAGCAGGATGGACGCGACCCGGAGGATGGGCACGGCGAAGCGGCGGCGAACCGCCTCCCCCAGCCCCATCCCCGTAACCAACCCCAGGCGGGCCGACATCTCCTGGAGCACGAGGGTGGCCACCACCGAGAAGAGGAGCGCCCAGAGAAGGGTGGTGCCGAAACGGGCCCCCGCCAGGGTGGCGGTGGTGACGGTCCCGGGCCCGATGAAGGCGGCGGCCACGATCCACCCTGGGCCGCCAAGGCGTCGGACGCGGGGGGAGTCCGCGGGAATGGAGTCGGTGTCGGCGCGCATGGGGCTCCCGAAGTGTGGGTGACGGAAGGGGTGCCCGGCAAGCCCGGGCGCGAAGCCCAACCGGAACCGATGAGGGACTCGGGGGTGAGGCTCCACCACGCAAAAACCCATCCTCCCGAACTCCCCCCCATGAACGGGCCACCACCCCCCTCTCCCTCACCCGCCACCTCCGTCGAACTCGCCGTCGTCGGAGCCGGCCCGTGCGGGCTGGCGGTTGGCGCGGCGGCCCGAAAGGCGGGGGTTACCTGCACCCTCTTCGACCGGGGCCCCCTCTGCGCCTCCCTTCTGGCCTACCCCCCGTACATGACCTTCTTCTCCACCTCGGACAAGCTGGAGATTGGCGGAGTCCCCTTCCCCACCCCGGAGAAGAGCCCCACCCGGCGGGAGGCGCTGGCCTACTACCGGCGGGTGGCGGAGTTTTTCGAGCTGGACGTGCGAGGGTACGAGGGGGTGGAGGGGGTTCGCCGCCTGGACGGGGGGTTCGAACTCCGGACCGCGGACCGGTGGGGGCGGGAGCGGATCACCCTGGCCGGGCATCTGGTGGTGGCCACCGGCGGCTTCCATGAGCCCAACTTCCTCGGGGTCCCGGGCGAGGAGCTTCCCCACGTGGAGCACCACTACCGGGAGCCCCACCCCTACTGGAACCGGGAGGTGGTGGTGGTGGGCGGGGGGAACTCGGCGGTGGAGGCGGCGCTGGAGCTCTTCCGCTACGGGGCCTACGTCACCCTGGTCCACTTCGCCGGAGAGCTGGATCGGGGGGTGAAGCCATGGATCCGCCCCGACATCGAAAACCGGCTCTCGAAAGGGGAGATCACCCCCCGGCTCGGGTATCGCGTCACCGGGATCTCCCCCGATGGGGTCACCCTCCGTGCCGAGTCCGACGGGAGGGAGGAGATGCGCCCGGCCCAGCACGTTCTGGCCCTCACCGGGTGGCGTGCCGACGCCACCCTCCTTCGCTCGATGGGGGCCCCCATCGACGAAGCCACCGGGATCCCGATCCACGACCCGGAGACCATGGAGACCCCCGTGTCCGGCCTCTTCGTGGCCGGGGTTCTCGCCGCCGGGCACGACGCCAACAAGATCTTCATCGAGAACGGTCGTATGCACGGTGACCGGATCATGACGCAGGTGAAGCGTCGATAGCGCACCCGGCCCCGCCTGTCACCTTCCTTGCCAACCCCTCCGGGGATGCCGCAAGTTCTCTGTTCGTCCTCTTCCGGTGCAGGTGGCAACCAGACGTCCTCCCACGGAACTCCCCGGAGGAATCGGCCCTTGGAGGCACCCATTCGTTCTCCCCTTCTCCGGCGCTCCGCCCTCCCGCGACTGGCCGCCCTCCTCGGGGTGATCCTCCTCGTCGGGTCCTGCGACGAACTCCTCCTCGAACCGGGTGAAGGGGAAGATGGGCCGCGGGCGCGGGTCTACTTCACCGTGGCCCTTCCGGACGGGGTCCCCGCCGGCCCCCCCTACCCGAAGCTCATGCGGGCGCGGGTCCTGAGTGACGGAGGGGTGGCGCTGGATACCATCTCGGCCGAGATCCTGGGCGAGGGGCAGCGGGAGTGGACCGTCCTTCTCATGGTCCCCCTCCCGGGAGAGCAGCCCCGCACGGTGACCTTCGAGGCGGAGCTCCTCGCCGATTCCGACTCCGGCAGTGGAGCCGCCTCCGGCGCTTCAACCCAATCGCAGGACGAAGACCGGATCCTCTGGAGCGCCGTCGTGGGGCCGGTCCAGATCACCTCGGGCGGGGACAACGCCATCGTGGGCGGCCCCTTCGTGCGCGGCCCCCCCTCCAACGCCCTCGTCACCGGCATCGAAGTGGAGCTCCCCCCCGGACCTCATGTGGTGGGTGACATCTTCGCGATCTCGGCCCGGGTCTCGGGAGGCCCCTTCCCCTCCTCTCCCCAGGTCTTCTTCTCGGCCCTCGGGTCCGGGGGTTCCCTCTCGGAGGATGGGCTTGCCACCCTCACCTCCACCGAGCCGGTCAGCTTCGTGGCCGCCGCAGGGCTCCACGCCGATACCGCGCAGGTCGTCCCCCTCGATCGGATCGCCGACTTCCTCCCCATCCCCGGCCCCATCCGCCTTTCCCACGTGGGGGATCAAGCCCCCCTTTCGGCCACGGTGGTGGACCCCCGAGGAAACCCGGTCCCCGACGTCGCACTCACCTGGGCGGTGGTATCCGGCTCCTCGGTGACCATCCGCGACGGAAACGTCGTCGAAGCAGTCTCCGAAGGCGCCTCCACCGTGGAGGTCTCCGTCGCCGGTCGCCCCAATCCCCGTGCCTCGGTGGAGGTGGTGGTGACGAACCGGGTCGAGGCCGTAACTCTCGAGCCCGACGAGGTGACCCTCACCCGGCGGAATGCCACCACTCAGGTCGCGGCCCAGGCCTTCGGCCCCGGAGGCGTCCCCATGGAGGGGGTCCAGTTCACCTACACCTCTTCCGACCCGGACATCATCTCGGTGGGATCGGACGGAACCCTCACCGCGCACGCCGAAGGGTCGGTGACCGTCACCGCCTCCACACCCTCCGTTCCGGCCCTCGCCACACCGACGCAAACGGAGGATGGGTCCACCGGGGCCTCCGGTTCTCCCGACGACTCAGGCTCCCCCGCTCCCGCGTCGGGCGCCGCCGGACCCGCCACCTCTACGACTTCGCTCGCGAACACCGACGTCGTTTCCGCCTCCGTCACCGCCACCGCCCGGTGGGTGGTGACCGGAATCCGGATGAACCCGGACTCTCTCGTCCTCGTGAGGGGGGGGCAGGGCGCCCTCCACGCCACTCTCCTGGACGAGGTGGGAGACACGGTGACCTCCGTCGGCCGCACCATCGAGTGGGCCTCCGCCGACCCCAATGTGGCCGGGGTCGACGGGAGCGGGGTGGTCACCGCCGGCGGGGTGGGAGTCACTACCGTCTCGGCGGGCTTCGAGGGGGTGTCGGGAGAGGCTCTCGTCCGGGTTCTGGCCCCCCCGGTGCAGGTCACGGAGATGGCCTTCCTCTCCCCACCCTCGTCGGTGACGGTGGGGACGCCCTTCACCGTGGAGGTGGAGGTCCGGGATGCCCAGGGTGAGCGAGTCACCGGCGATGTGGGGCGCACCATCACCCTTTCCCTGGTGGATGAGGGGATCGGGGCGATGCTCCCTGAAGGGGGACCGACCCTCCAGGGCTTCACCTCGGCAACCACGGTGGGCGGCGTGGCCACCTTCTCGAATCTGGTGGTGACGGCCGCGGCCTCAGCGGTGAAGCTCCAGGCCGAGGCCGGGGGGCTCCCCAACCTCCTCTCTCCCGCCTTCGACGCCGTGGCGACGGGAGGAACGGTTCACTGGGTGGCTCCCACCTCCGGGAGCTGGCACGACCCGGAAAACTGGAGCACCGGAGCGGTCCCCGGCCCGGGGGACGAGGTCATCATCGAAGGTGGAGGGTTCCTCGAGGTGACCGTCTCCCAGCCGGTAGAGATCGCCTCCCTCCTCCTGGATGCGGCGGTGTGCACATCGCTGATCCTGGTGATCGAGAATGGCACCTTTCACGTCTCGGAAGGGGGAACGTCCGAGGAGTGGGCCCGGCTCCGTCTGACCGGAGGAGCGCTCCGCAGTGGTGATGACTTTGTGGTGAAGGGAGGGATCGAACTCCGGAACGGGGCAGTCCGGATGCTGGACGGCGCCACCCTGGAGTTGAGGGGGTGGGGCGAAGTGGGGGACTATTACGATGGAGGAAACATCACCCTCGAAGGGTCCCTTGTCCTCAAGGGCTCCCTCAGCCTCAACGGCACCGTCGAAGCGGTCAATGCGCCGGGAACGGGGATCTCGGTTTCCCCCGGCGGACACCTCTGGTTCGGGGCCATGGGAGAACTCCGCCTCCCCGGCATCGGGGAAGAGACCCCCATCCTCGGTGACGTCATCATCAACCCCCTTGGGAGCCCCACCCTCGTCAACGAAGGGGCGGTGAACGTCTCCGGAATCCCCGGCCCCGGCGCCCCGGTGGAGTGGCGCATGGTGAACCGAGGGGAGCTGACGGTGGGGGACGACACCCGCCTTCAGCTCTCCGGCGGGTTCTTCCAGCTCGGAAATGATGCAAACCTGCGGGGGATGGGGACCCTTGGCCTCTCGGGCCCGGGGGCATCGGATCCCCTGGAAGGGTACATCTCACCGGGACTCTCCCCGGGGTGGCTCTCCATCGATGGGGACCTCGCCCTGGCCTCGTCCGGGACCCTCCGTATGGAGCTGGGCGGCTCCGCACCCAATGAGAGGGATCGCCTCGTGGTGAATGGCGAACTCACCCTCGGGGGAACCCTCGAGGTGGAGCTCATCAACGGGTACACCCCCCAGGTGGGAGACTCGGCGGTTCTGGTGGAATGGACCCAGGGATCCGGCAACTTCGACACCACCATCTTCCCCACCCCGCCATCGGGCGCCCAGTGGTTCGCGGATCTCCGGAGTGACGGGATTCTCCTGGAGCTGAAGGCACTCCCCACCCCGACCGTCACCATCTCTCCCGACACCCTCACCCTGACGCAGATCGGCGATTCACTCCAGGCCACCGTCGACGTGAAGGATGAAGAGGGGGACCCGGTGGTCTCGCCGACCATCACCTGGGCGGTAGCCGATACCCTGGTGGCGAAGGTGAATGCGGATGGGTGGGTCACCGCTCTCAACCCGGGGACCACCGCAGTCATCGCCGGCTTCCAGGATCAGGCGGACACCGCCGTGGTCCGGGTCGCCCCCTCCGGAGGTGTCTACTGGGTGAACCCGGCGGGGGGGAGTTGGGATGTGGGTGCCAACTGGCACACCGGATCCACCCCCGCCCCCGGGGACTCGGTCTTCATCACCTTCCCCGGGGAATACACCGTTACCCTGGGAAACCTGACCATCGTGGGCCATGTGCTGGTGGGCGGGGCGTCCGGTCGTCAGCGACTCAGCTCGGGTTCCCAGGTCCTGAACCTGGTGGGGTCGCTCCGCGTCGCCGAAAATGGGGAGCTGGAGAACATCACCGGATCCATCGCCGGCTCGGGGGACCTCATCATTGGGGGGTTCTTCGACTGGAAGGGATCCAATGTCACCGGGGGTGGAGCCTTCCTCGTCGAGGAGGGGGGAGAGGTGCGACTCTCCGGAGCCATCAGCCGGATTCTCTCCGGTCGCCAGGTGGAGAATCGGGGGCTCATCTCCGTGGACGAAGGATCGCTCCTCATCCAGAACCAGGCGGGGATCCTGAACGAGGCCACCGGGACCCTCCGACTCCGCGGGACCGGATCGTTCCTGGAGTCCTCCGGAGGCTCGGGAACGCTGACGAACCGGGGAACCATCCTCCGGGATGAAGCCGGCACCACCGGCCTCGGCTTCAACTACCAGGGAGAGGGCGGGCACATTCGCCTCGATGCAGGGGAAATCCTTCTCCCCAACGGGGGAACGAGCACCGACTCCATTCACCTGGCGGCCGGCACCCTGCTGAGCATCGGAGAGGAGGACTTCACCCTCGCCCCCGGTGGGGTGGTCACCGGGGATGGGACGCTGGAGGTGGCCTCCGGATCGAGCACCTTCCTGGTGGACGGGGAGCTGTCCATGGGAGGGCTGAAGGTGACGAGCGGGACCCTCGACCTCCGGAACTCGGACCCCCCGAGTATCTCGCGGTATCTCCAGACCGGAGGGATGCTGAATGTCCCCGGCCTCATTCAGGTGACCGACACGCTGGCGTGGCAGGGTGGGGCCGTCACCGGTGGTGGGGCGCTGGAGGTTGCGGCCATCGGGGTGGGCGAATTCACCGGAACGGATACGAAGCTCCTGGACGGCACCACCTTCCGGAACCGGGGCACCCTCACCTGGACCGGTGTCGGCGCCTCCACCTCTGCGGTGATCATCCAGGGGGCGGCCCTCATGGAGAACACCGCCTCCGGGAGTTGGACCTTCGACGGCCCGACCAGCCTCTCGGTGGGGAGTGGCGCTCCGAACTTCCGGAATCTGGGGACGCTTACACGGAAGGGCGCCGGGTCGGAGAGCGAAGTCGCGGCATCCTTCGTCCAGGATGGTGCCGGACACCTTCAGGTAGACGCGGGAACCCTCCGCCTGAGCGGCCTCATCGAACTTCCCTCGGGAACCCGGGTGGGAGGAGACGGAACCCTCCAGTTGGCGGGCTCGGTCCAGAGCTACGGTGCCCATATCACCCCCGGGACCGCCACCGACCGGGGGATCCTCGTGGTGGACGGCGATCTCATCGTCCCCCCCGGCGAGAGCGTGGCCATCCGAATTGGGGGAACCACCCCCGGCACCGGGTACGATCGACTCCAGGTGACCGGAGCCCTCGGGGCCTCCGGGGACCTCGTGGTGACCCTCGTGGACGGGTTCGTCCCCTCCATAGGCGACACCTTCCAGGTGGTGCTCACCGGATCCAGAACCGGCGCGTTCAGCGAAGTGCTCCCTGCGCTTCCGGTCGGCCGATTCTGGGATGTCAGCTACACGGCGGATGGTGTTACGCTGGAGGTGGTGGATTCTCCGCCGCCGGAGTGATGGGCGTGGTGCCCCTTCCCCTCAGGGAACGGGAGGCGGCACCGCGCTTCCCATCCCCTCGAAGAGCGGCGCCAGGATCCAGATGACCACCCGGAAGTAGATGAGGAGCCCCACCACATCCATGACGGTGGTGATTCCCGGGGATGAGGTGAGGGCCGGGTCGATGCCGAAGCGCCGGAAGAGGAAGGGGAGGCTCGCCCCCACCAGATTCGCGGTGATGGAGATGAAGACCATGGTGATCCCCAGCGCGATGGCGATGCGCGGCTCGGCCCGGAAGAAGAGGACGTACACCGTCATGAACGCCCCGAAGGCCAGCCCCAGGAGGATTCCCGTCCGGAGTTCCTTCCAGAAGACCTTCAGGTAGTCCCGGAGCTCCAGTTCGCGGGTGGCCAGCGCCCGAACCACCAGGGTGGCCACCTGCGCCCCCACATTCCCCCCGGTCCCGATGAGGAGGGGGATGAAGGCCGCCAGGATGGCCAGCTCGGTGATGAACTCCTCGTAGTGGTTGATGACGTTGAAGGTGAGCGTCATGGACACAACGAGAAGAACGAGCCAGGAGGCCCGCTTCCGGAAGAGGAGCCAGGGGTTCGCCCGCACGTAGTCGATGTCGATGGGGGCGGCACCCATCCGATGGATGTCCTCGGTGGCCTCTTCCATGACCACGTCCAGCACGTCGTCCACCGTGATGATCCCCTGGAGGCGCCCCTCCTCATCCACCACCGGAAGCACGGAGAAGTCGTAGTCCTGCATGATGCGGGCGACCTCTTCCTGATCGGTGTCGGTGGAGATCCGCACCACGTCGCCATCCATGAGCTCGGACACCCGCGCCTCGGGAGGGGAGACGATGAGTTGCCGAAGCGAGAGCACCCCCTTCAGCCGATTTGCCCCATCCACCACGTAGAGGTAGTAGATGGTCTCGGCGTCGGGAGCCACCTTCCGGAGAAAGACGAGGACCTGCTCGGCGGTCATGGAGGCCCGCACCGAGACGAAATCGGGGGTCATGAGCCCCCCGGCTTCCTCCTCGTCGTAGGCGGTGAGGGCGTCGGCCACCGCCAGCGTCTCCGGGTCCAGGAGGGCCCGGACCTCCCGGGCCTGCTCCGGATCGCCGGCCTCCAGCGCCTGGAGGGTGTCCACCAGATCGTCGGGGCTCAGCTCCTCGAGGACTTCCGCCACCTGCGGGAGGGAGAGGGACTGGAGCGCCTCCGGCTGGGCCTCCAGCGAGAGGTTGGCCACCAGCTCGGCCACCTCGTCGTTGGGGAGCGCGCCCAGGATCCGGTCCCGATCCTCCGACTCCAGGTCGTCCCAGAGCTCCAGGAGCTGGGGGGTCCGTACCTCTTCGAGGAAGGCGTGGAGTTGCTCGTCCCCCTCCGCGGCAAGGGCGGCGAGGAGGGCGGCGTTCAATTCCTTGATGGGGGCGGTGGAGTCCATCCCTGAACGATAGGGTCAGCCCCGCTCCGGAAGCCACCCCTCGGGGTTCAGCTCCCGAACCGCGACGATGTGCCCGTCCGGTGTCCCGAGGCGTACCTCCCCGGGGGGCGCGACCTCCCGACGCACGTAGGCCAGGGCGATCCCGCCGCCGGCGCGGGGGGAATGCACCGCACTCCGCACCTCTCCACCGGGGCGCTCCCTCCCTTCGATGAAGAGAGGGGTCCCCGCCGTGGGGAGGGGAAGGTCCCCGAGCACCAGCCCCCGCAGGTGCCGGTTCACCTGCCCCCGATCCCGGATCCGGACGATGACCTCCTGTCCGGTGTAGCACCCCTTCATATGGTCGATGGCCCGGTCCTGAAGCCCCGCTTCCGGCGGAAGCACCTCTTCGTCCACCTCCACCCCGTAGGCCGGTCGCCCCCGCTCCAGGCGCAGCGTCAGAAGGGAGGATGGGCTCCCCTCCGGCACCCCCTTCGCGGTAAGACTCGCCGTCACGGCACTCAGCACCTCTCCGGGCGCCACCACGTCCCAGGCGGGGGCATCCAGCTCTCCGGAGGCGACGACCCGGATTCCGGCGAGGGACCCATCCTCCAGGAGGAGTTCCTGGCCCTCGACCTGCGACCGAAGGGTGTCGGGGTCGACCCGGAGGTCGAAAAGCTCCCGGGAGAGAAGCTCCGGTGCCCCGGGCCCCGCCACGGTGATCATGGCGAGGGGGGGATCCCCTTCCGAAACCTTCGCCATCCGGGGCGGGAGGTACCGGGCGAAGTGGGAGCGGGCTCCCTCCATCCCGGCGGCAGCCGGCTCCATGAGGAGGGTGCCCCCCTCCCCGGCTCCCACCCGGAAGAGGCGCAGGTCGGTGAGGGGCCGCCCCTTCGGCGTGAGGATGAGGGAATAGGGCGCTCGCCCTGCCTGGACTCCCGGCGCCACCTCCACGAGTTCAGGGGGGAGGGCTCCGGTCACCATCCCCTTCAGCATGGCGCCGGGGGCGCGCCCCTCCACCCGGAGCACCACCCGGTCGGGACGGGGGAACCATGCGGCGCTCCGGCGTGCGGCACGGTAATCCTCCGGGGCTCCGGGGTAATCCGAACCCGGGTTCGCACTCACCTCCGGTCCCTTCCCGCTCATCCCACCTCCCCTCCTCCCTTCCGGGCTTCCTTCAGCTCGTCCACCAGCGAGCGGATCCGCACCGCATCGGCGGCGGTGGGGGCGTAGTCCAGGTACCACTCGAGCTGCTCCAGCGCCTCTTCGGTGCGCCCCATCCGCGCCAGGATCGTCCCCCGGTCGCGGATCTCGGTAGGCGCCGTGGGATGAATGAGGAGGATCCGCTCCACCGCCGCCAGCGCCCGGTCATGATCCCGAACGTTCAGGTACACCCCCTTCAGGTTCGTAAGGAGGCGAACCAGCATGTCCCGGCGAGTGGCCCCCTTCAGGAAGCCAGGCTGGAGGCGGACCATCCCCCCGTAGACCCGGTCCAGGAGGTCCTGCGCCTCGTCCTCGAAGCGGAGCGCCCCGTCGTCGAAGGGATCCACGAGGAGGTTCACCGTCTCGCCCCGCATGCGGACCAGGAAGTGGCCGGGGAAGTTCACCCCCTCCAGATCGAGCCCCAGCCGCCACCCCACCTCCAGCACCACCATCCCCAGCGTCAGCGGGATCCCCTTTCGCCGATCCAGGACGTCGGAGAGAAAGGAGTTCCGCGGGTCGTAGTACGACTCCCGATTTCCCCGGAAGCGGTTCCGCTCGTAGAGGGTCCGGATGAGTTCCTGGAGCACCACCGGTGGCGCCGTCTCGTTGGCGAGGCGGTCGCGAACCTCTTCGGCGAGCTGGTCCAGCCGCCCCAGATACCGATCCACCGGAAGCTGGCCGTACTCCTCCCGGGCCACGAGGAGCGCCGCCCGCGCCAGATTCACCTGGTCGTCGGGGCGCGCCACCTCATGGGCGAACTCTTTCCGTGGCTGGGAGAGGTTGTGGTTCATGATCCGCTTCCGGGAGGATCGGTTTCCGGAAATTCCGCCTCCGCGTACATTGGCGATCCCCCGGCTCCGTCCGGGGAGTCCCCCTGTTTCGAGAGGTGAACGATCATGCGTACACGAGTCGTCCTGGCGGTTTCCCTTTTGCTCTTCGGGTGTGGTCAAGCTACCCCCGACGGTGACCCGGTGGAAGCCGGACCCCGGCACGTCTTCGACGACCCCGAGGTGACACGGGTCTGGAATGACATGATGGACGTCATTGCGCCCGATAACGGGTGGGAGCGCACCCGGTATCTGGAGTGGGACTGGATCGCCGGAGTCGGGGGCCCATCCCCCATGGTTCGTTCACATCGATGGGACCGATGGGAGGGGATCGCCCGGTACTCGACCACCAATGCGGAGGGAGTCACCTTCGAGGCCATCTTCCCGGTGGACGACCCCACCTCGGGGCGAGCATGGCTCGACGGAGTGGAGCTTGAGGGGGAGGAGGCCGAGCAGCGGCTGAACGGTGCGCTCCGCTCCCACATCAACGACGGCTACTGGATCTTCATGCCCTTCAAGTGGAGCGACCCCGGCGTCACCGCCACCTATCTGGGAGAGCGCACCGAGGAGGACGGTCGGGTCTGGGAGGTGGTGCAGCTCGCCTTCGATGACGGCACCGGGCTCACTCCGCAGAACCGGTATCACGCCTTCGTGAACCCCGAAACCCGCCGGATGGAGCGGTGGAACTTCTTCCGGAGCGCCGAGAGCGAAGAGGCGGACATCGACAACGGGTGGACGGGGTGGCACCGGGTGGGGCCCATCGAGCTCTCCCCCGACCGCCCCGGGAGCGCCATCGGATTCGCGAACCTCCGGGCCGAGACCGAGGTCCCCGCCGGGGCCTTCGATCCGCCGGGAGGGTCGTGACGGGAGGGTCATGACGGAAGGATCCGCACCCGGGAAAGTCGGGAGTGCGCCACGTGCCGCCGGTGCGGTCACCCACCCTCGGCTCACCTCCCTCACGAAGGGGGCAGGGTGTGCGTGCAAGCTGGGGTTCGCCGAGCTGGAGGGAGTGCTGGCCGGACTCCCCCCGCTTGCCGATCCCCGCGTCGTGGTGGGGACCGCCACCGGAGACGACGCCGCCGTCTGGCGGCTGGACCCGCCGGAGAGCGGGACCGAGCGGGTCCTCGTGGCCACCACCGACTTCTTCCCCCCCATGGTGGACGACCCGGTGGACTTTGGCCGCATCGCCGCCGCCAATGCGCTTTCGGACCTCTACGCCATGGGAGCCCGCCCCCTCTTCGCCCTCAACCTGGTGGCCTTCCCCCGGGAGCTGCTGGCGAGCGGGCTCCTTGACCGGATCCTGGAGGGGGTGGCCATGATGGCGACCCAGGCGGGCGTCCCTCTGGTGGGGGGACATTCCGTGGATGACCGGGAGCCGAAGGTAGGGCTGGTCGCCATCGGAGAGGCACGGGAGGGGGACCTCATCCGAAATGACCGGGCGCGCCCCGGGGACCTTCTGGTGCTTACCAAGGCCCTGGGAACGGGGGTGATCACCACGGCGCTCAAGCGGCGCCCCGCGCCACTTTCCGAGGAGCCCCGAGACCCCGCGCTGGAACGGGCCCTGACCGCCGCGGTCGACTCCATGACCACACTGAACGAAGCCGCATCCCGGGCGGCCCTACGGTGCGGGGTCCGAGCCGGGACCGATGTGACGGGCTTCGGGTTCCTGGGACACCTCTCCCGTATGCTCCGGGCCTCCGGGGTGGCGGGCCGCATCGAAGCCGGGGCCGTTCCGCTTCTGGAGGGTGCCGAGGCGCTTGCCGCCGCCGGGAACCTCCCCGACGGGACGCTCCGGAACTACCGGGACCTGGCCCCCTTCGTGATCTTCGGTGCCGAGGTCTCGGAGGTGCGACAGCTCCTTTTCCACGACGCCCAGACCTCGGGAGGGCTCCTTCTGGCGGTGCCTCCCGAAGGTGTCCATCGGCTGACGGATTTACTGAATGGAGGGGCGGTTGTGGTGGGGAAGGTCTCGACCGGAGAGGCGGGGCAGGTGGCCGTCGAGTAGCTCCTCTTCCTGGTGACCGCCGGGGGTCAACGGCCTCTCCGCTCCGCTCTCCCCTACCCGTCCCGAATCGCCAGCTTCACCACATCGTCCTTCAACGACGTCGATGCCCTTGGGCTAAGACTCTCAGGTTCTTCACCTTCCACTCACGGCCATCCCGCAGGAGGTCGACTTGGATTCCACCGGCGGTCAAGATCGCTCGCTCAGGACGGTCAAGATGGTATGTCAGGTAGATCGAAGCTGAGTCACCCCGAACCTCTGGAGCAAATGGAACTATGCCAACCGACACGGAGGCGCGGTCGCAGAACGATGGTAGCGGCACCTCCTGGCGCCCCGGATGGAAGCACGCGTGAAACTCGGCTTCCGATGCCGTCCGGAATCCCAAGCGTTGTGACGAAGCCACGACATGATCGATCGACAACGGGAGCGGTGGTCCCACGCGTGAACCAAGTACGGAGGCTCGACCGGGTTCCGTTATGTCGACAATGACGCGACTTAACGGTACTTCAAGACGCTCGGTCAACGCTTGCAGTGCCGCCTCCAAAATGGCGGTGCAGTCCTGGGTACAATCCTGAGAGGCCGACTGCCCAGGAGTCATGGCGAGGAGCAACGCCACTGCTGCGCCGATCCGGAATCGAATACCAAAAGTGAAAAGAGGTCTCGGCTTCAGCAGAGGGAACGGTTCTCGCGGAGTATCCGCCCGGTGTCGCCTGAGCATGTGACCGCTCTCCCCTACCCGTCCCGAATCGCCAGCTTCACCACATCGTCCAGTTCGTGCACCAGATGGATGGTGAGGGTGTCGCGCACCACTTCGGGAATGTCCTCCACGTCCGCCTCATTCTCCGCCGGGAGGATGATCTCGCGGATCCCGGCGCGGACGGCGCCCAGCACCTTTTCCCGCACCCCTCCGATGGGGAGGACCCGTCCGGTGAGGGTGAGCTCACCGGTCATGGCCAGGTCGCGGCGGACCTTCCGTTTGGAGAAGGCCGAGATCAGAGCGGTGGCCATGGTGATCCCCGCCGAGGGTCCATCTTTCGGGATGGCGCCGGCCGGAACGTGGATGTGCACCTCCGTCCCCTTGAGGAGGGACTCAGGGATCTCGTACTCGTCGGCACGGCTCTTGGCGTAGCTCCACGCCGCTCGCCCCGACTCCTTCATGACGTCGCCGAGCTGTCCGGTGAGGACCAGCCCGCTCTCCCCCGGGATGGCGCTCGCCTCCACGAACATGATGTCCCCCCCCGAGGGGGTGTAGAACATCCCGGTGGCCACCCCCACGGCATCTTCGGTGCGCATCTTTTCCGGGTGCACCCGGGGGCGTCCCAGGAGCTCCCGCGCCTCTTCGGAGGTCACCGTCACCTTCTCGGTCTCCCCTCCGGCGATCTTCCGGGCGACCTTCCGGGCCATCTTCCCCAGCTCCCGCTCGAGCTGCCGGACCCCCGCCTCGCGGGTGTACTGGGTGATGACGGAGCGGATCGCGTCCTCCTCCACCTCCAGCTCCTCTTCCTGAAGCCCCGCTTCGTCGAGCTGCCGGGGAAGGAGATACCGCTTCGCGATCTCCAGCTTCTCCTGCTCGGTGTACCCGGAGAAGTCTACCAGCTCCATCCGGTCCAGGAGGGGTGCCGGAATGCGGTCCACGTAGTTCGCCGTGGCGATGAAGAGCACCTCCGACAGGTCAAAGGGGATCCCCAGGTAGTGGTCGGTGAAGGCGAAGTTCTGTGCCGGATCCAGCACTTCCAGGAGCGCCGACGACGGATCGCCCTGGAAGGACACCCCCAGCTTGTCCACCTCGTCGAGGAGGAAGACCGGGTTCCGGGACTTCACCTGCCGCATCCCCTGGATGATCCGCCCGGGCATGGCCCCCACATAGGTGCGCCGGTGCCCCCGGATGTCGGCCTCGTCCCGCGCCCCACCCAGCGAGATGCGCACGTACTTCCGCCCCAGCGCCCGGGCAATGGACTGGGCGATGGAAGTCTTCCCCACTCCCGGAGGTCCGGCAAAGAGGAGGATGGGCCCCTTCCCCTGAGAGCGCCGGGCCCGGGTGGGCTGCGGGGTTCCCGGAGAAGGAGGGATGGGTGCCTCCCCGTCGGCATCGTCCTCGAGGGAGGATGGGCCCGCACCCTCGGCGGGGTCTCCGGACCCATCCCCCGGGAGAGGCGCGGCATGCGCCCCGTTCCCGTTGCCATTCCCGGACATGGCCACTTCCGGAGTCTCGGAGGCGGCGGCAGACCCATCCTCCGGAGAGGCTTCTTCGGGGGTGTCGCGCTCCCACTGGAGCTTCCGGACCGCCAGGAACTCCACGATGCGGTCCTTCACGTCTTCCAGCCCGTAATGGTCCTCGTCGAGGATCTCGGAGGCCACCTTCAGGTCGATCTTGTCCTCGGTGCGTTCGTTCCAGGGGAGTTCGGTGATCCACTCGAGGAAGGTGCGGATGACCTGGTATTCGGCGGACTGGGGGCTGGTGCGCTCGAGGCGCTTGAGCTCCCGGTCCACCTCGGTGCGGGCTTCGTCGTCCAGGTGGAGGGCGGCGATGCGTTCGCGGAGCTCTTCCACCTCCTTTCGGTCATCTTCGTCGCCGAGTTCGCGCTGGATCTGCTTCATCTGCTCCCGGAGGAGCATCTCCCGCTGGCGCTCGCCCAGCTCTTCCTGGACGCGGGCCTGGATCTCTTCCTGGGCGTCGAGGCGGGCGAGTTCGCGCTCCACCGCCACGAGGGCGCGGCGCATCCGCTCCTCGTCGTCCAGTACCTCCAGGAGCTTCTGCTTGTCGGCGGTGGGGAGGTCCAGGTAGAAGGCCACCAGATCGGCGAAGGAGCCGGGTTCGTCCACCCCCTGGATGAGCTGGTTCAGCGCCTCGGCTGGGACACCGCGACGGGTTCCCAGTTCGGCTGCGCGATCCCGAAGTTCTCGGTCCAGCGCGTGGAAGGCCGGGTCCCCCGGGTTCCGGGGAGGGAAGCGGGTGAGAGGGACGAGAGTGGCGCGGAGCATCTCGTCGCCTTCGTTCAGGAACTGGACCGCCTCGGCGCGATCTTCTCCCTGGACCAGGAGCTGGACCCCGCCCCGGACACGGTGGGTCTGGATGATGCGGACCATCGTCCCCACCGAATAGAGGTTCTCGGCGGAAACCTCGTCCACATTCTCCCGCTGGGCCACGGCGAAGAGGCGACGATCGCCGTCCATGGCGGCCTGCACCGCCTCGACGGTGCCGGGGCGCCCGGCGGAGATGGGGACGGCGACGCCGGGGTAGACCACGGTGTCGCGAAGGGGAAGAACGGGAAGGGTGAAACGCTCGCCCATGTGGGATCTCCTGAAGGGACTCCTCGCCCCGATGCGGCGGGGTGTCCCGGGGGTTCTGGGAATGGTGCCACCCCACGGAGGGGTGGGCGTTCCCACCATTGCAGGAACCCTGCCACTCGATTCCGGGGGGATTTCGTGCCCTTCCGGCGGGAGGTCTGCCAAAATGGCTTCGTTGGAAGAGCGGCTTCGGCGGTGGTTGCGCGTCGGAACAGAGAGGGGTTCCGGCTCGACATGGAGTCGGAAAGGGCGTCAGCAGAAGCGGAGATTGCGGAGCTGCTCGCGACCCAGCGCTACGGCCTCCATGAATGGCTTCGTGTAAGCCCGCACGGTGGGGAGTCCGGCGTAGATCTCGATGCTGTGGATGACCTCGACCGGATAGGAATTCAGCTCGTCGAGCCCACCATGGGCCACCCGTTCATCGATGCAGATGCGGGGGCACCCCCTGCGCTCCGCCCGGCACCGGCTCACATCCACCCCCGCGGTCTGGAGGAGGAACTCCGCCGGACCCTGGTGACTTTCGATCCGCTCGGGGGCGATGAACTGGACCGCCCGGGGATAGGAGTTTCGTCGACTGGTCTGCACCTCTTCCGCGGCGGCGAGCCTCCGTGCCGTGACGGTGAGTCCCTCCAGGCCGATGGGCTCGGGCGCGAGCCCCACGCGAAGCGGACTCCGTCGAGGCACGTCGATGGGGACCCGAACGGTGGTGAACCCGAACTGCCGGATCTCCAGGAGGTATGATCCTTCAGAGAGAAGGGGGAGAACGAACTCCCCGGCCAGGTTCGAGATGGCGCGGGCACTCTCTCCCTCCACCTCTATGACGGCGCCGGCGATGGGGCGGTCGCTTCCCGCCTCCAGGATCACTCCACGGACAGGAGGGTGGTCTTGAGCGTGAAGGGGGGTGGGCCAGGGCACGCAGAGGAGGAGGGTGGCGCAGACGAGTGCTGTCGCCGGCGGGGGGGTCATGCGCGGATCTCCATCGATGGCTCCTTGGGGGGATAGTCGTGCCCAAGTTGGGTATGGGTAGTCCGGTCAGCTCTCATCCAATCGGTTCAGACGTCCATCCAGGTCGCGCGGGGCTATGAAGGTCTGCGCACGACCACGCTTCGACCTGAGAAGCAGGTCCTTGTCGACGAGGGCCAGCAGATCGGATCTCGCGGTATTGGTCACCACGCGATGGCTGTTCATGTGCGACTTGACCGTGTACTCGAACCCCGGATGGCGAAGGGCATGGCCGATGAGCGCGATCTGACGGTGATTCAGGTCGTGGCGACGCCGAACCCTCTCTTCCACCTCCCGAAGGTCGGCAGTCTTCCCCTCCACATATGTACGGAGGGCGTCAATGCTCCGGATCAACACTCCGATCTGATGGTCCACGAAGTAAGTCAGATCACCAAAATCGGTCTCGGTGTGGAGATAGGCCCGGGCATACTGCGCCGGCGCCTCTCTCAGAATCCGCGAGATGGAAAGGTACCTGGTAAGCGGGTACCCATGGCGTAGCATGGACCAGTAGAAGAGAGCCCGGGCTACACGCCCATTCCCGTCCACGAACGGATGGTCGTACCCGATCATGAAGTGCACGATGACCGACCTCATGACGGGATGAAGCCAGTCCTCCGGCGTCTCCCCATTGGCGAAGGACAGAATCCGGTCCATCCGCTCCGGAAGCTCCTTCGCGTTGGGCGGCACGTGCGCGGTCTCCACCGAATTCAGGAGTTCCACCACGACGTTGTCCTCGGCCACGCGAAAAGCCCCCGCCTTGGCGGGGTTGTCGAGCGTCCCGTCCATGAGGATGCTGTGGAGTTCGAAGATGGCATCGAGAGTGAGGGGAGACTCGGCGAGCCCCTCCAGCATCTCCATCGCCTGGAAGTTGTTGAGGATCATGCGCTCGCTCTTGGTCTTCGGCGCACGACGCTCTCGGATCATGTCCCTCGCCCTGGCGCGGGTCGTGGATGCACCCTCGAGCTGGCTCGAGCGAATCGCCTCTTCCATGAGGGAGTTCGTCAGCAGAAACTTCCGGCCATGGGCATCGGCCATTGCCCTCACGTCTCCGGAAGGGCCGGTACGACCGAAGCTCTGGTCGATGCTGTGCAGCCCTCGCCGGACCGGAGGCACGTAGACGATCCTGAATGCCCGCCCTTCCTTGTCCGTGAGGGGCAACGTCTCGGCCGCGGACTCACGCGCGAGCTTCGTGCCAAGCCACCACTCTCGATGCGTCAGATCTCCGGGTGGCTTTCGATGGCGGAGCGCATCCCAGTGGAGGTACCTCCCTCCCACGAGCGGCTTTCCCCGGCTCAGGGCAATGGCGAAGCGATCCTTCGGCACCTCCTGGAGAAGCTCCTCGAGCGCCGGCGGAGAGAGGGGGATCTGCAAGGCACCTCCAACGTAAATGTCAATCTGCTATCAATTGCTAGTTGACACCGATCAGGAGGTCAAGTTTCGCGTATCTCCACCAACGATGCTGACCGCCGCCGGTCTCCCGATTGATACATGGTCCGCGCGGCCCTTGTGGCTGACATCTGGTGCAGCGAAGCGGAATCCCTGTGTCAGTCGAGCGCCGCGGGACCTTGCCTGCCCCCGCTCGCCTTCCCGCCCCCCGCCCCTTCCCCACTCTCCCTCTCTCCCCGTAGCTTCCGGTAGTCCAGTTCCCCCTGCCGCACCCCCAATGCCTGAACCTCGCGCCGTCACCCCCCACCGGGGCTCCGCCCCACCCCCGCGCCTCACCTCGGGGATCCGGGCAGGGAGCGTGTCCGGGTTCGAGATCACCCTGGAC
>JBJHBD010000060.1:0-18251 GCA_050485305.1 Gemmatimonadota bacterium
CAGGGGGTCGGGGGTTCGAATCCCTCAGCGCCCATGTTCGACTCGATAGAGCGACCCGGTATCGCTGGGGATCTGGCGAGCGTCAGCGAGCCTCATCCCTCAGCGCCCATGTTCGACTCGATAGAGTGACCTGGTATCCCCGACTCTTCGGCACCTTGTTCGGCCAGACGCTGCGCCTTACCTTGCCTCCGCCCATGGGAGAGTCTTCGGAATTCCTTCTATGGGCAGGCTTCACTGGAGGCGGGCATGCGGAGATCTGCGCAGACACCGAAGACCTCGTCGAAGGCCGAGCCCGGGCCTTCTGCCCCGCCCCACCGCCTGCCGATCCGGCATCCGCTGGAGGCCCACGCCCTTCTCGAGCTACAGCGCACCGTGGGAAATCGTGCGGTGGAGCGGCTCCCGCGCACAGCAGCGCGACTCGCTTCAGGATCTGCGCCTCCCAGGGACCGCCACGAGAAGGAGGCGGATCGGGCCGCCGCCCGTGTGATGCGCATGAGCGAGTTCCCCGATCGCGGCGGCAGGTCACCCCGGAACCGCTCCGATGGAAGCGCGGCAGGCACCGGCGCCCTCGATCCGGAGACACGCGCCTTCATGGAGCGCCGCTTCGGCCATGACTTCGGCGGCGTGCGGGTGCATACAGATAGGCGGGCCGCCGAAGCTGCCCGCACTGCCGGAGCTGAGGCGTACACAATCGGCTCGGACGTCATCTTCGGCGGGGGCCGCTATGCGCCGCAAACCCGCGCCGGACGTGAGCTCCTCGCCCACGAGTTGAGCCATGTGGTGCAGCAGGGGGCTGCCCCGCCGCTCCCGGCAGACGCGCACGGGCCGGGCGGAGCACCGCCGTTGCGGCTCACTCCCGTAGCCACGCCGCAGATCCAGATGCGGCGGTGGGGTGAGGGCGAGCTTCCCCCTCTCTCCGGCGCCGAGTTCCGCGAAGGGGTGATTCTCGAAGCGCTCGATCTGGTCACGGAGAACGCCCCCACGCTCGGCCCGGCGCTGCGGCGCGTCCTGGAGGGGCCGCAGGCCGTAGCCTCGGTGACGGCGGTGCTCGATGAGGCGGAGCGCCGCTCGCTCGGGATGACCCGCGCCCGTCAGGACGCCTACATGTCGGAGACGGCTGCACGCGCGGTGCGCACCTTCATCCTTGATTCCACCACATCGAGTCTCGACCTCCTCCCTGCGGCACAGCGCGACCGCTTTCGCGACTTCGCCTGGGAGCGCGACGACTTCCCGGGCGGACCGAGCGGAGCGAATGAGGGTCGGGCCGTTCAGATGTCGAACCGCCTCTCTGAAATCCGACCGGAGCGGCGCGCCAATGTTGGTGATGTCGCGGTGGTCACACGGGCCGAGCACACCCGGCAGGTCGAGCGGCACATCAACGCCAACCTCGTCGCGATCCCGGCCTTTCCGGCCCCGGCCGGGGGCGGCGCCGCACCGGAGCAGCCTGCCGGACACCGGCTCTATCGCGATGCACAGGCCGCCTTCATGACGATGCGCGCCGCAGCGCTCGCCGACGGCATCCCCCTCATCGTCCTCTCGTCGTACCGGGATCCCGCGGTCGCACGCCGCAATGCAGAGAGATCGGGGAACCCCAATGCTGTGGCGTCTTTCTCAAGCCACAGCCTGGGGCTCGCGGTAGATCTGCGCATGAGCATGTCGTACACGGACCCGGGCGGGCAACAGCGGAATCTGCGATATACCGAAACGACCACGAGGCCGATGCAGAACGTCGTGGACATGCGAGAGTCTCCGGTACACAAGTGGATGTTCTTGCATGGGGCGGCGTACGGCTGGTTTCCCTACCAGCACGAGCCGTGGCACTGGGAGTACAATCCGGACGGCTTCCGTGACCGCTTCCGCGAGGCGGTCAATCCCCCGCCCCCTCCGCCCGCCGCCGCCGTGCCCGAGGCGACGGAGGAGCGCCCGCCCGCCCAGTAGCGGGAGCGCGCCGAGGAGAAGGTGGGCTAGGCCATGCCAGTGCGATTCATCGTGGGCGCCGGGACTGCGGCGGCGGTCTTCCTGCAAACGATCGGAAACGACGGCTACACGAATTACGTCGTGGGATCGGACGGCCTGTGGGAGCAGCTCCCCGACCATCCGATGGGGCAGCCCGCACACCTGCTCCATCTCCCCGGACAGCTGGTGCCGTCCTACCGGACGCCCAGTGGCGGTTCCGAAGAGGGACTCGGAAAGTTCCTAACCTCACATCAGTATCAGCAAGGCGTCCGCGCGATCGTGGGTCAGCACGCCTATCGGTACCGCCGTGGTGTGCGTGCGCAGCGCATCAGAAAGTCCCGGAACGTAGCGGAGCAACTCGTCGTCGAGTTGAGCGATGGTCGGGCTCTCAGGGCGGACCAGATCATCCTGGCGACGGGCATCGGTCCGCAGCGGGATCCGCCGACCGTGGAGGGCGATCCGCGTGTCATTCCGGGGGACTTTTCGCCGATTATCGAGGGCATCCAGTTCCTGGCGAATTGGCGTGAGCAGACGCCCTGGATCTCGAGGGGAATCTATGGAGGAGGCGCGACCGCCGCCTGGGTGGCCGCGGCGGCGCTCCAGACGTCCCGCAAGCTCTGCTGGTTCGCCCGGCCAGGTGGCAGTGCGTTCTCGGGGAGCGACCTGCCGGGGATCCGCAACGACTGGGTCCTGCGATTCACGGAGGAGCGCGGCCTGCGCAGGCTGGAAGCGATCGAAAAGGTCGAGGTAGCCTACCATGCGAAGCACAGCAAGATGAGGCTCAAGCTGCACATCAAGGACAGCCCCCGTCGCTACTGGGCCGATCAGTTCATCTACGCACTGGGCGGCGACACCGACGGCGGCAAGTTCGGCAGTATCAAGAGTATGGTTGCCGACGACCTCTTCGGTGAGCTCGAGCCGTTCATGGACCAGAACGGAGCGCTGGGCGCCATCGGCGCCGGCACCCTGGCGTGGGCGACTCCCAGTAAGTCGTTGATGATCGTGGGGGCGGCCGCGTACAACTTCGCCGATCCCCACAAGCCGAGGGTGAGGGCCCCGATGAGTGACCTGCCGTGGAACGCCCAGGTCCCGGACGGCATCGCGATGATCACGGCCTCGGTCTCCGCCCTGAACAGCTACATCCCCATCGAGCAGGAAGAGAGCAGGCGCCGCGGGTGGAAGGAGGGTGATTGGCTCGACGTCAGGATCACCAGGAACACGACGAACATCAACTTGGCGGACCGCAACCAGCTCGCGGTCCTCTTCACGCTCATGTTCGACGAGTGGCCTGCGCGCAACATCAATACCCTCGTGGAGCGTGTGGTGGCCTGGCGCAGCGAGACCGCGGTGGCGAAGGACTCCCACATAGTCTTCGGGATCACACCGACTGAGTTCCACGTGCTGGTCGACTCCCACGGGCCGCGGGAGATGACGGCGCGGGAGCTTCAGGACCGCTTCCGGCTCGTCGGGATCGAACTCCAGTAGGCGTGGTGAGCGAACGGGCGATGGAGTGGGTCCCGCGCTCATCCGCACGGGTTCCAGTCGGGTTTCCCCTTACATGCAGGCCTCCCCGTGCGATGGAGGCAGCCAAACGATGGGAAAAAGGGAGGTCATGCGGATACTCATCGCAGGGTGCGGCTATGTGGGAACCGAACTCGGGCTCCGGCTCGCCGCCCGGGGCGACGAGGTCTTCGGAATCCGCCGCCGTGCCCATCTCCTTCCGGCACCCATCCACCCCATTGCCACTGATCTCCTGGACCCGAAGCTGGGGCGGCACCTTCCCCCGGGACTGGAGGCGGTGGTCTACCCGGCGGCGGCGGACGAGTCCACCGAGGTCGGATATCGCCGCGCCTACGTGGAGGGAGTCGGGAACGTACTCGCCGCCCTCCGCTCCGGCGGCGCTCCGGTGAAGCGCTTCCTCTTCACCTCCTCTACCGCCGTCTACGGAGACGCCGATGGGGGATGGGTGGATGAGGACACTCCCCCGGAACCGGAGAACTTCCGGGGCTCCGTCGTCCTCGAGGGAGAACGACTGGCGGGGGAGTCGGGATTCCCGACCACCACCCTCCGCCTGGGGGGGATCTACGGCCCCGGGCGCACCCGCCTCCTGGAGATGGTGCGGGAGGGGCGGGCCCGCTCTCCCGAACCCGGACCCATCTGGACGAACCGGATCCACCGCGACGATGCCGCGGGGGCGCTGGCCCATCTCCTCACCCTCCCTGATCCGGCGCCCGTCTACATCGGGGTGGATGACGAACCTGCCCCCCTCGCCGAGGTACACCGCTTCCTGGCTGACCTCCTGGGAGCACCTCAACCCATCACCGATTCGGAAATGACCCGGGACCGCTCCAACAAGCGGTGCTCCAACCGGCGCCTCCGGGAGAGCGGGCACACCTTCCGCTTCCCCACTTTCCGGGAGGGGTACCGCGCCATGGTGGAGGAGGGGGCGTGATCGCCACCACCCTGGGCGGGATCGGGATCTTCCTCATCGGGATGATCCTCCTCACGGAGGGGCTCAGGAGCGCGGCGGGGAGCGCCCTCCGGGACGTGCTCCAGCGGTTCGCCCGAGGCCCCACCTCGGCCATGGCCTCGGGGGCGGCGGTGACGGCGCTGGTCCAGTCGTCCAGCGCCACCACCCTCACCACCATCGGCTTCGTGAGCGCGGGTCTCCTCACCTTCCCGCAGGCGGTGGGGGTCATCTTCGGGGCCAACGTGGGGACCACCAGCACCGGCTGGATCGTGGCGACCCTGGGGCTCAAGGTGAACGTTGCGGTGGTGGCACTCCCCCTGGTGGGGGTCGGCGCCCTGGCCCGCCTTCTTGGGAGAGGCCGTCTCGCCCATGCCGGTCTGGCCCTCGCCGGGTTTGGCCTCATCTTCGTGGGGATCGACGCCCTGCAGCTCGGGATGTCCGGGCTCTCCGAGCGCTTCGACCCCGCAGCCTTCCCCGGCGCCACGGTGGGGGGACACCTGGTGCTGGTCGCCGTGGGCTTGGCCATGACCGTGGTCATGCAGTCCTCCTCCGCCGCCGTGGCCACCTCCCTCACCGCCCTTCATACCGGCGCCATCGATCTGGAGCAGGCCGCCTACCTGGTGGTGGGACAGAACGTGGGGACCACCGTCACGGCGGCGCTGGCCGCCATCGGGGCATCGGTTCCGGCTCGTCGGACCGCCCTCGCCCACATCCTCTTCAACATCCTTACTGGAGCCGTCGCCCTGGTAGTCCTCCCCATCCTCGTCCCCCTGGCGGAGGCAGTCACCGCAGAAGGGGACGACGCCACCGCCATCGCCCTCTTCCACACCGCCTTCAACCTCCTGGGGGTGCTCGCCCTCCTTCCCATCCTCCCCACCTTCGCCCGCTGGGTGGAGAGGATGGTTCCCGAGCCCATCCCCACCCTGACCCGGCACCTGGACCGTTCGGTGGCCGAGATCCCGGAGGTGGCGGTGGCGGCGGCCCGGGAGGCGGTGGAGAGCACCGCCCGCCTCCTTTTCCGGGAGCTTTCCGCGGAGGTGCAGCCGGAGGGGATGGGAGAGCCCCCACCCCCGGGGACGCTGGACGAAACCCGCGCCGCCCTCGCCGAGATCCGGAAGTTCCTGGGGTGGCTCGGCTCGGTTCCCGCCAATGAATCCGAGTTCCGGCGCCACCTCTCCCTCATCCACGCCCTGGACCACCTGGACCGGATCCAGCAGGCGCTGGACACGGCGGAGGGGCGCCCCCCTTGGACGGAAGGGTCGTTCCGCGATGCGGCGCTCTCGCTGGAACGGCTTCTCCTGACGGAGGATGGGTCCCGGCGGGTTGGAGGGCTCCGGAGTACCTCCGCGAATCTCGCGGTCCTCCGGCGCGAGCGGCGGACCGAACTCCTGGAGTGGACGGCGGCGGGGCGCACCACCCCCGACGAGGCGCGCTACGAAATCGAATGGGCGAAGCGGATCGACCGGTTGGCCTACCACGCCTGGCGGGCCACCGAACACCTGATGCGAGCGGCGGGAGGGGAGGTTCCCGACGAGGGGAGCGGGGAGGTTTTTGAAGACCGGGAGGAGGAGGGCGAGGCGGGGACCGTGGGGTAGGCTCTTCGCCGGCTACCCCGCCATCACCTCCGGCTCCGCCTCGCGGGCGGCGTCCAGCGCCATCCGGGCGGCTGCCGGGGATCCGATCCCGAAGGTCTGACAGGCGTTCCGCACCACCGAGGCAAAATCGGGGTCGAGGGTGAAGGCGATCTCCTCCCCGATCTCGTACCCCCGGGAGGGGGGGAGGTGGACCAGAAGGTGGCGCTCCCCTCCCTGCGCCGAGGGGATGGCCACCTCGGCCTCCACATGGGATCCGGTGTAACAGGTGGAGAGGATTCGCCCCCGGAGGTTTCCGGTGGGGTGGGGACCAAACCCGTCGGGGCGCACCGAGACCAGGACCTGGCTCCCCAGGGGGAGCCCCAGCCGGTCCACCCGACAGAACGACCCGAAGTCGGTGAGGACACACCCGCTCTCGTTCTGGATGACCCCCTGAAGGAGGTTTGTTCGCCCCACGAAGGTGGCTACGAAGATGGATTCGGGGTGCTTGTAGATCTCCCGCGGGCTCCCCATCTGCTCCACCTTCCCCCGATTCATCACCGCCACCTGGTCCGAAATGGCCAGGGCGTCCCGCTGGTCGTGGGAGACGAAGATGGAGGTCATCCCCGCCCGCCGGAGGATCCCCACCACCTCGTCACGAACCTGGGAGCGGAGGTGGGCGTCCAGGTTGGAGAAGGGCTCATCCATGAGGACCACCACCGGCTCGGGAGCAATGGCGCGGGCCAGCGCCACCCGCTGCTGCTGCCCTCCGGAAAGCTCATGGGGGTAGCGGTCGAAGGCCGCTGCCAGATCCAGGATCCGGAGCACCTCCTTCGCACGGTCCTTCCGGCGCCGGCGGGGGATCCGGTCCAGCCCGAACATGACGTTTTCCCCCACGGTGAGGTGGGGGAAGAGGGCGTAGTCCTGGAAGACCATCCCCACTCCCCGGCGCTCCGGGGGGACCCAGCTCCGGGGCCCGGCCACCACCTGGTCCCCGATGCGGATCGTCCCTTCGTCGGGGACCTCGAAGCCGGCGATGAGGCGGAGCGTCGTGGTCTTCCCGCACCCGGAGGGGCCAAGGAGCGTCACGATCTCCCCCTCCCTGACCGTGAGGTTCACGCCGTCCACCGCTTCTACCGGGCCGGGCCAGAAGCGCTTGCGTACCCCCTCAAGCTGGATGACGGGACGGGACATATGGGGAGTTGAGAACGAGTTTCAGGTACCCCCGAACGCTACCGGAAGGGGTCCGCGCGGTCAACCGACGGAGGGGTCACCAGGATACGACGATGGGGAGGTGGTCGGAGTTCTTGACGCCCTGGAAGGGTGGGACAAATTCGTCGTCGGAGCTCTCTGAAGACCAGTTCATGGGGTCGTCGTCCTCCGGCTCGATGGCGGTCACGGTGGCGTTCGTTCCCGGGCGTTCCAGGGCCCAATCCAGGGTGGTGTCCCAGATTCCGGAATTCCCATTGCGATGGGTCGCAACGCCAGGATCGACGATCCCCCAGTTGTGCAGGGAGGTGCCATGAAGCTTCCCTGCGATCGATCCCACCTTCTGGTTGTTCCGGATATCCAAGTTCAGATCGCCGAGGATGAGCTTGATCTTCCCGTAGGGCACAGAACCCTTTCGAATGAACGAATCCAGCCGATCAAACCCTTCGATCATCTGGTCCGTCTGGGGAGTCGTGGAACTCGAAACCGAGGGGGCGTGAAGACAGATGGCCCACACGGCTCCGAACCAGAGGGCAAGGGCCGGGCGGCTGCTGTCGGCCTCGATCAGATAGGCCTCCACCGAGTTTCGGGCGAGGGCAAAGTACTGAAGGGTGGTTGTCTTCTTGTACCCGGTATCCCACTCGTTGATGTTCACGGGGGAATACCCGTTTGGGAGCTTGTTGCTGAATCCGAACGAGCGGGACATCCCCCCCAACGCCTCGCACAGGACGATGACGTCGGGCTTCGACGAGAGGTTCCAGACCAGGGTGTCCAGATCTGAAAGGACATTCTCGACGGCGAACGAATCTTTTCCTCCGCCCGCCCGGGCAATGTTCCAGAAGAGAATTGAGGGCATCTTGTATCCGATGGTGGGGTGGCGGTGTTCCGTTGTGAACAGGGGAGGATGATCCACCCGAGGTTACGCACCGGCAAGGGCTCCGCCGGAGGGCGCACCCGTCTCCTCACACGGAAATCCCACCCTCCGGCCCATGCTCCTCCACCTCCCGCCGGTACGCCTCCACCTCGCTTCGGACCCGCTCCTCGCTCCACCCCAGAAGGGGGGCGGCGATGGCGGCGGTGGGATTCGCGGCGCCCATCCCCCGGTCCGCGGAGAAGAGGAGAAGGGCGAGGCGTCGGTCCAGGATGTCCACCAGGGTGAGCGCCATCTCCCGCTCGACGGCGCGGCGCACCTCGCCGCGGAGAGCCGGGACCCCGGGGGCGAGGGGGGCGAGCCACTCCGGATCTTCGTCACCGAAGGCCAGGAGCTCCTCCACCTCGGTTCCGTAGAGGAAGAGGAGGCGGTCCCGGGTAAGGGGAGGGATGCCCGCCCCCTCCAGACGCCTCTCCGTCTCGATGCGCCACGCGTCGTACTCCCCGTCGGGGCGCCCGGAAAGGGGGACACGATGGGTCCGCTCCTCCCCCGGGAAGGGTTCCCCCCACTCCCGAGCCACCGCCTTGAGGATCCGGCGCGCCATGGGGCGGTAGGTGGTGAGCTTTCCGCCGGCCACCGTGACGAGTCCGGGTGGGGTGGCCCAGAGTTCGTCGTGACGGGACATGTCCCGGGTGGACTTCCCCTCTTCGTGGATGAGGGGGCGGAGTCCCGCCCAGGTGGCCACCACGGCGTCGGGGGCGAGGTCGGCTTCGGGGAAGCAGTCCCGGAGCATGGCCAGGAGGTCGTCCACCTCTTCGGCGTCGGCGCGGGGACGGTCCACCGGACCGGTGTATTCGGCGTCGGTGGTCCCCACATAGATCCAGGGTCCCCGAGGGATGGCGAGTCCCCGCCGTCCGGTGGAGGAGGTGAGGAAGGTGGCCCCCACCAGGGGAAGGCGCTCCCGATCCAGGAGGAGGTGAGACCCCCTGGAGGGGACGATCCGCTTGGGGATGGTGAGCCCCCCCTCGGCGAGAACTCCCTCCACGAAGGGTCCGGTGGCGTTCACCGTGACCCTGGCGCGAATCTCCAGAACCCCTCCCCCCATCCGATCCTCCACCCGCGCCCCGATGACCCGCTCCCCCTCCCGGAGGAATCCGGTCACCTCGGCGTGGTTGGCCACCAGAGCCCCATGCTCCGCCGCCGAGCGGAGGTTGGCCAGGGTAAAGCGGGCGTCGTCGGTGATGTATTCGGGGAAGAGGACTCCACCCTTGAGAGGCTCTCTGAGTCCGGGGAGGTAGCGGCGCACCTCCCGGGGCGGGAGGGATCGTGACCGCTCCCCCCGGGGGCTCCCCGCCATTCGGTCGAAGAGGGCGAGGCCGGCGCGGATCTTCAGGAGCGACTCTCCCCGGAAGACCGGATAGAGGAAGGGAAGATGGTGCACGAGGTGAGGCGCCAGCTCCCGGAGGATCCTCCGTTCCCGGGCCGACTCCCGCACGAGTCCGAACTGGAGGTACTCCAGATAGCGGATCCCGCCATGGATGATCTTGGAGGATCGGCCGGAGGTTCCCGCGGCGAAGTCCGTCCGCTCCACCACCCCGACGCGCACCCCCCGGAGGGCGGCGTCCCGAGCCACCCCGGCCCCGGTGATCCCTCCACCGATGACGAGGAGTTCCACCCCATGGTCGGCCATCTCCCGGAGAGCCCGGTCCCTCGCCGCGGGAGAGAGGGGTGGGGGGGAGGGTGCGCCTCCTTCCGGGCTCTCCGAGGTCATGACCACCGTCCCACCATGACCCCGACCTCGTCGGTGGTGAGGCGCCGCACGCCGAGGGCCACCAGCTCCTGGGCCTCATCGGGGTCGTTCACCGTCCAGGTGGCCAGAGGGACTCCCTCGTCCACCCACCGCCGGGTACGCTCGGGGTTCGCCAGGAGGATGGAGGCCCGGGGGTCGAGGAGCGCATGCCCATCCTCCGTCACCTCGCGGGCCGCACCCTCCACCTCCTTTTCCGAGCCCACCACCCACCCCAGGGGGATGGACGGATGGCGGCGACGAAGCTCCCGGAGAAGGTCGAACTCCAGGGAGATGACCACGACCCGGTGGGGAGCCGGCGCCGCGCCGATCACGTGCAGGAGGGTGTCGAGGTCACCGGGCGCGTTCACCCCCTTCACCTCGCAGAAGACCGTGTGGACCCGTTCTTCCGCCAGATCGAGCGCCTCCGCCAGGGTGGGGATGGGGGTTCCGGCGAATTCCGGGTCCTTCCACCCCCCGGCGTCGAGCTCCCGGAGCTCCTCCCACCGCCGGGCGGCGAGCTTCCCCCGACCATTCGTGGTGCGGTTGAGGGTATCGTCGTGGAAGAGGACGGGGGTGCCGCACCGGGTGAAGTGCACATCCCACTCGAGGGAGTGGGCGCCTGCCCGGAGCGCGCCCTCCAGGGAAGGGAGGGTGTTCTCGGGGAACCGGGCCGCGTACCCCCGATGGCCGATGATCTCCACCGACCCGAGGGGGGCCAGGGGAGACCGGGGAGCGGTCACTCTTCGACGGAGCCCGAACGGGGGGCCTCTCGCCCTCCGGCCCGGAGGCGCTGATCAAATCGCTGCGCTTCGTCCAGGGAGCGGAGGTTCACCTCCATGGCCTCGAGCTGCTGTTCCATGAGCGCCATCCGACGCTCCAGAAGGACGACGGTCTCCTGATCTCCCTTCTTCGAGAAGAACTGGCTGAGCGCCTCCACCGTGGGCTTGAGGGCAAAGCGGGCGGTGAGGCCGATGACGGGGACGAGGACGATGGAGAAGACCATGATGACGGCCACGAGACCGATCACGTCCTGAGAATCGAAGTTCATGGGGTTCCCCGGGGAGGTTTGGATCGGGAGGATGGGGCTCCGGTGCGCCCCGTTACAGGGCTCATCTTGTCTCTACGGAACTCTGCCCGCAAGCGTGTCAACGCCGGCGATCGGAGGTGCGGGAGTCAGCGGCGGTCAGCTCGATCCAGAAGTGGCTCCCCTTTCCCGGGGTGGAGTCCACTCCGGCGCGTCCGCCCATCCGCTCGACCCCTCTCCGGACCACCGCGAGGCCGATCCCCGTCCCTGGTCGGGATTGGGTGAGGGTTCCCCTCTCGAAGGCGCGGAAGACCCGCTCCAGTTGGTCCTTCGGAATCCCCACTCCCTCGTCTTCCACCGAGACGCGCACCCTTTCCCCCTGGGAGTCGGCACGAATGCGCACGGCGGGGCGCTCCCCCTCCCGCGTGAACTTGATGGAGTTGGAGACCAGGTTGGAGACGACCTGTACCAGAGTGGTCTGGTGCCCCCTCACCCAGGGAAGGTTCTCCTGCACTTCCACCCGGGCGCGGGACTCCCGCAGATCGGCTTCGAGCTGGGAGAGGGCGACGGTGACCACCTCGTGGAGCGAAACGTTTTCGAGGCGGATCTCCTCCAGGCTCAGGCGGGAGTATGTGAGGAGGTCCCGGATGAGGAGTTCGGACTGACTCCCGGAGGCCACGATCCGCTGGAGGTACCCCCGCCCCTTCTCGTCCAGGCGGGAGCCGTAGTCCTGAAGGAGGGTATGGGCGAACCCCTGCATGGTCCGGAGGGGAGCCCTGAGGTCGTGGGACACCGTGTACCCGAAGCTCTCCAGCTCCCGATTTGCGCGTTGGAGCTCTTCCGCCAGCTCCCGGTATCGTGCCTCTTCGTTTCGGAGCGCTTCGAGGGTGCGGAGGCGGTCGGTGAAGGTGGCGAGTTGGTTGGCCAGGCCGGCTCCCCATCGAAGGGAGCGGGGGTCCGGCGGGGTCACCTCGGTGTTGGCGAAAGAGAGCACGCCGATGGGGCGTCCCGAGAGGAGGATGGGGAAGGAGACGACCGTGCGGAGATCAGCCTGATCGGTGAGAGTGGTGGAGAGCCCCCGATGTCGGCGAAGGTCCTCGACCACCCTCGGCTTCCCGCCGGCAAGCGCTTCGCCGGAAACGGAGCCCTCCAGGGGAACGAGGACGCCCACGGCCTCGACGGAGGGTGGGAGCCCCCGAGCGGTCGCGATGTGGAGGCGGGTATCGGACTCGTCCAGGAGCTCGACGGCGGCGATGGGAAACCCCACCGAGGTTGCGGCCACCTCCAGGATCTGCTCGTATCCCTCCTCGAGGGATTCGGCTGCAAGGGTGATTTCCGAGATCCGGTGGAGGGTCTGGAGTTCCTGGTTACGGGCCGCAAGCTGGAGCTGGCTCTGCCTCCGCTCCGTCACATCGGAGATCACCCCATCCACCCGGAGGATCCCGGTCGGAGAACGCTTCGGGCGGAGCGACGCCTCCATCCAGCGCTCCTCCTCGTCTTCCGGGAGGGGAAAGTTCACCACCAGGGGGCGGTCGCCCGCGAGGCCCTCCAGATCACCGAGGAGTTTTTCCCGGTCGATTCCGGGGAGGAGGGTGGCGAGGGGGTCGTTCCCGTCGGTGAACGAATCCGGGTCCACCCCGAGGAGGGAGCGAGCAGTGGGCGAGAGCTGGAGGAGGCGGCCCTCGGGGAGAGCGACGGAGAAGTAGACGTTCCCCAGATTCTGGAAGAGGTCCTGGAGCTGTCGGTTGGCTTGGGCCAGCGCCTCTTCGGCGGCCAGCTTTCCGGCGGCGTCCCGGACATTCTTTTCGGCGATGGCGAGTCGGACGTTGAGAAGCCCCACATCCACCGGCTTGGCCAGGTAGTCGTCGGCGCCGGCGGAAAGCACCGCCTCGAGGTCGGCGGGGGCATCCTTCCCGGTGACCACCAGAATGACCGCATGACGTCCTTCCGGAGTGGCGCGGATGGCACGGCACACCTCTTCCCCGGACACTCCGGGGAGGATCCAGTCCAGAAGCACCATGGCAAAGGGGCGCTCTTCCCAGGCGGCGAGCGCTTCCTCTCCACTGACGCACGCCGTCACGGTATGCCCCCTCCCTCGGAGGATCTCCGCCAGGAGCCATGCCTCGCTGGGGTTGTCCTCCACCAGGAGAATGGGAGAGGCCTCGAGTTCGCCGCTCAACGGGTGGGGTCCTCCAAATTGGTTCCGAGGGGGAGGGGAGGCGGAATCCGTATGGTCAGCACCTCCCACGTATAGGTTGGGCGAGTAGCAGGCGCCATGGGTCATTTTTTTCCACCCCACCTCATGCATCCAGATGGGAGGAGCGGGGCGACACGGGAAACCGTGCGGGGGAGAAGGGGGCCAGGGCGTCCTCTACCCCTTCTCCACCCAGGAGGAGGGGGGTAAGGAACTCCACGGTGACCGGTGCCAGGAGGATCCCGTTCCGGAAGTGCCCACCGGCATGGATCACTCCGGGCACCTCCGGGTCGGGGCCCAGGATGGGGAGTCCGTCCGGGGTGCCGGGGCGGAATCCGCACCAGAGTTCTTCCACCGGTGCGCTCCGGAGGGTCGGGTCGAGGCGGAGCGCTCCCGCAAGGAGTCCGGTGATCCCATCGACGGTGACCTCTCTGCGGAATCCCACCTCCTCCACGGTGGCGCCCACCAGGAGTCGGCCATCGTCCCGGGGGACGAGGTAGACCTCCTCCGATTCCAGGATCCGCGGGTCGGGTGGGGAGGAGGGGCGGAGCGCCACCATCTGTCCCCGGACCGGTCGGATGGGGGGAGGGGAGGGGAGACCTTCGAGAGAGCCTCCCCAGGCACCGGCCGCGAGGACGACCCGGGGGGCCGGGAGGAGGGTGTCGCTCCCCGCTCGGACTCCGCGAAGGACACCCTTATCCGTCTCTACGGAGGTGACCTCCGTTCCGGTGCGCACCTCCACCCCACGTCGGCGACAGGCAGCGAGGAGGGCCCCTCCGAGGGCCCGGTTGTCGATCCGGTGGTCGGCGGAGGAGAGGAGCCCTCCGCGAAGCTCTCGCGGTGCTCCCGGAAGGAGGTCGAACACCTCTCCCGGATCGAGGAGGCGAGATCCGGCACCTTTGGGAGCACCCCACTCGTGCCGCTCCCGGAGGCGGGTCCACCCATGGTCGGTGAGGGCGAGGGCCACCTTCCCGGAGGGGCGATACTCGATGGACGATCCCACCTCTTCTTCCAGCGCCTCGGCAAAGGTCGGCCAGAGCTCCAGGGAGCGGGAGGCGATCTCCAGGAAGGGGCCGGGGCTCGAGGCCTCCCCGAAGGGGGAGAGCATCCCCGCAGCGGCCCAACTCGCCTCCGTTGGCCCCGGTCCCCGCTCCACGAGGAGAACGCGCGCACCCTCTCCCGCCGCCTCACGCGCCAGCGCGAGCCCGATGACCCCTCCTCCCACCACGATGAGATCCCACCCTGCGGACGCCATGGCTTCCCCGTACCTTCTCCTTCTCCGTGAGCGTGGTAGCCGTCGGCACACTCCACTCCCCTTGCCGTCGGTCTCCGGGAAGATGGCGGGTTTCCTCCCGGAGGGGCACCTTTCCCCCACCCTGCCTTCCACCCTTCCGCACACCGGCCATGACCGACCTCTCCTCATCCGATGCGCCCTTCCGGTTCCACCACCCCGTTCCGGTACGCTTCCGGGACATCGACGTGGGTGGACACGCCCACCACTCCCTCGTCCTCATGTACGTGGAGGAGGCGCGGTGGCGGTACTGGGAGGAGGTGGCCGGGCGGGCCGGGGTGGAGTCGGTGGACTACATCATGGCCGAAGTGACGATCCGCTACCGGGCACGGATCCTCTACCCGGACACCCTGGATGTAGGGGTGCGGGTGACCTCGGTGGGGCGGAAGCACTTCGAAATGGAGTACGAGATCCGATCCGGCGCCGGTGCGCTCCTGGCCACGGCCCGGAGCACCCAGGTCATGTACGATTACGAGGCCGGTCGATCCATCCCGGTCCCGGACGAGCTGCGGGAGAAGCTGGACGCGTGGGAGGGGGGTGCGCTCCCCCGGAGGAGAGAGGGGTAGGGAACCCATCCTCCAGGAGGATGGGTGTCAGGAGAGCCGACGCATCATCTCGGCATCGTACATCCCGCCCACCCACTCTCCGTAGCCATTGAAGAGGAGGGTGGGGACCCGGCGCCCCTCCCCGATGAGTTCCTCCGTGGCCTGGGACCAGCGGGGGTGCGGGACGTCGGGGGCCACGTTGGAGTAGAAGCCGTACTCGCCGGGCTGGAGGTCGTTCCAGAAGGTGGGGGGCTGCTCACGGGTGACCTCGATGGTGACGATGGACTTGGGGCTCTTGTACCCGTACTTCCAGGGGGTCACCACCCGGACGGGGGCGCCGTGCTGCTTCGGAAGGGGTTCGCCGTAGAGCCCGGTGGCCAGGAGGGTGAGTTCGTTCAGCGCCTCATCCATCCGGAGCCCTTCATAGTAGGGCCAGTCGTACCAGGGCTGGGTGCGCTTTCCGACGGCCTCGTCGGGGCGGTTGAAGGTGAGGAAGCGGACGTACCGGGCCGAGGAGAGGGGCTGGACCTTCGCCAGGAGCCGGTGGAGGGGAAATCCGGTCCAGGGCACCGTCATGGCCCACGCCTCCACGCAGCGGAAGCGGTAGATCCGCTCCTCCAGCCCCAGCTCCCGTTCCAGGTCGGCCACGTCGAAGGTGCCTGGGTGCTCCACCTCGCCGGTAACCTCCAGGGTCCAGGGACGGGCGTTGAAGGGGCCGACATTCTCCCACACCCGCGCCTTGTCGGTGGTGAACTCGTAGAAGTTGTTGTGGGTGGCGGCCACCACCCGATCGGTGAGGGGGCGCTCCACCGCGTACTCCGGGGAACGGCGCGCGGGGTAGAGGTCACGCGACGGGGTGTCGGGGATGGTGTCCAGGGGGCCGTCGGGACGGGTGGCGGCCAGGTGGGCGGTGTCGTCTCCGTAGCCGCTTCGAGCCCCGTTGCACCCGCTCAGCGCCACCGCGGCCAGGGCGGCACCCGTCCCTCGGAGGAAGCGGCGCCGATTCCAGAAGACCTCGGGTTCGGTGACGGAGCGGCAGGGGTCGCTCCATCCGGGGGGGAGATGGATGGCGGGCATGGCGGCTCTCCGGGATGGTGTGGGGTACCGATCCGTGAACCCACGGCGGAGGTTCAAGGTTCCCCACCCGGTGGTCGAAACTTCAAGGGTTATGGAACACCCGCCGAGGTTCGATGGTATCGTAACCACCCGGTAAAGTGTTTGGTGAATCTGATCGGAGCCAAGTTGAAAGCCTTGACGATCACCGGGTAGAGGGTTTTCTTGCCCTCTGTACCGGAGCCCAACGGCTCATGTAGTTATAGAAGTCGCGGTTGCGGGGACCGGAGTCGCTCCGGTCGTCGGACCTCATCTCCAAGGGTCAGCCCAGAGAGAACGCACGATGTTGGAATCCCTGAAGAACACGCTCGCCGTCGGCTTCCTGGCAGCGTTCATCGCCGTCCCGCTGCTCCCGGCGCAGGCCGAGGCGCAGTCCGACCGCTTCCGCGTGGTCGTCCCCAACATGCAGCCCCTCGATGGGGCGGCCAACCGCTTTGGTGAGCGGGTGGCGAATAATGTTCGGGACATGCTGGATCTCGACTTCCATGTCGCCCTCTCTTCCCGTGACCTGGATCGGGCCGCCCGGGAGTTCGGGCTCCGCGCCCGCGACCTCGAGTGCATCACCGCTCGTCAGCTCGCTGCCCAGATCAACGCCCAGGTGGTCATGTGCGGAGAGTACCGCGAGGTCGACGGGCAGACCCGCTACGAGGTGACCTTCTGGACCGTTCCCGACGGCGATGAGCTTCCGGTCGCCCCCCACACCATCGCCACCCGCGATGAGCGTGCCGCGGCGGAGTACATCGTGCAGGGATTCCAGGGGATCGTGGATCGGCTGAACGTGGTGAGCTACTGCGGTCAGGCGTACGGCTCCTCCAACTGGGAGGATGCTCTCCGTCACTGCACCCGGGCCCGGGAGCTGGCTCCCGAATCCCGGCAGGTCACCATCGCCCTGGCGCAGACCTATCGGAACCTGGACCGCTTCCCCGAGGCGCTCCAGCTCTATGAAGAGGTCATTGCCGAGGACCCGTATGACGACGCCTCTCTGGAGAGCGCCGGGTGGCTCGCCGCCCAGCTCGGAGAGAGTGAGAAGTCTTTCGAGTACTACTCCCGGTACCTGGAGATGAATCCCGGGAATGTGAATGTCCGGATCCGCATCGCCTTCGAGCTGGGGCAGGCCGGGGATGCCTACGGCGCCCTCCAGCTCCTGGAGGCAGGCTTCGAGCAGGAGCCCGACAATGTGGAGCTCCATGAGCAGTATGGTGCTCTTGCGTTCCGCGCTGCCCTCGATCGCCAGGGAACCCAGCCGCAGGCTCAGGACTCGGATGCCACTCTCGACCCCGAGGTGGCCCGCCTCTACCGTGAGGCCATCAACTCCCTCGGGGTGGTCATCGAAGCTCGCGGCGCCGAAACCCGGGCTTCGTACATCACGACGTCCATGCGGGCCCTGGTTCAGCTCGGCGAACTCGATGAAGCCATTGCCATGGGGCAGCGTGGTGCCGAGTACTTCCCCGAGGAGGCGCAGATCCACACCGTGATGGCCGAGGCCTACAACCGGAAGAACGATGCTCGTGGGGCGGTGGCCGCCATGGAGCGGGCACTGGAGATCAACCCCGAACTCCCGGATGGGCGGTTCCGCATTGGAACCTTCCTCCTCCGGGCAGGGCAGGTGGATGACGCCATTGCGGCCTTCCGCCGGGCCGAGGAGGCGCGTGAACGTCCCTCGGATCAGCTGGCCACCCAGATTTTTGGCCATGCCTTCAATACGCATGTCCAGAACCAGAGCAACCTCCCCGAGGGGATCAGGCTCTTTGAAGTGGCCAAGCAGTTCAATATCTCCGAGGAACTCCGGTCCCAGATCAACTTCTTCCACGGATTTGCCCTCCTGACCCGGGGCCGTCTCCTCTACGAGGCGAACCCCACCTCCCTGGAGACGGCGCGACAGATTCTCCCCATGTTCCAGGAGGCCGGACGGCTGCTGAGGGCCGGCGAGCAGTACGGGAGGCAGTATCAGGCCAGTGCGTATGCCAACAACCTGGATGCGGTGGCCCAGTTCATCGATGTGGCGGAAGCCACCATCCGCAGGCTTTCCCGGTGATGGTCAAATGACCTGACCCCTCGGAGGGTTCACCCTCCGAACCAGGCAGCGCTCCACGGGGGGCGGGCGCCGGCCGGCAGGCCGCCGCCCCGGGCGGAGTTATTGCGGCCAACCGGGGCCGGGGCGGGCGGGGGGGGGGCGGGGGGGGGGCGCGGGGGGGGGGGGGGGGTGGGGGGCGGCGGT
>JBJHBD010000061.1:0-18209 GCA_050485305.1 Gemmatimonadota bacterium
CCGCAGATCGGGCGCTCAGCCGCGGACCCGGTCACGGTGCTCAACGCCGGCGAGCGTACGATCGGCGTCGGCATGCCATCGGCGACATCGCTGGTCAGCATCTCGCGCGGCAACCCGCTCGCGCTGGCGTTCGTCTGGCGGGGGTTGGTTCGACAACCATTTCGGCGGACCACCCGCCGATCGACTGGCCATCTTGCCCCACAGGCTCACCGCGGCACGCGGATCGTAACCCGCTCGTGCGGCCAGTTCGACACCGATCCGGTCGGCCTCGGTTTCATGCAGGCGCGAATGCGGCAACTCGAAGGTCACCCGTGCGACCTGTCCCATCAGGTCAGTGCCGGCGCGTCCGGCCCCGAGTACCGCACCGGCGACCGACACCCCGATCCCCACGTCGGCGATCACCATACCCAGCATGCGGCGGAGGTTCGCCTCGTCGTCGATGAGAAGGAGCCTCATGGGGAGTCATCCGGGCTGGGAGGGGAGGCTTCCGGGGAGGTTGATGGGGTGGGGAGGGGGTGGCGGGGGAGGCGCACCCGGAACTCGGCTCCTCCTTCCAGGCGGTTGGCCGCCCACACCTCGCCGCCATGGGCACGCACCGCCTGCCGCACCAGGGGGAGCCCGATCCCCGTTCCCCGGCGCTTGCTGGTGAAGTCCGGGTCCCAGATGCGACCGAGGTGCTCCCCGGGTATCCCGGGCCCGCGATCCATGACGCTCACCTCGACCCACCGTTCCCCGCCCCCCGCCTCCACCTCCACCGGGGCGGGCGCCCCCTCCCCCGCCGCCAGGAGGGAAGCTTCCTGGGCGTTCACGATGAGGTTGCGAAAAACCCGCTCCAGGGCGTCCAGGTGCCCGTGGATCCGGAGGGATCCCTCCATGGGGCGAAGGAGGACAGGGGTTTCCGGGCTCTCGGCCCGGCGGATCACCGATCGGAGGAGTTCCTCCAGATCCACCTCCGACATGGGGCCCTCCGCCGGGCGCCCGAAGTGGGAGAAGCTCCGGGCCAGGGCGTCGAGGCGGTCGATCTCTTCCAGGAGGATGCGTCCCGACTCCGCCGCCCGTTCGTCGCCGGAGGCCGCCACCCGATCCGCCGCCATCCGCATGGGCATGAGGGGGTTCTTGATCTCGTGGGCCACCCGGCGCGCCATCTCGCTCCAGCTCTGGGTGCGGGCCTGCTGAAGCTCCCGGGCCCGGTTCTCCTCGAGGGTGCGCGCCATCTGCCGGAGCGATTCCCGGAGGAGGGCAAACTCCCGAAGTTCACGGGCGCCGGCGCCCTCGTCGGGAGGGGGGAGGGGGCTCCCGGCTCCGAGAAGCCGGGTCCACCCGGCCAGCTCCTCGGCGGGGGCGGCAATCCGTCGGGCAATGCTGTTGGCGGCCCACACCGCCACCCCCGCCACCAGGAGGAGGAGCCCAAGGGAGAAGGCGGGGATGAGGAAGAGGAGGCGCTCCCCGAGAAGGGCGTACATCCGGGAAAGGCGGATGGAGGCCCCGAGCTGATCCCGGTGCCGCGAGGCGGCGACGGTGAGCTCCGGGGAGAGGGTCCCCGGGGGATGGGCTTCCAGCTCGTCCAGGAGTTGGCGACCGGAGGCTGCCACCTCGTCCCACGCCCCCGCGCTCCCGGTGGCCACCACCACCTCCCGGAGAGCCCAGCTTCCGGTGGCGAGGGTCACGGCCGCAGGGATGAGCGCCACCAGGATGAGGGTGGCGAGAAGGCGATTGCGAAGGGTTCGAGCGGGCATCGTTCCGGAGGGCGCACCCCGAAGTGAAAGAAGGGGAGGGTGGAGCCGCTACCCACAAGAAACAAGATGCTACCCCCTTTCCGCTACCCGTCGGAGGCAGTGCGGGCAGTATCGCCACTCGTCCTGGAGGGGGTGACCACATGGGCAGACCGCTCCGTTGGGGAGGCCGCAGGCGGAGCACCCCCGCGCATCCGGGGGGATGGGGGCGCCGCAGTTCCCGCAGGGGTGGGCGCTCCCGATGTCTTCCCGGAGAACGCGGGCCACCTCGTGGGGAGAGGTGATTCCCTCCGCCACCTTCCGGCGGGCGTCCTCCCCCATGGTCCCCATCCCCCGAGCGGTGGCGCGACGTCGGATCTCCGAGAGGTCGGCACCCCGGGCCACCGCTTCCCGGAGTTCCTCATGTACGACAAGGAGCTGGAAGACGCCGGTGCGCCCCCGGTATCCGTCGCGGCAGGTACCGCACCCCTGGGGGGATCCTCCGCACCGTTCACACAGCTTCCGGACCAGCCGCTGGGCGATGACCCCGGCGAGGCCCCCCGCCACCAGGTGGGGGGGGACGCCCATGTGGAGGAGGCGGGTCACCGCCGACGGGGCGTCCATGGTGTGGATGGTGGAGAGGACGAGGTGGCCGGTGATGGCGGCGGCCATGGCGATCCCTGCCGTCTCGGCGTCCCGGATCTCGCCCACCATGATGACGTCAGGGTCCTGCCGGAGGACGGCCCGGAGCGCCAGGGGGAAGGTGAGTCCCGCCCGGGGGTGGACCTGGAGCTGGTTCACCCCCGGGATGCGGTACTCGATGGGATCTTCGAGGGTGACCACGTTGAGCCCCTCCCGGTCCACCTCGGAGAGCGCCCCGAAGAGGGTGGAGCTTTTCCCGCTTCCGGTGGGGCCCGCGGCGAGGATGACCCCCCGCCCCCCTCGAAGGAGTCCCCGCAACCGCGCCAGCTCCCGCGGGGGGAACCCGAGATCGTCCAGCCCTGCCGGGGCCGATCTGGGATCCAGGAGACGGAGGACCGCCTTCTCCCCTCCCTCGACGGGGAGGGTGGAGGCCCGGACGCTGAGGGTTCGACCTGCATGGGAGAGGGGGAATCCGCCATCCTGGGGTTTCCGCTTCTCAGAGATGTCCATCCCCGCCACCACCTTGATGCGGGAGAGGAGGGAGCGCCGGGTGGCAGGGGGGAGTTCGGTCGCCCGCCGGAGCACCCCGTCCACCCGCATTCGGACCACCACGTCCTCTTCACCCTGCTCCACATGGAGGTCAGAGGCCCCCGAGTCCACCGCCTCCCGGAGGAGGAGGTCGAGGAGCCGCACCACCGGGGGAGAGTCCGCTGCCTCGCGCTCCCCCGCTCCATTCCGGTCACGGTGGTTTCGGCCATCGTCCCGGGGAAGGGCCGGCGAACCGGGGAGGGCCTGCACCAGCTCCTCCATCTCGGCGGCGTACGCACGGGCGAGCCCGCTCCGCACCGCCGAGGGGGTGGCGAGCGCCGTGATCACTCGCCGCCCCGTCTGGAACTGGAGGTCATCCACCACCGAGAGTTGGAGGGGGTCGGCCATGGCCACATGGAGCTTTCGCCCCTCCAGCCGAAGGGGAACAACCTGGTGCCGACGGGCGAAGGCTGCCGACACCAGGCGGGTGGCCTCCGGGGCGGGGGCCAGCGGCGGGGCGGCGAAGGGGAGCCCGAGCTGACGGGCCAGGGTGGTTCCCACTCCCTCCTCGTCCACGAAACCGAGGCGAACCAGGACCTCGCCGAGGCGCTCCCCCGACCCCTCCTGCGCCTTCAGCGCCGCTTCCAGCCGGGGAGCCGAAAGGGCCCCGCTCTCCTGGAGGAGCGCACCCAGTACCTTCCCGGCTCCGGTCATGGAGGGAAGATGGGTGAAGGAGAGGGGCGGGAGGATGGTGGGAGGGGACCGCCGACCACTTGCCCCCGGTCAACTGTGTGGCGGGATCACCACCTCCGGACAGGGATCGTAGTGCCGCGCGTGAGGATCGATCACCACGCACCGGGCCTCGGGATGACGAATGAGTTCCGGTTCGGCGAGGAAGCGTGTTCTCAGGGGGGCATCGCCGAGTTCACGTTCCATCATCACCGACCTGACGATAAAAAGGGGCTGGTCCGGCCAGCTACGAGGTCCAATGGGGGCACGTGCCAGAGGCAGGAGGTAGTCTGTCACCTCCTCATAGTCGGAAAGGGCTACCAGGGTGATCAGAGCCAATGCCCTGGGAAGGGAGTCGTCTTCGGATTCCACCAACGTCACCAATGTCTGGAACGGAAGCCGGAATTGATGCCGCTCCGGATCCCGGAAACCCACCCGGAGCGCCCGAAAAAGCCCATGATGGGCGTTCGAGTCATCCGAACGAAGAATCGTGGCAATCAAAGTCTCCAACAGGGCCTGCCGATCCACTTCGGGAGAGAGCATGTCACAGCCCAACCCCATGACGCTACTGGAGATAAAACCCGAGATTCGGGTGCGGATAGCGCGTTCATCCGACGATCGCATGATCTCGTCGATCCGCTCCATCACCATGGGCTCCGTGAGGTAGCCTGGAGGACAAGAAGCCTGCTGTGCGGCGGCGGGGAGGGCCAGGAGGAGCAAGCATCCGATGGTGGTGAATTGATGGCGGATCATGTTTAAGCCTCGGGTTGTCAGTTGCATTGGGCTGGCTTTGGATCTGCCGACCACCAGATCCCAGGTTCCTGCTCAAAAAAACTCTGAGATATCGTACCCCAGCGCCATATTGAGAATGTTGAGCCTGGGTGTGAGTTGTGCTCAAGAACTGCGGCATGGACGCACACCCTCGCCTCGTCACCCAAGTCCTGGATCGCGGTACGAAGGCCTTGCGACGACATCGAAGCCAAGGGTTCGGCCTCGCGAGGAAGATCCATTCTGGAGACGGCCGCAATATATGGGGCCGCTTGAGCTGCATGCCGGGCCTCATGGTCCCAGGCCCAGTTGAGGTAGGCTCCACCCCAGCCAGAGCCTCCTCCCCCCCCACAAGAGAAATGATTGAAATCCCATGCATTGATTTCAGGGAATGCGCCGCAGGACTGCGGGCGCAGGATTCCGCCGGGTAGCATCTCCGGATTCAGGGCGGACGCCATCCGTATGTCTGCCGTAACACTTGCAACATACCATGCGAGCGCATTCGGGCCTCCCGCTGGAACCTGAGCGTGAGTGTACCCCGAATTATGGCTGAAGGTCGTAGGTTGGACGAGCCATTGCCCACACCCTTGTTGACGGCAGGTGACCCCCAGCGCTCCCGTGGTGCTCGAGTATGCGACACCCCCTTGGGTAAACTGGATACTTCCTCCCTGAAGCCAGGTCCAGTTCGGGTCATCACGGGGGAGTACATGGATGTAGGACAGAATCATTGCGTCTCGTCCACCGGCGCGGAAGTCTACCCGTACCTCCCCTGACTGCACCACCGGGCCGAGCCAGGTGAGTGCTGTAGAACTCGACGTCACGTTTACATCTTCCCCGACAAAACTCCACCCGGAAATGTAGTCGAGGGCGGCTGCAGGTTCGATGCTGAACCAGCATGTGGCGGTCTGGCCTCGGGTGATTCCCGTGGAGCACTCCAGCTTGGCTTCCCAAAAGCAACTATTGGTAACTCCGTGCGGGTCGCAGTCGCCGGGTCCGGGATTCGGTAGGTTCGGCCAGCTGAATCGCCCCGTGTTCACCGAAGATGCTTGCGCGTGAAAATTGCCACCTTGACGAACGGGGTGGGTGATGGCGCCACTCCCAGCTTGATCCGGTAGCCGGAATGTTCGGGAACTACGTACACATCATTCCGATTCTGGGGTGTGGGAAACCTACCCTCCCAGCACCTCCATCACCCAGGGTGTGACCTCCAGGATGGAGGTGGGGAGAGGGGGGAGTTCTGGGAGCCCCCCTCGCGCGGCGAGGAAGCCCAGCGCGGGATTCCGGGTGTGCCCTCCCCGGACATCTTCGATGTTCCCGTGATCGCTCACCCCCAGGACGAGGGCGTCGTCCGGGAGCCCTTCCAGCACCCCGCCGAGGAATGCGTCCACCCGCTCCAGCGCTTCCACGGCGCCGTCCATCCCGCCCCGATGCCCGGCCAGATCGGTGTGGTAGTGGGCGAAGAGGGTGAGACGCGCCCCGGCGGCCACTCCCGCCAGATTGTGACCGGCCTCCCCGGGCGAAATCCGGGGGAGATCCGCGAACCCGAGATGCCGCCGCCACCCCTCGTTCAGGATCTCCGACGCCACCGCCTCACCCCGGGCCAGCGCCTCGTGGTCCCGATCCAGGAGTCCGGCGGCGTCCGCGGCGAGGGGGGGAGCCCCCACCCGGCGGGCGCTTCGCCCCTCCAGGAATCCCCGGGGATAGGCGTTGGCGAAGGTGGTGGGGATGCCGGCGGCCACCGCCCGGACCAGGAGATTCCGCTCCGCCAGGAGGGGTCGAAGGCGCACGGGGGGCCAGGGGCCGAAGTGTCGACCGAACCGGACGGCGGCGTTCTCGCCGGTAAGGAGGGAGATCTGTCCGGTCCCGCTCTGCGGGAGCCCCTCCACCCCCAGGTTGGCGTCCAGGGGGAAGGCGGCGCCCCGGAGGCCGGTCGGCGCGGGGCGGTCGAGGGTGGGGACCCATCCTCCCAGAAGAGGTGAGAAGACAGGGAGCCGGGCCTGAAGGAAGGGGTTCACCTCGGGGTCGGGGGGGCCGATCCCGACTCCGTCCAGGAAGAGGACGACGATGCGCGGGGAGGGCATGGGCTACCGCCGGGGGCGCGCGCTCTCCAGGACGTCGCGCATGAAGCCTCCCAGTTCTGGGCGCGTGATTCCGCCCTCGGCCCACGCCCTCAGGAGGGACCCGGGGCGGAGGAGGTCCGCGACCACGAGAAGTGCGAGAACCAGGACGAAGATCCCAAGGAGGATGCGGGTGTCGGCGGAGCGTCTGGGCATGGCGCCGGCGTCGCAGGGGCTCAGCGAGGGGGGTGGTACTGGAGATCGGCGCGACGATGGAGCGCTCCGGCCCGTACCACCCACTCGACCGTGCGGAGGGCGCGAATGTCGGCGAGAGGGTCGCTCCGGAGGATGACGAGATCGGCCACCTTCCCCGCCTCCACACTCCCGAACTCCACGTCGCGGCGCATGGCCCGCGCCCCATTCAGGGTGGAGGCCACGATGACCTCCATGGGGGTGAGCCCCGCCTCCACCATGGCTTCCATCTCCCGATACACGGAGCCTCCGTGGAGGGTGAGGGGGTTCCCCGCATCGGTCCCCATGGCCACCGGGATTCCGGCGGCGTGGACCCGGCGGAGGTTTTCCGCCATGCGGGCGGCGCGCGCCCGGTTCTGTTCCCTGAGGCGGGCCTGGTCCTGGAGCGACGGGGCTCCCGGAAGGAACCGGGTGGAGCGAACCCGCTCCAGGGTGGCGGGGTCGGTGCACGCCACATCGGTGCGCCCCTCGTCGAAGCGGCGGTTCCGGAGCTCCTCGTACCCCTCGTAGACGGAGAGGGTGGGGGTGTAGAAGGTCCCGACCCGGCGTGCGAGGCGGAGGAACTCCTCGTCCACCTCCGCGTTCTCCACCGAGTGGACCAGGAGATGGGTTCCGGCCCGGAGAGCGTCCTTCGCCCCATCCAGCGAGGTGGCGTGCACGATGAGGGGGATCCCCTCCCGGCGGGCCCGCTCCCCCGCCATGGCGAGGTATTCCCGGTTGCGTGCGGCCTGCTCCGGGTCGGGGGTGCCCAGATACCAGACCTTGATGGCGTCGGTCCCGGCCGTCGCCAGGTACCCGGTGGCGGCGCGTACCGCGTCCCGATCGGACATGAAGAGGAACTGCCGCTCCCCCGGGAGGTTCAGCCAGTGGTCCCGGGTGGAGAGGAGAGGACCGGCGGCGGCCACGTTGGGGGCCAGGGTGGGCGCGTTCTGTACCCGGCGCCGCAGCTCCCAGCTCCAGGGGAATCCTCCCACGTCGAAGACGGCGGTGACCCCGGCGCAGAGGTACGAGCGAAAGAACCGCTCCGGGTCGTTCCGGAGCTCACCGATGGTCCGGTCGTAGGGGTGGTCGGCGCGGAGGTCCAGGGCGTCGGGGCGTCCGTCGGCCCACCCGGTCTGGGAGAAGTGGACGTGTGCGTCCACGAGTCCCGGGATAATCCAGCGCCCCTGAAGCCGCACCACCTCGGCCCCACGGGGTGTGGGGCAGTCTGCGGCGCGCCCCACACACTCAATGCGCCCGTCCACCACCACCACCACGCTTCCGGAAAGGGGAGGAGCCCCGGTCCCGTCGATGAGGGTGGCGCCCGTCAGGACCAGGGGAGTGTCGCTCCCCGGCGCCTGGAGCGCCTGGAGCGCCTGGAGCGCGTGCGCGCCGGGCGGGGGCGCAACGAGCGCGACGAGGAGGAGGAACGCGAGCGCCGGGAGGGCCCGGGCGCGGAACAGGAGGGATCCGACGGACCGGTGCGAAGGGCGGCGCTTCATTCCATGCGGATCCGCTCGGCTTACCCGGCTGAGCGGAGATCCAGGGTGACCCGAACCGCCACATGCCCCATGTCGGCCCGCTCCCGGATGGCATCGCGAAGCCGCGGCTCCAGCTTCTTGTAGGCGCTGAGCACCCCGTTGCGCAGCTCTTCCCTCAGGATCCGGATGGCGTTGGCGTCGGGGCGGGTGGACTTGGTGACCTTTTTGGTCTCCTCGAAGCGGGCCGGGGTGATTTCGAAGGGAGAAAGCCCGACATCTTCGGGGCGGTCGTGGTCCAGCCAGCTCACCGCCAGCGAAACGTCGCCCCGGGCGTGCCCGCCGGAGATGTCCCCCACCGTCTGGAAGCGCTCGGCCAGACGCCGCATCTCACCGGAAGAGGCCGTCGCGGTGTAGCTCCGCTCCACAAGCGCGAAGAGGCGGCGGAGCCGCTCCGGCGCGGTGGCGTTCAGGTCGGGCACCTCGGTGTCCAGCTCCCGCACCGAGGCGTCCCGGATGAATCCGAACCCCCCGTCATCCCGGTTCCGCTCCCGGTCGATGGAGTCGAGAATACGATCCGGGTTCGTTCGAAAGCTCATATGTAACGCGCTCCTTGGGCGATCTGTCGTGATCCCTGACGATAACGGGAGCGGGAAAGGGGTGCCAGCGGGCGATCCCCCGAAAAGGCGCGGAGCCCGTGGGTTCGAGGGCATTGCGCCCTCCGCTCTCCGGTCGCACCATCCTCTCCCGCCTCTCCCCACTCCTTCCGACCCCGGAGCCATGGACATGGATCCCCAGGACGCATACGAGCGCCCCCCCTTCGCCGAGGGGGACGAGGTGGAAGCCCGGTTTCTGGAGGATGGGTCCGAGTTCGCCGAAACCCCGGAGCCCCCTCCACTCCCCGGACTCCACCGGCGCATGGTCCTCCTCGTCATCGAACCCGGGAAACTCTTCCGGGCCCTCGGTCGGGAGCCGGTCTTCTGGGGCGCCCTCTTCCTCGGCGCCCTCCTCTCGGCCCTCTCCAACGCCCTCATCCCCCTGGAGATCTGGGAGGAGGGGGTCCGGCACCAGGTGCTGGAAACCGGGCTCGACCTCCCCGCCGACCCGGCGGTCATGGCCCGGGTCATGAAGGTGAGCGGCGTCTTCGGCGCCGTCATCATCTGGCCGGTGGTGGCACTCATCACCTCCGGGCTCCTGGCCCTCGTCTTCCTCTTCGGGATGGGGTGGGAGGGGACCTTCCGCCGCTACTTCAGCCTCACCACCCACGCCCTCCTCATCCTGGCCGTGGCCTCGGTGATCCTGGTCCCCCTCAAGATCGTCACCGGGGACCCTACCTTCGGCCTCTCTCTCGCCGACCTCTTCTTCTTCGTGGACGAGGGGTTCCTCCACCGCTTTTTCCGCCTCATGGACCTCTTCAACCTCTGGGTCTGGCTCCTCATGGGGATCGGGGTGCACGCCCTGGACCCGAAGCGCTCGCTCCCGGTGGCCGTGGCGACCTCCCTCGCCATCGCCACCCTCCTCTCTGCCGGAATTGCCCTCATCGGGGGGATGGGAGGCCCGTCATGACCACCACCGCCGCCGTGGAGGACTTCCTCTCCCTCGACATCCGGTGCGGGCGGGTGGTGGAGGTGGCACCCTTTCCCGAGGCGCGCAAACCGGCGTGGAAGCTGACGGTGGACTTCGGACCCGAGGTGGGCACCCTCCGATCTTCGGCCCAGCTCACCAAGCGGTACGACGCAGACGAGCTGGTGGGGACCCTCGTCCTGGGGGTGGTGAACTTCCCGCCCCGGCGCATCGCCGGCTTCACCAGCGAGTGCCTCATCCTCGGTGTGGTGAACCCCGAAGACCCCGGTGACGTGGTTCTGATCGGGCCCCGGGAGGGAGCCACCCCCATCGGATGGAGGCTCGGATGACGGGCCGTGTGAGCGGGGGCACCGGGAGGGTCGCCGACTTCGGGATCCCCCGGGGAATCCACTACCTGAACTGCGCCTACCAGAGCCCTCTCCACCCGGAGGTGGAGGGGGCCGGACTACGGGGGATGGGGATGAAGCGGCGCCCCTGGGAGGTGGCCCCCCATGACTTCTTCCGGGAGAGCAACCTTCTCCGCGAGCGGTTTGCGGCCCTCACCGGTGCGCCCGAGCCGAACCGCATCGCCATCCTCCCCTCGGTCTCGTACGGGGTGGCCATCGCGGCGCGAAACGTCGGGAGGGTGCGGGGGAAGCGCATCGTCCTCCTGAGAGATCAGTTCCCCGGAAACGTCTACGCCTGGACGGCGTTGGCCCGCCGCGAGGGAGGAGAGGTGGTCCTGGTGGACCCTCCCGCCGGTGGATTGGGGACGCCGGGGCGCGCCGCCGGGTGGAACGAGCGGGTGCTGGAGGCCATCACTCCGGACACCGCGGTGGTGGCGATCCCTCCCTTCCACTGGACCGACGGCACCCGCTTCGACCTGGCGGCCATCGGGGACCGGGCCCGGGCGGTGGGGGCGCTCTTCGTGGTGGACGCCACCCAGAGCGCGGGGGCCACCCCCTTCGATCTGGCGCGGGTGGCCCCCGACCTCTATCTGGCGGCGGGGTACAAGTGGCTCCTCGGTCCCTACTCCCTGGCACTCGGGGTCTTCGGCCCCCGCTTCGACGACGGGATCCCCCTGGAAGAAGGGTGGATCACCCGGGAGGGGAGTGAAGATTTTGCGGGGCTGGTGAACTACCGGGAGGGGTACCAGCCGGGAGCCATCCGATACGACGTCGGCGAGCGGAGCAACTTCATCCTCGTCCCCATGATGGTGCGTGCCCTCGAGCTCCTCCTGGAGTGGGGGGTGGACCGGGTGGCGGAGCACGCCGGGGCGCTGAACCGGGTCCTTGCCGGAGAGCTGGCGGAGCGAGGGTACGGGGTGGAGGAGGAGGGGTGGCGGGCGCCCCATATCCTGGGGGTGGGGATGCCTCCCGGGGTGGAACCTGCCGGGGTGAAAGAGGCGCTGGAGCAGCGGCAGGTCCACGTCTCCCTCCGGGGCCCGGCGCTCCGGATCTCACCCCACCTCTACAACGACGGCGGGGATGTGGAGGCGCTCCTGACGGCGCTCCCCTGACGGCGCGCGGGCTACCGCCCCCAGACCACCTGGGCGCGGGCGCCCACCTCGATCCCCCGTCGGGCGAACCACCCCTGGTGGACCTCCAGAGCGAACATGGCGGGGCGCGCCGAGTCCACCAGCGTCTCGTCCTCCGGCTCCATCTGCCGGATGTCCACGATGACCAGATCCCGGTCCAGGAAGGCGATGTCCAGGGGGATGTAGGTGTTCCGCATCCAGAACGAGCGGATCCGGGTGTCGGAGAAGACGAAGAGCATCCCTTCGTTCTCACCGAGATCGGTGCGGTGCATGAGGCCGCGTTCGCGGGCTTCGGGGGTGTCCGCCACCTCGGCGGTGACGGTGTCCGCGCCGAAGATCACCCAGGCGGTCCCCCGACGGGGAGCAGGCGCGGAGGCGGGTGCGGGGTCGGAAGCCTCGGCGACGGTGCGATTCGCCGACGGGGCGGCAGACCCATCCTCCGGTTCTCCGGCGCAGGCGGCAACGAAGATGGCGAGGGCCAGGACGGGGACAGAGGATCGAAGCCGATGGAGTCCGGGGAGGGAGAAGGAGGTCATGACGGAGGGAGGGGGGATGAGGTGTCGCGGGCCGTCTCTCGCCACGACCCGGGGATGATGCTAACTTACCCGCTCTATGCCCAAAATGCTCGCTCCTGGGCGAGCCCGCTTCGCCCCATGCCCGCCGCGTTCCGAACCAGGGGACGTGGCGGTTGAAACGAATCCGGATCGACCCGATGCTGGACAAGGACCTTCTCGACATCCTGGTCTGCCCCGAATCACGGGAGCCCGTGGAGCCGGCCGATGCCGGACTCCTGGAACGGGTGAACCGGGAGATCGAGACGGGGCGAATCCGCACCCGCGGCGGTGAGGTGGTTCGCACCCCCATCCCCGCAGGGCTCATCCGTCGGGACGGCAAACTTCTCTACCCCGTTCTCGACGACATCCCCATCATGCTGATCGACGAAGCGCTGGTCCTGGAGGACTGATGCTTCGCCCGACCCCTGACCGGATCATGGCCCAGATCGACGCCGGCCCCAGCCCTTCGCGGGCTCCCGCCACCCCTTCCCGCCGCCGCCTTCGATGGTCGGCGCTGGTGGCCCTCCTCCTCCCCCTTCTGTTGGCGGCGTGTGCCGGGGAGTATCCCCAGTCCACCATCGACCCGAAGACGGACTTCGCCGAGATCATCCACTCGCTCTACGTCAGCGTGTTCTGGTGGACGATGTTCATCCTCGCCGTGGTCTGGGTCCTCCTCGCCTACGTCCTGGCGAAGTTCCGGGCCCGGGAAGGGGCGCCGACGCCGAAGCAGATTCGGGGGCATGTGGGGCTCGAGGTGGGGTGGACGGTGGGGCCGGCCCTCATCGTGGTGGCCATCACCATCCCCACCATCCAGGGGGTCTTCGCCACCCAGCGCCCCATCTCCGACGACGCGTTGGTGGTGGAGGTGACGGGGCACCGGTACTGGTGGGAGTTCCACTACCCGGAGCAGGGGGTGACCACCGCCAACGAACTCCACCTCCCGGTGGATCGCCCGGTGACGCTGCGTCTCGCCTCCAGCGACGTGATCCACTCCTTCTGGGTCCCCATGCTGGGGGGGAAGCGGGACGTAAACCCTGTGGTGGCGGTACGCGAGGGGCGGGAGCCTAAGTACAACTACCTCTACTTCACCCCCTTCGAGACCGGGATCTACATGGGGCAGTGCGCCGAGTTCTGCGGCGAGGCCCACGCCTTCATGGCCATGCGGGTGGTGGTCTCCGAGGAGTCGGAGTTCACGGCCTGGGTGGACCGCTGGCATGCGGGCCCGGCGCTCCCTCCCACTTCCTCTCCGGAGGATGGGGCCCGGGGGGAAGCCATGGCTCTCGACGAAGGGGCTTCCGGGGCGTCGCAGGCCGCGTCTGAAGATCCCCTCGTGGCGGTGGGACGCGACGTCTTCCTGAACCAGAGCACCTGCGTGGCATGCCACGCCATCCAGGGGACCTCCGCCGGAGGACGGGTGGGACCGGATCTAACCCTCTTCGGGGAGCGGACCACTCTGGCTGCCGGAATCCGGGAGAACAACCTGGAAAACCTGATCCAGTGGATCGCCGACCCCCACAGCATCAAGCCGGGAGCCGCCATGCCGGGGACGGAGTACGCCACCGCAATCCCCGGCGCCATGCCATGGCCTGCCACCGGACTTTCCGATGAGCAGGTCCGGGCGGTCTCCGCCTACCTTCTGAGCCTGCGGTGATGGGGCACCGAGCCGACTTCGATGGCCAAGAGAGAGAGCACATGTCTTCGGTAGCAGTCGAGAACGCCCGGGCCCATGCCGGGTCCCACGAAGAGCCCACCGGGCTCTGGAGCTGGATCACGACGGTCGATCACAAGCGGATCGCCATCATGTACTTCGTCACCGCCACCTTCTTCTTCCTGGTGGGGGGGATCGAGGCGCTGATGATCCGGATCCAGCTTCTCAACCCGGAGAGCAGCTTCGTCACCCCCGAGACGTACAATCAGCTCTTCACCATGCATGGGACCACGATGATCTTCCTCGTGGCCATGCCCATGGCGGTGGCGTTCTTCAACTATGTGGTCCCCCTCCAGATCGGGGCGCGGGACGTGGCCTTCCCGCGGTTGAATGCGCTCTCGTACTGGATCTTCCTCTTCGGAGGGATCTACATCAACGCCGGGTTCTTCTTCGGCGCGGCCCCCCACGCCTCCTGGGTGGGGTATGCCACCCTCACCTCGTCGACCTATTCGCCGGGGGTGAACACGGACTTCTGGTTCATCGGGCTCTCCATTCTGGGAATCGCGTCGCTGGCCGGTGGTGTGAACTTCATCACCACCATCCTGAACATGCGCGCCCCCGGGATGAAGCTCATGCGGATGCCGCTCTTCACCTGGATGACCTTCGTGACCAGCTTCCTGCTGATCACAGCCATCCCGGTCATCGCGGTGGCGCTGATCTTCCTGGGATTCGATCGGACCTTCGGCACGGTCTTCTTCGACCCCACCATGGGGGGGGACCCCATCCTCTGGCAGCACCTCTTCTGGATCTTCGGGCACCCCGAGGTCTACATCCTGATCCTGCCGGCCTTTGGGGTCATCTCCGACGTCATCCCCACCTTCTCGAGGAAGCCCCTCTTCGGGTACCCCATCGTGGTGTACGCCGGGATCCTCATCGGATTCATCGGCTGGGGGGTGTGGAGCCACCACATGTTCACGGTGGGGCTGGGGCCCATCGCCGACTCCTTCTTCGTGGCCGCCACCATGATCATCGCCATCCCCACGGGGGTGAAGATCTTCAACTGGCTGGCCACCATGTGGGGAGGACAGGTTCGTTTCACCACCGCCATGCTCTTCTCCATCGGGCTGGTGGCGGTCTTTACCGTCGGCGGGCTTTCGGGGATCATGCACGCCGCCGCTCCCATCGTGCTCCAGCAGCATGACTCCTACTTCGTGGTGGCCCACTTCCACTACGTCATCGTGGGTGGTGCCATGATGGGGCTCTGGGCGGGGCTCTACTACTGGTTCCCGAAGGTCACCGGGCGCTTCCTGAACGAGACGCTGGGGAAGTGGCACTTCTGGACCACCATGATCGGGCTGAACCTGACCTTCTTCCCCATGCACTTCTCGGGGCTGTACGGGATGCCCCGGCGGATCTACACCTACTCCGCCGACCTGAACGTGGACATCTACAACCAGCTCTCCACGGTGGGGGCGTTCATCTTCGGGCTCTCGGCCCTCATCATGATCTGGAACCTCTGGAAGAGTGCCCGGAGCGGTGAGAAGGCCGACGCAAACCCCTGGGGTGCGCCGCACCTGGAGTGGTCGATTCCCTCGCCGCCCCACCACTACAACTTCCCCGAGCTCCCGGTGGTTCGGAGCCGGGAACCCCTCTGGAATGACGAGGAGCGGGCGGCCATCACGGCGGTGACCATGGGGCATGCAACGGAAGAGCCCCACATGCCGAACCCATCCTTCTGGCCCATCCTCCTGGCGGCCTCCATCACGCTGGTCTGGGGGCTGGTCATGACCGGAATCTGGTGGGTGATCGCGCTGGGGATGATCCCCGTCTTCATCTGCACCCTCATGTGGGGCCTCGAGCCCGCATTCCCTGAAGGGCACTGACCTGACGACCCCGAACGCTTAGGGCGAACGAACCAATGGCTCACGCAGCGGCAGCGGCCGATCACCACGCGACGACAACCGGAGTTTCCAACTGGAAGCTCGGGTTCTGGACCTTCCTCGCGTCGGAGTGCCTCTTTTTCGGCACGCTGATCTCCACCTACATGGTGTACAAGGGGAAGGCCGTCACCGGACCCTACCCCGAGGAGCTCTTCGACATCATCCACACCACGATGTCGACCACGATCCTCCTCTTCTCCTCCCTGGCCATGGTGCTGGCCCTCAACTTCACCCAGAGAGGAGTGAAGAAGTGGGCCATATTCTGGCTCATGATGGTCATTGCCATGGGAGGGGCCTTCCTCTTCATGGAGGGGCAGAGCTATCTGAAGTACATCGGGTACGGGCTCACCCCCCAGTCCAGCACCTTCGGTTCGTCCTACTACATCCTCACGGGGACCCACAAGGTCCACGTCATCATCGGGATGATCTGGATGGCGGTGCTGGCCATCCTCATCGGCCGGAACCGGATCACCCCGGCAAAGGCCGAGCAGGTGGAGGTGGCCGGACTCTATTGGCACTTCGTGGACATCATCTGGATCGTGATCTTCACTCTCGTCTACCTGATCCAGTGAGGGAGTCCTGGACATGAGCACACAAGTGACGACCGAAGCGGCGCACGGACACGCCGAACACAAAGACGATCACAACCACCCGACGGTGGCCTTCTACATCTGGATCGGGGTGGCGCTCGCCATCCTCACCGGGGTGGAGGTGGCCATCTTCTACATCGAGGCCTTCGAGGCGGTGGAGGCACCCCTCCTCATCATCCTCTCCACGGCGAAGCTGGTCCTCGTGGTCATGTACTTCATGCACCTGAAGATGGATCAACGGGTGCTGACCTGGCTCTTCATCGCGGGGGCGGTGCTCGGGGTGTTCATGGTGACGGCGCTCGTCATCCTCTACCATGTGCTTCCGCGCATAGGGATGGGCTGACCGAGCTTCATCGGGGTTCTCCCCCTGGGGGGGAGGAACCTCCCCTTCTCCCCTTCGTACCATGGGCGGGCCGGGGCTCCCGAGGGGAGCCGGCCCGCCCGCCCTTTTCCGGCGATGGGCCCCCGCCGCCACCGGCTCCGCGCGCCAACGACCAGATGGACATCTTCGGCTTCGAAGTCTTCCCCAGCATCCTTGCCGGGTGCATCTACCTGGTGGGGGCCTACGCCCTCGCCGTGGGTCCTGCCCGCAGGCGTTTCGGTTGGAGCGAGACCGGGGCTACCCGAAAGGAATGGGTGTACTGGGTTTCGGGGGTCCTGGTCATCTTCTTCTCCCTGAACGGACCTCTCCACGAGCTGGCCGACGGGTACCTCTTCTCGGCCCACATGGTGCAGCACCTGGTCCTCATGCTCCTCATGCCCCCCCTCCTCATCGCGGGGCTCCCTACCTGGCTCGTCCGAAAGGCGCTGGAGTGGCGGATGGTGTACCGATCTGCTCGCTTCCTCACCCACCCGGTGGTGGCCTTCATGGCCTACAACATCGTCTTCATCTGGTGGCACTTTCCGGACCACTACAACCGGGCGCTCATGGACCACAACGTCCACATCGTTCAGCACCTGAGCTTCATGGCGGTGGCGGTCATGATGTGGTGGCCCATCATGGGGCGGGTGAAGGAGCTCCGGCGGATCCCCGACGGCCCCCTTCTCATGGGGTGGATCTTCCTCTTCGGCATTCCCGGAACGGTTGTCTCGGCCCTCATCACCCTTTCCGACGACGTTCTCTACACCTGGTACGCCGCCGCCCCCCGCATCGTGGGGCTCTCGGTTCTGGACGATCAGCGCCTCGGGGGTCTCATCATGTGGATTCCCGGGATGCTCGTCTTCTGGATCGCCATCTCGGTGGTCTTCTTCCGCTGGACGCGGGACGAATACCGTGACTGGGGAGAGGAGGCGGACACCAAACCCCCTGAAACCACCCATGCGTGAGCGCACCCCTCATGGTTGAAGTGTTCCCCTTTTCCTCCCGGCGGACCCTCTTCACTACCGCGGCAACCATCTTCCTCGTCGCCCTCGCTCTTCCCCTCGGTGCCGAAGCCCAGGGCGCTCCCTGGCAGGTGGAGGGAGAGGTGGGAGGGACCATCTTCTACGGCAACCGGGCGCAGACGCAGATCGCGTCACGCCTCCAGTTCGAGCGCGCCGACTCCATCTTCGAGTCCTCCACCGAGTTCCGCTTCACGTACGGCGAGGCGGAGGACTCGGACGGGAACATGCAGGTGAACCGACGTTCCTGGTCGGCGGGAAGCCAGCTCGACTTCCGACCGGAGGAGCGATGGCGCCCCTTCGTTTCGGGGCGGATGGAGTCGGCGCTGGAGCGACGTATCGACCTCAGGTACAACGTGGGTGCCGGGGTGAGGCTGGACTTCCAGCGGGACCGGAACAACCGGATCGACATGGCGGTGGCGATTCTTGCCGAGCGCACCTACGCTCGGGAGGATGGCAGCACCCAGGCAGATGACGTTTCATCTCTCGCTCGCTGGTCTTCGAGCCTTCGGGTGCGGCGCACCTTCGCTTCGGATCGCCTCTCCCTGGACTCGAACAACTCCTACCAGCCCGTCTTCGACTCCTTCGGGAACTACACCTTCCAGAGCCGGAACTCCGTCTCCTTCGGCCTCAGCGAGACGGTGGCGCTCCGGGTGACCTACATCTCCCAGTACGACTCGGGGGCCCGAGGGCGTGGGGCTCGCACCAACGCCGACGGGCAGGTGCAGACGTCGATTCTGGTGAAGTTCTGAAGGGAGCACACTCCGGAGCTGGAACTCCCCATCTCCCTTGAGGTGGCGCACCGGTCGGCGATCATCCCCATGCCGGCGGTCCGCGTCGGCTCCCTTCAGT
>JBJHBD010000062.1:0-17749 GCA_050485305.1 Gemmatimonadota bacterium
CACACCTCCTCGACGGTGGGGCGGACCTCATGGCGGTGAAGGAACTCCTGGGACACAGCTCCCTCTCCACCACACAGATCTATACTCACACCTCCCGGGAACGGCTGAAGCAGGTATATCGTTCCGCCCACCCCCGGGGTTGACCAAGAGGACTACGTCGACGCATGGCGAAACCGAGAGTGCGAGCCACCACCGTAGTAGCGGTTCGGCGGGAGGGGGGCGTGGCCATGGGGGCGGATGGCCAGGTCACCATGGGTGACACGGTGGTGAAGGGGGCTGCCGTGAAGGTGCGGAAGCTCAAAGGGGACAAGATCCTCGCCGGCTTCGCCGGGGGGGTGGCCGACGCCTTCACCCTCTTCGAAAAGCTGGAGGAGAAGCTGGAGCGGTATCCGGGGAACCTGACCCGGGCGTGCGTGGAGCTGGCCAAGGACTGGCGAATGGACCGGTACCTCCGGCGCCTCGACGCCCTTCTCCTCGTGGCCGACGCCGACCACCTCTTCCTGGTGAGTGGTGATGGGAACGTCATCGAGCCCGACGAAGAGGTGGCCGCCATCGGATCCGGGGGCTCCTTCGCCCTCGCTGCGGCGCGGGCGCTACGCAGCCGTACCTCGATGGCGCCCGCGGAGATCGTGGCCGATGCCCTTCGGATCGCCGCCGACATCTGCATCTACACGAACGACCACATCACCGTCCTGGAGCTGGGGAAGGAATGAGCGAAGTGGATGGCGTCACGGACGCCCCGGAGACCGGAGCCGAGGGAAAGAGCTCCGGCACCCCTGCCGAGACCTCGGGGTGGCTCGATGATCTGACGCCCCGCCAGATCGTGGCGGAGCTCGACAAGTACATCGTGGGGCAGAAGGATGCCAAGAAGGCGGTGGCCATCGCGCTCCGGAACCGGTGGCGACGACAGCGCGTCTCCGAAGATCTCCGGGACGAGATTGTCCCCAACAACCTCATCCTCATCGGTCCCACGGGGGTCGGGAAGACGGAGATATCCCGGCGCCTGGCCCGTCTGGCCGGCGCTCCCTTCGTGAAGGTGGAGGCCTCCAAGTTCACCGAGGTGGGGTATGTGGGGCGAGACGTGGAATCCATGGTCCGCGACCTCGCCGACACGGCGGTGAATCTGGTGCGCGCCGAGCGAGAGGACGAGATGCAGGAGCAGGCGGAGATCGGCGCCGAGGAGCGCCTCCTGGATCTCCTCCTTCCTCCGGTGGGGCGAGAGGGCTCGGGTGCCGCGACCCCCGGCGCTCCCGGCGAGGGAGGTGCCCCGGGACAGGAGGGGACCACCGCCTCCTTTCAGGTCTTCGTGGCGGGCCCGGGAGGGGTTCGGTCTCCCGGGGATGAAGACGCGGGTCCCGACCTCACCCTGGATGAGCGCCGCGCCCGCACCCGGGAGAAGCTCCGGAAGCTCCTCCGTGACGGGAAGCTGGAGGATCGGGTGGTGGAGATCGAGGTCCAGCAGACCCCCAATCTGGACGGGATGATGATTCCCATGGGGATGGACGGGATGGATCACAACTTCACCGAAATGCTTCAGGACATGCTTCCCCGGCGCACGAAGCGCCGGAGCGTGAAGGTTCCGGAGGCACGAAGGATCCTCATCCAGGAAGAGCTGGACCGGCTGGTGGACATGGATGAGGTGGTGAACGAAGCGCTGGACCGGGCCGAGGACTCGGGAATCATCTTCCTGGACGAGATCGACAAGATCGCCGGGGAGCGGGGGGGCGCCGGACCCGATGTGAGCCGGGAAGGGGTGCAGCGCGACCTCCTCCCCATCGTGGAGGGGTCCAACGTCCAGACCAAGTACGGGCTCATCCGGACGGACCACGTTCTCTTCGTGGCCGCCGGAGCCTTTCACGTCTCCAAGCCGTCCGATCTCATCCCGGAGCTCCAGGGACGCTTCCCCATCCGAGTGGAGCTGAAGGCGCTGGGTGAGGAGGACTTCGTCCGGATCCTCACCGAGCCCCGGAACGCCCTCATCGAGCAGTATCGGGCGCTGGTGGAGGCGGAGGGGGCGGCCATCCGCTTCGAGGAGAGCGGGGTGAAGGAGATCGCCCGGGTGGCGTCTCTCCTCAACGACCGAATGGAGAACATCGGGGCCCGCCGCCTCCAGACCGTCCTCACCACCCTTCTGGAGCAGATCCTCTTCGATCTTCCGGAGGGGAAGGGTGAGGGGGAGGTCGTGGTGGATCTGGAATTTGTCACGAAGAACCTCGCCGCCATCGTGGAGGACGAGGATCTGAGCCGGTACATCCTCTGATGGCGGGCGCTCCCGTGCGACACTTCCTGACCCTCCCCGACTTCACCGCCGACGAGATCGAGGTGGTCCTGGCCCGCGCCCTTCGCCTGAAGCGAGGGGAGGAGGGAAGGGATCGCCCCCTCGCCGGGAAGGTTCTCGCCATGGTCTTCCGAAAGAGCTCCACCCGCACGCGGGTTTCTTTCGAGGCGGGGATGTTCCAGCTCGGCGGGCACGCCATCTTCCTCTCGGACCGGGACAGCCAGCTCGGTCGAGGTGAGCCGGTTCCCGACACGGCCCGGGTCCTGGGTTCGTACGTGGATGGGATCATGATCCGGACCTTCGAGCACCGCGAGGTGGAGACCTTCGCGGAGGAGTCTCGTGTCCCCGTCATCAACGGCCTGTCGGACCTGGTGCACCCCTGTCAGCTCCTGGCCGATCTCCTCACCCTCCGGGAGGAATTCGGGCCCGAGACGAAGGGACTGCGGGTGGCGTGGATCGGCGACGGGAACAACATGGCCAACTCCTGGCTGAACGCCGCCGCTCTCCTGGGCTTCGAGCTCCGACTGGCCATTCCCGAGGGGTACGACCCGGATCCCGCAATCCTGGAGCGGGCCCGGAGCGCCGCACCCATCCTCCTCACCCGGGACCCTGCCGAAGCGGTGGAGGGTGTCCATGCGGTGAACACCGACGTCTGGGCATCCATGGGGCAGGAGGGGGAGCAGGAGGAGCGGGAGCGGGCCTTCAGCACCTTCCAGGTGGACGAGCCCCTCATGGCGCGCGCCGCCTCCGATGCCATCTTTCTCCACTGCCTCCCCGCCCACCGGGGTGAGGAGGTTTCCGCAGGGGTCATTGACGGCCCCCGATCGCGTATCTTTCCCCAGGCCGAGAACCGTCTTCACGCCCAGAAGGCGCTCCTCATCACCCTCCTCACCCAGAACCCCGGATGACCATCATGACCGACGGACTCCTGCGCACCCCCCTCCACGGGGAACACCTCCGGTACGGCGGGAAGATGGTCCCCTTCGCCGGATTCGAGATGCCCATCCAGTATCCCACCGGGATCCAGGCGGAGCATCGCGCCGTCCGGGAGATGGCCGGGATCTTCGACGTCTCCCACATGGGGGAATTCGAGGTGGAGGGGCCCGAGGCCCTCGCCCTGGTTCAGTACCTCACGGTGAATGACGCCTCCCGCCTGACGGTGGGGCAGGCCCAGTATTCGGCCTTCTGCCTCGACGACGGAACGGTGCTGGACGATCTCCTGATCTATCGCACCGGTGAGGAGTCGTACTTCCTGGTGGTGAACGCCGGAAATCGGGAGGCGGACTGGAACCAGATCATGGCTCATGCCCCCCGGTTCGACGCCACGGTCACGGATCATTCGGAGGAGTATGCTCTTCTGGCCCTTCAGGGCCCCCGGGCCCAGCGTGTCCTGGAGAACCACACCCTCCTCATCCTGGACGACATCGACTACTACCACTTCGCCAAGGGAATGCTGGCGGGGGTGGAGGTGATGGTGGCCCGCACCGGGTATACCGGTGAGGATGGGTTCGAACTCTACATCCCCAAGCTCCATGGACCCCGCATCTGGAACACCCTCCTCCATACCGGAGAACACATGGGGCTCATCCCCGCCGGGCTCGGGGCACGCGACTCCCTCCGCCTCGAGGTGGGGTACGCCCTCTACGGGAACGACCTGGACCGGGAGCACACCGCCCTCGAGTCGGGGCTGGGGTGGGTCGTGAAGCTGGACAAGGGGGACTTCATCGGTCGTGAAGCCCTGGCCGCCGAAAAGGAGCGGGGGGTGGCCCGACGCCTGGTGGGCCTTCGCGTCACCGGAAAGGGGTTCCCCCGGAGCGGCTACCCGGTGGTGGTAGGGGGAGAGGAGGTGGGGGTGGTGACGTCGGGGACGGTGAGCCCCACACTGGGGGTTGGGATCGCCCTCGCTTATCTCCCCACCGAGCACTCCGCTCCGGGAACCGAGGTGGCCATCCGTGTCCGTTCCACCGATGTCCCGGCGGTGGTGGAGCGCCCTCCCTTCTACCGGGACGGATCCATTCGCCGATGACTCGAGTGGGGATCCTCACGGTGAGTGACCGGGTCTCCCGCAGGGAGGCCGAGGACCGGGGGGGACCCCTCATCGCCGCCTGGTGCGCCGAGCGGGGATTCGAGGTGACCCGGCAGGAGGTGTGCCCCGACGGGACGAGCGCGCTGGTACCCATCCTCCTGGAATGGGCCGACTCCGGTGAGGTGGACCTCCTCATCACCACCGGGGGGACGGGATTCTCTCCCCGGGATCTTACTCCCGAGGCTACCCGGGCAGTGATGGATCGCCCCGCCGAGGGGGTGGCGGAGGCGCTCCGGCGGAGTGGTGAAACGGCCACCCCCTTCGCCGTCATCTCCAGGGGGGAGGTGGGGATTCGGGGAGGGTGCGTCCTGGTGAACCTTCCCGGGAGCCTGGGCGGGGTTCGTGACGGGCTCGCCTTCCTGGACCGCTTCGCCCCCCATCTGGTGGCTCTGGCTCGGGGCGAAGATCCCCCTCATCCGGGGAAGGTGACCCGTCCATGAGCGGCACCGTCCTCCTCTCCACCCACCGCCTCCCCCTGGCAGGCGCCCTACGGGAGGCGTTTCGAGGGCAGGGGTACGAGGTGGATCTCCTCTCCCACCCCGATCAGCTCGCGGGAGTATCGGATCCCGTTCTTCTCATCCTCACCGGAGAGGGGGACGCCGAGGAGTGGGGACGCGCCGCAGCCGAGGCGGGGGAGAACACCCCCCTCTTCACCTCCTTCACCGGAGAGGATGGGCTCCGCCGCGGTCGGGAGTTCGGGGCGGTGGAGGTCTTTGGCTCCGACCCCGATCCTGCCGAGGTGGCCCTCCTGGGACACCGCCTCATCCAGCGAATCCGCCTCCAGGAGGTCACCGGGATCGTCGGCGAGACGGAGGCCATCCGGGAGGCGCTGGAGCGGGTGGTCCAGATCGCCCCGGTGGACGCCACCGCCCTCATCACCGGGGAGTCGGGGACGGGGAAGGAGTTGGTGGCCCGGGGGATCCACGCCCTCTCTCCGCGGAGGCACAGGGCCTTCCTGGCGGTGAATGTGGCGGCCCTCACCGAAACGCTCCTGGAGTCCGAACTCTTCGGCCACGAAAAGGGAGCCTTCACCGGCGCCATCGATACCCGGAAGGGGTTCTTCGAGCTGGCGGACCGGGGGACGCTCTTCCTGGATGAGATCGGGGAACTCCCCCTCACCACCCAGACGAAGCTCCTCCGGGTGCTGGAGCAGCGCGAGTTCCTCCGTGTCGGGGGCGAGCGCCCCATTCGGGTGGATGTCCGGATCATCACCGCCACCAACCAGGAGTTGCGGACGCTGGTCGCCGAGGGACGCTTCCGGAGCGACCTCTTCTACCGGCTGAACATCCTGGGGATCACCCTCCCCCCCCTCCGGGACCGAAAGGAGGACATCCCTCTTCTCATTCGCCACTTCGTTCGGGAGGCCACCCGGAGAATGGACCGCGCCTTCCCGGGCATCTCCCCGGAGGGGATGGATCTCCTGGTGGACTACCCATGGCCCGGGAACGTTCGGGAGCTCCGGAATCTGGTGGAGAGCATGGTGGTCCTGGCTCCCGGTCGCCCCATCACGCCGGCCGATCTCCCCGCCGAGATCACCTCACCGGGGGCGGGGCGAGCCCTCCTCCCGGCCCCCATCCTCCGGAGGGAAGAGACCGAAGATGAGGCTCCGGTGCATACGGGAAGAGGGCTCCGACCGGAGCTGGAGTTCGTCTTCCGAACGCTGGTGGAGCTTCGCATGGACATGGACCAGCTCCGGAAGGAGTTCGACGCCTACCGGGACGAAGCATCGGTTCCGCCCTTCCTGCTGGAACGGACTCCCGGGGGGGTGGAGGTAGGGCGTACGCCACGCCCCTTCGCCATGGAGCCGGCTCCTGACGCGGGAGGAGGGGTATTCGGGGGGCATGAGGAAGCGGAAGAGGGGGAGGGTCGAGACCCCCATCCTCCCGAAGGGGTCCTCTTCCGACCCGGGATGACCATGGACGATCTGGAGCGGGAGGCCATCATGGCGGTGCTCGAAGCCTACGACGGCAATCGCCGGCGGGCCGCGGAGAGCCTGGGGATTGGCGAGCGAACCCTCTACCGGAAGCTTCGGAAGTACGAGATCGACGGCTGATGGGCGCTCAGGCGCGCACCGGCCCTCAACCCCCTCCCGGCGCCCGCGCGCGAATCCGGTTCCGCTCCGCCTCCACCCGAATGAGGATGCGCTCCCACTCCCGGCTTCGGGATTCCCGGAACTCCACCTCCAGCTCCGGCCCCAGATCTACCTGGGAAGGGAAGGCATAGACCGCCATGAGCACCTCCCGGGGCTGCACCCGCCGGGAGTCCCACGCCCGGGTCACCGGACGGATCTCCACCGGGCGGAAGCGGAGCCCCCGGCTCACCAGGTTCAGGTCCTCCGGTTCAAACTCCACCTCGATGGCCTCGGAGTGGAGGGAAACCAGAAAGAGCTGGAAGGGGAGCGCCGAACCGGTTCGCTCCCGGAAGATCTGCTGATGCCCGCGAGCCAGCGCCGAGAGGCGTTCCCAGGTGTCGGGCGCGGTGGTGCGGGTCACGGACTCGTCCAGGGGGGTGATCATCACCTGAAGCTCCCCAAAACGGAGCTCTACCGACACCTCTTCCTGGCGAAGGGTGCCAAACCCCGGTGGGATCAACTCCTCCCGGGGAGGGGCGTCGCGAAGCTCCGGATCCTCGTTCACCTGGGGTGAGAGTTCCGAAAAGAGGAGCCCGCATCCGGAAAGGAGGGGAGTCAGGATCAGGAGGGTGGGTCCGGAGGGGCGGAAGGTACTGGAACCCATCGTCCTTCTACGCTCCGCCCTCGCCCTCGTCCTCGTCCTCACCCTCGTCCCTGGCCAGGAGGGCGGCGAGGGCGGCAAGGAGCGCCTCCTTCCCCTCACCGGTCATGGACGAGAAGGGGACCACCTGATCGGGGTCGAGGCCGGCGGCCTTGCGCACCTCTTCGACCTGAGGGGCCTTCTTCGAGTGGGTCAGCTTGTCCACCTTCGTGATGGCCACCAGGGCAGGGATCCCCAGCCCCGCCAGGAAGTCCAGCATCTCCAGATCTTCGGAGGATGGCTTCCGGCGGACATCCAGGAGCTGGATGACGGCGGAGGGGCCGTCCGGGCGGCGAAGATACCCCTCCACGAGCCCCTTCCACCCGGAGCGGATGCTCTCCGGCACCTCGGCAAAGCCGTATCCCGGGAGGTCCACCAGGAAGAAGTCGTCATTTACCCGGAAGAAGTTCAGCGCCTGGGTCTTCCCCGGTCGCCCCGAGACGTGGGCGATCTTCTTCCGGGTGCGACCGAGAATGGTGTTGATGAGGGACGACTTCCCCACATTGGAGCGACCCACGAAGGCCACCTGGGGGAGACCGGGGGGGAGTTCGGCTCCCGGATCCACCACCGAGGTGACGAAGGACACCTCCCGGACTACCAGCGGTGCGGTGCTCACTGGGAAAGCTGGATCCCGGGATCGGCCGAGCCCCCGAGGTAGTCGCTCCCCTCCCGCCCCTCCGACACTCCCGGTCGGTGAACGAGGACCAGCTCCAGCGCCTCATCCATCCGCTCCACCGGGTGGAAGGTGATGCGCTCCCGTACCTCCACCGGGAGAAGCTCCAGCTCCACCTCGTTCCCTGCGGGGATGATGACGTGCCGGATCCCGTTTCGGAGGGCGGCCACCGCCTTCTCCCGAATCCCCCCTACCGGGAGCACTCGCCCCCGAAGGGTGATTTCACCGGTCATGGCGGTGTCTCCCCGGGTGGAAGTTCCGGTCAGAGCCGAGATGAGGGCCGAGGCGATGGTGATCCCGGCGGAAGGTCCGTCTTTGGGGGTGGCTCCTTCCGGGATGTGGATGTGGAGGTCCACCTCCTGGTGAAAGTGGGGGTGGAGCCCCAGAAGGCGTGCCCGGGAGCGGGCGAAGGTGACTGCGGCCACCGCCGATTCCTTCATGACGTCCCCCAGCGTTCCGGTGAGCTGGATGGCCCCGTTCCCAGGGACTACCGCCACCTCGACCTCCAGGACCTCGCCCCCCACGGCGGTCCAGGCGAGGCCGGTCCCCATCCCCACCCGGTCCGGGTCTCCGTCACGCCCCGTTCGCTGGTGCGGCGGAGGACCCAGGAGGGAGCGGAGGTCTTCCGCCCCTACCGGAGGGCGCCTGGCTTCGGTCCCATCCCCCTCGGCGGCCTCCCGGGCCAGCTTCCGCGCCACACGTGCCAGCGCTCGGTTCAGCTCCCGGACGCCTGCCTCCCGGGTGTAGTCCTCGATGATCCGGGAGATGGCTCCCGAGGTGACCGAGTACCCTTCCGGATCGAGTCCGTGGGAACGGAGCTGAGCCGGGACCAGGTGCCGCTCGGCAATGGTCTTCTTCTCCGTGTCCAGATACCCGGGGATCCGGATCACCTCCATCCGGTCGCGAAGGGCGTCCGGGATCCCCGCCAGCGTATTGGCGGTGGCGATGAAGAGAACTTCGGAGAGGTCGAAGTCCAACTCCAGGTAATGGTCCTGGAAGTTCCGGTTCTGTTCCGGGTCCAGAACCTCCAGGAGGGCGGCCGAGGGGTCACCATGTCCGTCCCGGACCACCTTGTCCACCTCGTCGAGAAGGAAGACCGGGTTGCGGGATCCCGCCCGGCGCATCCCCTGGAGCACCCGACCGGGGAGGGCACCCACGTACGTTCGCCGGTGCCCGCGAATCTCGGCCTCATCCCGGATCCCACCCAGCGCCACCCGTACAAATCGGCGATCCAGTCCCCGGGCGATGCTCATACCCAGAGACGTCTTCCCCACCCCTGGCGGGCCCACCAGACAGAGGACAGGCCCCTGGAGGGCGCCCACGAGGGAGAGGACGGCGATGTGGTCCAGGATCCGGTCCTTCACCTCGTCCAGGCCGAAGTGGGCCTCTTCCAGGATCTCCCGGGCATGGGCCACATCCAGGTTGTCCTGGGTCTGCTCACTCCAGGGGAGGGCGAGGATCCACTCCAGGTACCCCCGGATGACGCCTGCCTCCGGAGCGATGGGGTTCATCCGCTGGAGTCGCTCAAACTCCCGGTCGACCCGCTCCCTGGCCTGTTCGGGGAGATCCGCGCTCGCCAGCCTCCGCTCCAGGTCAGACCACTCCGAGTCCTCTTCCATCTCCCGGTGGATGACCCGGAGCTGTTCCTGGAAGAAGTGCTGTTTCCGGTCCTGGTTGAGCTGGCTCCGGATTTCGCGGTCGAGCCGGGCCTCGATCTGGAGGATCTCCAGCTCCCGATCCAGGAGTTCTGCCAGACCGGCATAGAGCGCCTCCCGGGTGGGCGCCTCCAGGAGAGCCTGTTTTTCGGTGGATGGGAGGAGGAGGTGGCCGGCCATGAGGTGGCCAAGGCGGATCCGATCTTCCACCTCGGAGAGGGTGGCGGCCAGATCTTCGGGGAGCTCCCGGTGGAGGTGCACGTACTCCCGCATTCCGCGCTGCACCCGCCGGACGAGCGCCTCCTCCTCCACCTGGAGCGGCTCGTCCGGATCCAGATAGGGGAGAGGGGTCACCTCGGCGCGAAAGGGGCCGCCCCCGGGGAGGAAGCGACGGACGGAGGCCCGCATGAGCCCCTCGAATACGACCCGCCACGTTCCGTCCGCGAGGGGGGTGGACTGGACGAGGCGAACCACCGTTCCCACCCGGTTCAGGTCGGCGGCGGTGGGCTCTTCCACCTCCGCGTCCCGCTGGGCCACCAGGAGGAGGAGCCGCTCGGCACCGTCGGCTTCCTCCAGCGCCCCTACCGAACGGGGGCGCCCCACAAGGAGGGGGAGGACCATGGAGGGGAAGAAGACCAGGTCCCGGAGCGCCAGAACCGGGAGGCGTTCGGGGAGGGTCACCCCCACGTCGTCGTCGCGCTTTACCTCGCCCAAGGGCTTCCGCTCTCCACGGTCGGGGTCAGGCCTCCTTCTTCCGAGGCTCGTTGTGAAGGACGAGGAGGGGGGGGATCCCCTTATCCACCGACTCCACGGTGATGACCACTTCCCGGACATCGTCCCGGGAGGGGAGTTCAAACATGATGTCTCGCATGATCTCTTCGAGGACGGCCCGGAGGCCTCGGGCACCGGTTCCCCGCTTGAGCGCTCTGCGCGCCACCGCCCGGATGGCCTCCGGGTCGAAGGTGAGGCCAATCCCCTCCAGGTCGAACATCTTGGAATACTGTTTCACGAGGGCATTCTTGGGCTCCTGGAGGATCTGCACCAGGGCCTCCTCGTCCAGGTCCTCGAGCGTCACCATGACGGGGAGGCGTCCCACCAGCTCGGGAATGAGGCCAAAGCGCTGGAGATCTTCCGGTTCGGTTCCCGCCAGCAAGTCCTCCCGGATCCGCTCCCGCCCCTCCTCTTCTTCCTCGCCGTCACCGCCGAAACCGATGCGCCGGGCCCCGATACGGGCCTCCACGATCTTCTCCAGTCCGTCGAAGGCGCCCCCGCAGATGAAGAGGATGTTCCGGGTATCAATCTGGATGTATTCCTGCTGGGGGTGCTTCCGACCGCCCTGAGGGGGGACGGAGGCCACGGTCCCCTCCAGGATCTTCAGAAGCGCCTGCTGTACGCCCTCCCCTGACACATCACGGGTGATGGAGGGGTTTTCCGACTTCCGGGAGATCTTGTCGATCTCGTCGATGTAGATGATCCCCCGCTCGCAGTCCGTGATGTTGTACTCGGAGGCCTGAAGGAGGCGGACGAGGATGTTCTCCACGTCTTCGCCCACGTACCCGGCCTCGGTGAGGGTGGTGGCGTCGGCGATGGTGAAGGGGACATTCAGCACCCGTGCGAGCGTCTGGGCCAGGAGCGTCTTCCCCACCCCGGTGGGTCCGATGAGAAGGATGTTGGCCTTCTCCACCTCCACATCGTCCAGCACTCCCTGGTGATTGACCCGCTTGTAGTGGTTGTAGACGGCCACCGACAGGGAGCGTTTCGCCTCCTCCTGCCCCACCACGTACTGGTCCAGAACGTCCTTGATCTCCTGGGGGGTGAGGGAAGGGACGGAGGACTCTATGACCTCCCGTTCTTCCTCTTCCGCCAGGATCTCATTGCAGAGCGCCACGCACTCATTGCAGATGTAGACACTCGGGCCGGAGATGAACTTCCGAACCGAGTCCTTGGATTTGCCGCAGAAGCTGCAGCGCAGGTGCTTGTCGCTCGACATGTCTTCCATCCTTCCTTCGCGAATGGGTCCGGCGCCCGGACCCCTGGCGTGTTCCTAAGAACCCCCTCCCGGTTCGTCGGCATCCTTGGGCTTGTCCACCCCTTCCCGGCTCGAAATGACGCGGTCGATGAGTCCGTACTCCACCGCATCCTGGGGGCTCATGAACCGGTCCCGGTCCACATCCTGTGCAATCCGCTCCGCCGACTGTCCGGTGTGCTCGGCGAGGATCTCGTTCAGCCGCTCCCGGATTCCGAGGACCTCCTTCGCCGCGATTTCGATGTCCGCCGCCGTTCCCTGATACCCGGAGGAGGGCTGGTGGATCATGATGCGGGAGTTGGGGAGCGCGCTTCGCTTCCCCTTCGCTCCTCCCGCCAGGAGGATGGCTCCCATGGACGCCGCCATCCCCACGCAGAAGGTGGCTACCGGAGCCCGCAGGTGCTGCATGGTGTCGTAGATGGCCAGCCCGGCGTAGACACTCCCTCCCGGCGAGTTGATGTAGAGGAAGATGTCCCGCTCCGGATCCTCCGCATCGAGGAAGAGGAGCTGAGCCACGATGATGTTGGCCACGGTATCATCGATGCCGCTCCCCAGGAACACGATGCGGTCCATGAGGAGGCGGGAGAAGATATCGTAGCTGCGTTCGCCCCGGCTGGTGCGCTCGATGACGTACGGTGGGTAGATGGGCATTCCGTGGGTTCCCGTGTGGGGTGTCGTCTTCAGGAAGCTTCGGTAATGGTGGAGCCGGCCTTAAGGAACTCGAACACCTTCCGGTCGGTGATCTCCCGTTCGAGTTGTTCCAGCCTTCCCGCCTTCTGGAGGCGGGTGTACACCTCGCCGGCGGGGGTCCCCGAGTCCTTCGCGATGGCCTCCACCCGCTCGTCGATCTCCTCCTCGGTGGCGGCCAGCTCCCGATTCCGGGCCAGCTCCTCCACGGCGATGAACCGCTTCACCGCGTGTTCGGCCTGGGGGTAGAGCTCGGTGCGGGCCTTACGGAACTGATCTTCGGTGAGTTCGTTGTCTTCGCCCAGCACCGACTTTAGGTACTGGTCGATCATGGAGTCGGGAACCTCGAAGGGGTTGGCGGTCAGGAGCTGCTCCATGAGCCCGGCTCGCACCACCGCCTCCGCCTCGCTTTCCGCCTCTTTCTCCAGATCTTCCCGGATCCGGGTCCGGAGGGCCTCCAGCGAATCGAATGGGCCCACCTTGGCGGCGAAGGCGTCGTCCAGTTCAGGGAGTTCCAGCGTCTTCCGGCCATCCAGGAAGATCCGGAGTTCGTCGGACTCCCCACGCCGCTCCTCGTCGGGGAAGTCGTCGGGGAAGGCGACGGTGAACTCTCCCTGGGTTCCCACCTCGAGAGTGCGGATGGACTCCTCCACCTGGGGGATTGCCTCGTTCTTCCCCAGGACGAACTCGTACCGGCGGGGTTCATCCCCTTCCACCGAGAGGCGCTGGATTCGCACCGAAACCATGTCCCCATCGGCGGGCGTCCCGCCCTCCACGGGGATCCAGGTCCCTTCCTGCTCCCGGACCCGGTCCAGCACCTTCTCGATCTCATCCTCACCGATGGCCACGGAGGGGCGCTCCACCGAGAACCCGTCCACTACCGAGAAATCCACGGTGGGAGCCACATCGAAGGTGATCTGGAAGGTGAGATCCGCCTCCGGGCGGAAGTCGATCTCCTGGACCTCCCCTTCCGAGATGGGGCGGAGCCCTTCCCGGTCGAGAACGCCCCGGTACGCCTCTCCGATGACCCGATCCACCAGCTCCTGATCCACGGCGGGGCCGAACCGCTTCTCCACCACCTTCGGGGGGATCTTCCCCTCCCGGAACCCCGGGAGCTTCAGTCGGGAGGAGAGCTTGCGGATCGCCGCCTGTCGCTCGGCCCCCACGATGTCGGCGGGGATGGTGACGTTCAGGGTCCGCCGCCAGCGTTCCCCCTCTTCGAGGGAGACCTGGACCCGGGTGATGTCGATGGTCATGAAACCGATGGATAAGATGAAGAGAGGAGTGCGAAAGGGGGGACTCGAACCCCCACGGCACGAAGCCACGAGATCCTAAGTCTCGCGCGTCTACCAGTTCCGCCACTTTCGCCAAAAAGGGGGAAGAGCGGGCTTCAGTGGAACCCCGAAAGATAACCGGGCTCCCGGGGCCCATCAACGCGAAGAGGGGACAAGAAGACCGGGTCCGGCACCCTCGCCGGACCCGGTCCGTATCCCTGATCCCCGGTGGGATGGGATTCTCGCACCCTCAACAGCCTGCTCACCGGGGGAGTCGAACGTTCACCACCCGGGTCGTACCATTCGGATCGCCCAGGCGCAGATTCACCACATCCCCGGCGGACACCTCCATCAGGGCCCGGTTCACATCCTCTACGGCGTTCACCGGTTGACGATTGATCTCCAGAACCTTCTCTCCGGCGACGATTCCGGCGCGAGTCGCCGCACCTCCGGGGGAGACCCCTCGGACCACCACCCCACCGGCCTCCTCGTATCCGAACCGGCGGGCCACCTGGTCATCCAGGGGACCCACCTGGAGGCCGAGGCGTTCCTCGGTTCGGGTTGTCTCGGCCACCGGCTGGGCGGCGCGCGGCTGAATGGGGGCCTGCCCGAGCCGCACCGTCACCTCCTGGGCGCGCCCGTCGCGGTAGTATCGCACCGCCACCCGATCCCCCGGGCGCTTCTGGGCGATGATGGTCTGGAGCTGCCCCGGGCGCTCCACCGCCTGGCCATCTACCGCCACCACCACATCCTCCTGGCGGAGACCCGCCGAAGCGGCCGGCCCTCCCGCCTCCGCATCCTGGACAAGGACTCCGGTGGTGCGGGGGAGTCCGTAGTACTCGGCGTCCACGGGGGTGATCTCGTTCATGGAGATTCCCAGGAAGGCGCGGCGCACCTCTCCGTACTCGATGAGGTCTTCCATGATCCGCTTCGCCAGGTCCACCGGGATGGCGAAGCCGTACCCCTGATAGAAGCCGGTGCGGGAGGCGATGGCCGAATTGATCCCCACCACCTGCCCTCGCATGTTCACCAGGGGGCCTCCCGAGTTGCCCGGGTTGATGACGGCGTCGGTCTGGATGAAGTCCTCGATGGCGAAGCGGGCCACCTCCCGCCACTCCTCCTGCCGCTGGAGTTCACCCTGGATTAGGGCGAGGGGACGACCGATGGCGCTCACGATCCCTGCCGTTACCGTGTAGTCCAGCGAGGAGCCGCTCCCGAATCCCGGATTCCCCACGGCCAGAACCCACTCCCCCACCCGGACGTCTCCGGAGCTCCCGAGACTCATGGTGGGGAGGTTGCGCTCGTCGATTCGGATGACCGCCACATCGGTGGTGGGATCCGTACCTACCAGGGTGGCCAGATACTCCCTCCGGTCCGGGAGGTGAACTCGGATCTGGGAGGCCCCGCTCACCACATGGTCGTTTGTCAGGATGTATCCGTTCGGGCTGACGATGAAGCCGCTCCCTCCCGAAGTCTGGAGTTGCTCTCGTTGTTCGGGCTGCTCACGCCCGCGCTCACCGGGGCCCTCGAAGAACCAACGGAGGGGGTCGGCGGGGGAGGAGGCCACCGTGCGGGACCGCTCCACCTCGATACGGACCACGGCCGGAGTGACCGCCTCGGAGATGGCGATGAAGGAGTTGGAGAGGTCCACGGCGGGACGAACCTCCTCCTCCGACACCGGCGGGACTTCGCGGAAGATGGGTGCGGCGAAAGACGTACCTGTCCACCCCAGGAGGGAAGCACTCCCGATGCCCAGGAGGAAGATCGCGCTCGTGTAGAGGAGCACACGGAGCTTGGAGCGGAGTGGATCGAACATCGATCGTACCTCGTGATGCGGTTGTCGTTAGGGTCACTCGACAGATGCCGGGGCGGGACGCCCCAAACGTCGGAGGTCTTCTACCCGGACCGGGAGGATGGGATCCGGGCGTTGCGCCATCTTTACGATGCGGATGGGGGTCCGAGCGGTTGCCCGGACCCCCATCCTCCCTTCTGCCCTTCTGCGCGCAGGGGGAGCAAGATCAGTTCTTCTCCTCCTCTACGATCTCGTAATCCGCCTCCACCACCTCGTCGTCATCGGAGGCGGTGGGCTCCTCCACCACCGGCTCGTCTGAGGGAACCTCGGCACCGGCTTCCGCGGCCTGGGCCTGGTACACCTGCTGACCGGCGGCGCTGAAGGCCTGCATGAGCTCGTCCCGGGCGGCGTTCATGGCTCCGGCGTCGTCCCCCTTGAGGGCCTCACGCCCGGCCTCCACCGCCCGATCCAGCCGCTCCTTCTCGTCGGCACCCACCTTGTCGCCCCACTCGGCGGAGTCCTTCTCCACCTGGTAGACGAGGGAGTCGAGGGTGTTGCGCGCCTCCACCTGCTTCCGACGCTCCTCATCTTCCGAGGCGTGGGACTCGGCGTCCTTCACCATCCGGTCGATCTCGGCCTCCGACAGCCCGGAAGACGCTTCGATGCGGATCTTCTGCTCCTTCCCGGTGGCGCGATCCTTGGCGGAGACGTGGAGAATCCCGTTGGCGTCGATGTCGAAGGTCACCTCCACCTGGGGGAGCCCCCGGGGTGCCGGCGGAATCCCGGTGAGCTGGAACTTCCCGATGGTCTTGTTGTCCAGCGCCATCTTTCGCTCCCCCTGGAGCACGTGAATCTCCACCGTAGTCTGGTTGTCCTCGGCGGTGGAGAAGGTCTCCGTCTTCTTGGTGGGGATGGTGGTGTTCCGCTCGATGAGGGTGGTCATGACCCCGCCCAGCGTCTCGATCCCCAGGGAGAGAGGGATCACGTCCAGAAGCAGGACGTCCTTCACGTCACCGGCCAGGACGCCTCCCTGGATGGCGGCGCCGACGGCCACCACCTCGTCGGGATTCACCCCCTTGTGGGGCTCCTTCCCGAAGAAGTCCTTCACCACCTGCTGGATCTTGGGGATCCGGGTGGAGCCTCCCACCAGGATTACCTCGTCCACCTCGCCGGGCTCCAGCCCCGCGTCCTTCAGCGCCGCCTTCATGGGGGGGATGGTTCGCTGGATGAGGTCATCCACGAGCTGCTCGAACTTGGCCCGGGAAAGGGTCACGTTCAGGTGCTTCGGTCCTTCCTGGGTGGCGGTGATGAAGGGGAGGTTGATGTCGGTCTGCATGGTGGACGACAGCTCCATCTTCGCCTTCTCTGCCGCCTCCTTGAGGCGCTGGAGCGCCATGGGGTCCTTGGAGAGGTCGATCCCCTGATCTTTCTTGAACTCCTCCACCAGCCAGTCGATGACCCGCTGATCGAAGTCGTCCCCGCCGAGATGGGTGTCGCCGTTGGTGGCCTTCACCTCGAAGACCCCGTCACCCAACTCCAGAACCGAAATGTCGTACGTCCCTCCTCCCAGGTCGAAGACGGCGATCTTCTCGTCCTTCTCCTTGTCCAGTCCGTAGGCGAGAGCCGCGGCGGTGGGCTCGTTGATGATCCGGAGCACCTCGAGGCCGGCGATCTTCCCCGCGTCCTTGGTGGCCTGCCGCTGGGCGTCGTTGAAGTAGGCGGGGACGGTGATGACCGCCTGGCTCACCGTCTGCCCCAGATAGTCCTCGGCGGTCTGCTTCATCTTCTGGAGGACGATGGCCGAGATCTCCGGCGGGTTGAAGGTCTTGTCCGCATTGGGAACCTTCACCTGCACCCGCCCCTCTCCGTCCTGGACCACGTCGTAGGGAACCTTTCCACGCTCGTCCGCCACCTCGGCGTACCCGCGCCCCATGAACCGCTTGATGGAGAAGATGGTGTTGGTCGGGTTCGTGATGGCCTGGCGGCGGGCCACCTGGCCCACGAGGCGCTCCCCATCCTTGGCGAAGCCCACCACCGACGGAGTGGTGCGCCCCCCCTCCGAGTTGGGGATCACGACGGGCTCTCCGCCCTCCATCACGGCGACGACGGAGTTTGTCGTCCCCAGGTCGATTCCGATGACCTTGCCCATATCTTCTCCTCGATTGCTCGGGTGATTCGGTTCCAGTGCGGGATCCTGTACACGACCCGCAGGGGCGGGTGTGACGGGTTGGGACCGGGTGCAACCTCCGTGCCGGGAAATCTCCTCGGAGCTCCGCCAAATCGGCGCATCCGGGAGGGGGAGTCGGTCGGAGTGGCAGATGGGCGTCCCACTCGGTAGACTTGGGACCGTTCCCACGGGGGCAACCCCGTCCCACCCGATCCCGCGCCCCCCGCCGGCATGATCCGACCTTCCCGCGGCGTCCTCCTCCTCTGGTCCCTCGCGGCCCTCCTCCTCCTGGCCGGTGCCTGGGCCGGGGTGGCCCAGGACCCCCCGGTGCCGCCTGTGG